>NZ_JBFAIM010000114.1:0-26394 GCF_040654715.1 Nonomuraea sp. NPDC050643 | reverse complement strand
ATAGCCCGTGATGCCAAGACCGTCGCCGAGGCCGGCACGAGCAACACAGCCTCTCCTGCGACGGTCTTGACATCGCAACTCCTATAGGGAATCAGACGTTGTCGCGAGCCCCGAGGTGTCGCCACCGCGACGTTAGGAGCCCCGGCATGACCCCTCGAACCGACGACCTCGACCTCCCGGGCCGTCGCGCGTTCCTGCGGCGTACGGGCCTGACCCTGGCCGCGGGCGCGGCCCTGCCCCTGCTGGCCGCCGCCCCCGGCGTGGCCGCCGCCTCCGCCACCCCCGACCAGCTCTTCAAGGAGGGCAGGCTGGCCGCCGCCGAACGCGGCTATCTAAGCCTGCTCCGCCGAGATCCGCGCGACGCGCACGTCCTGGGCCGGCTCGGCTACCTCGCCCTGCTGTCCAACCGCTTCGGCGACGCGGAGAAGCACCTGTCCAAGGCCGTCGCCCTGCATCCCGGCGACGTCGCCTCGACGCAGCGGCTGGCCGAGTGCTTCGTCCGGCAGGACCAGTTCGCCCGCGCCGCCCCGCTGCTCCGGGGCATCGATCGCCCCCGCGACCAGGCCCTCGCCGAGCTGTGCGCCCACATCAGCGGCACGCCGTGGCAGATCCACGGGGCCCAGAGCACGCAGGTGCCCTTCGTCACTCTGGACCCCGTACCCGCCGTCGAAGCCAGCCTGAACGGCGGGCCGGCCGGGACATTCTGGCTGGACACGTACGCGACGCTCGACCTGTCCCTGGAGGTGGCGGAGGCGGCGGGTCTGCGTGCGGTGGCCAGCCACTCGGGAGGCGTCGCCAACAACCAGCCGATCACGCTCTGGCTGGGCGTGCTCGACTCGTTCAAGATCGGCAACATCGAGATCCGCAACCTGCCGGTGCAATGGAGCGACGCGAAACGGCCGTCGCTGCCGGACGGCACGGCGGCGGCCGGCGCGTTCGGAACGACGATCTTCTACCACTTCCTGACCACGATGAACTACGCCGGCCGGGCCCTGCTCCTGCGTCGCAAGACCAGGCCGGCGCCCCGGACGCCGGTCGTCGACCGGCTGCCGCTGTGGCTGGCCGGCGACCACTACCCCTGCACCCTGGGCAGCCTCGGCGACTACGGACCCCGCATGGTCACCGTCGACACCGGCGGCATCGCCAGCGGTATCGACACGACGGTGGAGATCGCCGAACGGGCGGGCGGCATCACCGTGGACTACGACCACCCGATCGAACAGGCCGGACACAAGATCTACCGGCTCACCGCCGAGCGGATCAGCCTGGGCAGGGCCGTCGGCCGCGACGTGCCCGGCCACGCGGTCGATACGCTCCATCCCGGCTACCCGGGCCCGGGCCAGTCCGCGATGTTCGGCTTCGACCTGATCGCCAACTTCACCCACGAGTTCTTCAAGCCCTTCGCCATCACCTTCGACTACACCGACATGCGCCTGTCCATCACGCGCGGCTGAGCGGGCGGAGGCGCCGGCCGGTGCCGTCCCGGAGGTCCCGGCCGACCGGGACCTCCTGAACGGGCCGGTGAGGCTCAGGTTCCGGGGGGCGGGTACGCCTCGGGGTTCGTCTTCGGATCGGGCATCTCGTCCCAGGACGGGTCGTCGACGACCTTGCAGGGCTTGACCGGACCGGTGACGAGGTAACCCCCGAACTCCCACAGGGCCCTCGGCTTCTCCGGCCCCGAGGTCTGGTCCTCGTTCTCGGTGAACTCCATGACGGCCGTCTGGTCCGGCCTGATGTGCCGCGGGTCGATCCGTACCTCGCCGCCGCCCAGCTTGAACGCCCTGCCGTTCGGCGAGTTCTCGATCGCCTCCCTGATCCTCTTCCGTACCTCGGGATCCTTGCTCTTGAGCTCCTCCTTGGAGAAGGAGGGACCATCGGTGGTCCCGCGGCCGGGGGCGCACCGGGTGCCGGGCTTGACGTACGAGACGTCCGCGGTCAGGCCGACCGCCGCCAGGTCCTTCTCCACCCGGGCGGGGTCCCTGAACTCGTTGATCTTCAGGGTGATCGTGCCGTCGGTGTTCTTGGTGACCGCGTACGCCGGGGTCTCCGATCCGTTCAGGAACGGCGCCGCCACGGCCGCCGCCGCCGCGATCCCGGCGACCACCGCCCCGGTGGCCAGCCGCCGCCTGACGAGCAGGCGGGCACGATGCAGCCTGGCCCTGGCGGCCCCCTGCCGGATGCCCAGAGCGGTGGCCGCCTCGGTGATGGTGAGCTGGTCGATGACGACCAGTTCGAGCATCGCGCGATCACCGTCCGGTAATCCGGCCATGGCCTGGAAGGCCCGCCTGGCCAGGCCCTCCGCGTCGATCCGCTCTTCGAGCCGGGCGACGTCGTCGGAGTCGAGCACCGCCACGAAGACCTCCGCGACCAGGTCGGCGACCGTGTTCGGATCAGCGACCCGGCGGGCGAGGAACGACGTGATCGCGTCGACGTGGCGCCGGTAGAAGGCTTCGAAAGCGTCCGGATCTGTAGCGATGTCCGCCTGTCTGCGACGCACCGGCCATGCTCCCTTCGTCGATTACATCCCCTCTTGGTCGGCAACCGAGGAAGCGTTATGAGCACGGCGGTTTCGGTGGCGAGGCCACCAGCCTGCCTCGCCGGACCAACGGCCTGTGCGGAGCCACGGTGACGACGGTGGCGAAGCGCTCGTCCAGGTCCCGTCGCAGGCCGTCCAGTTCGTCGTGGAGAGCGGCCAGATCCTGCCTCACCTCGGCCCGGATACCGGCGAGCTCCGCCAGCACCTCGGCCACGCCGATCGCGTGCGCATCGGCGCCGTCACCGGTACGCACGCTCGCCTTGAGCGCTTGGATCCGCGTCATCAGGTCGAGGATCAGAGCCTCTGTGTCCACGCATTCCCGCCTTCGCGAAGCTGAGGAGAAGAGCCGCTGGAGGGGCTCGAGGTTCCACCGCTGAGCACATTGACAGACAGCCGGCCTCGACGGCAGTCAACGCCTCTGACCGGGGGTGCCTTCTTTCCTCCAGCGCCTGGCGTGTCTCTCCCCGGGGTGTGATCAGCCACCGCCGGGCCACTAGTGTGGCGATGATCGACCTGACCGAGGGAGGCAGATTGATCTCAGAAATCGGCCGCGCCTCCTCCTCGCGTCCGCCTGCCTGAGATACTCTTTGCAAGGATCCGTGCAACTTCCACAGAGAAGTACACGCGGTTTGTCCGGTGGCCGAAGAGCCGAGAGTTCCTGCGGTGAGGATTGCGAGGCCGCTCAAAGGGGAGGGGCAGCGGAGTGAGTCGGATCAGCGGCGGACTGCGACGCAGCCTGTTGGCCGCAGAGCTCCGTCGCCTGCGAGCGGAAGCCAGACTCAACGGCCCGGCGATCGCCAAGGAGCTCGGCTGGTCGCCCGCCAAGTTCTCGCGTCTCGAATCAGGCATCACGCGACCGTCCACTGAGGATGTGGCAGCGCTCCTCGCTCGCTACGAGGTCCCGGAGGGCCGGCGCGAAGGATTCCTCGAGCTCGCCCGCCAGGCGGCGCAGCCCGGCTGGTGGGACTCGTACGCCAAGGACCTTCCCTCTTCTTATGTCGACTACATCGCGTTCGAACACGAGGCGAGCGTCATCATAAATTGGGAACCGGGCATCATTCCCGGCCTGCTGCAGACGGCCGATTACATAGAGGCGTTCATCCGCCTGAACCAAGACTATTTTGACATGTCCCCGTCCCTTCTGCGTAGTCGCCTTCAGGCCCGTCTCAAGCGGCAGGAACTCCTGACCGCCGCTCAGCCGCTGCAGCTGAGAGCGATAGTCGACGAGGCGGTCGTCTACCGTCTCATCGGCGACAAAGAAATCATGCGGGCTCAGTTGGAGCACCTCATCAAGGTCGCCCAATTGCCCAACGTAACCATCCGGATTGTCGAGCTTGCGCGCCCGTACCCGCTCCTGACGAGCAGCCTGTCGCAGCTCCAGTTCGAACCAACAGCGCATCCCGTTGGCTTCCGGCACTCGGACATCACCTACATGGAGACGGCCACGGGAGGAGAGATCTCCTTTGATGAGAGGGAGACGCACCAGTATGGACGAATGGTCGATCGCATCATGCAGGCGGCATTGAAACCTGATGAATCAATCCAGTTGATGCGCAGAGCTGTTGGCCGGCTGGCGTAGTAGTTCACCACAGGAAGGGAGTCCCGGTATGACCACTCATCACCAGCCGCGTTGGTTCAAAAGTACGTATAGCAATACGAACGGGAACTGCGTGGAGGTCGCAAGCCTCGCGAGCGGCACTGTTGGGGTGCGCGACTCAAAGGATCCGCAGAGCCCGGTCCTGGAGTTCTCCTTCGACGAATGGGCTCAGTTGCTGACTTCGATCAAAACCGGCGTCACGAAGGGATCGAACTAGGATCGCGTTCGACGGGACTCCCGCTGGCGGGAAGCTCTTACGTGGACCGCGGTCAGCGGGAGTCCAGAAAGACATCGTCCTGGCAGGGCTCACCCTGCCGCGGGTCGTCAGAAGGCGATCTCGATCACCAGCAGGTGGCCCCATCGATGGTGCGCGCCGATCTGCACCGTCCGGGCGAAACAGGCGGCCTTGATCTCCTCGCGGTAGCTCTCGAAGAGCGGGAGGCTCATCCCTGAGCGACACCACACGAGCAGGACCACATCATGACCGTCCCAGCGGGTGTGCACGACCAGCGGGAGTCTGCCGTCGGCGGTCCGGAGGGAGGTGCGCACGCACAACCCCTGGAAGCGGTGCCGCACCAAGCGCGACCACACCCAGCCCCCTATCCGTCGCCGCATCAGGACGCCCAGTGCGACTGCTCCCGTCATCACCGACAGGACCGCTCCGACGCCCGCCTGTTCCACCAGCGCGACGATGGCGGTGGCGCCGGCCATCGCGGCCACGAGCTCCGTCCGCCAGCGCCAAGCCCTTCCGAGCCGCGCCAGCGCTCCCTCGGCGGGCGGGACGACCCGATGGTTTCGCGGGTGTCCACCTCTACCCGGGACGAAAGGGGGACTCGGCGGCCTCGCGGGCTGCGCCGGCGCGTACGTCCCGCAGCCGGTCGAAGCGAGGGTCACGGTAGACCCGCCTTCGCCAGCCGACCTTTCGAACCGTCAGCCCTGCCGCACGCGCGGAGGCGTCGTGAGCCGCCCAGATCCTCCGGTCCAGACAGGCGATGAGTCGCGGGAGGAGACGTTTGCCGGGCTCGGTCATCAGCAGATCCTGTCCGTACGACTGATGGGCGCGTGCTTCTCGCCAGCCGCTGCCGGATCTTGGCTTCTCTTCCTTCGGCCGGCTGCCACGCGAGATACTCTGAGAGTGCCTCGCAGAGAAGCTCGATGCAACTTCCGATGGAAGTACATGGGGACTGTTCGAGGGAAGTTAAGTCGAGCGTCTCAGCGAGGATTGCGGGCCGCACATTCAGGGAAGAGAAACGGAGGGATGCGGATCAGTGACCGTCTGTGATGCAGCCCACCATGTGGGGGCGCATCGCCGCCTGAAACAGGAATACTTTGAATCGTCCTGTCTCTTCTTCGTGCCGCCTTAAGGTCTCGCGAGCGGAAGTCGCGACGCTGGCCAACGGCACCGTGGGAGTGCGTGACTCGAAGGATCCGCACGGCCCGGTCCTGGAGTTCTCCTTCGAAGAATGGGATTGTCTGCTGGGCACCATGAAGTCCCGCATCCACTGAGGGAAATCAGGTCACCGGCCTACTCCTCCTCCGCGAACACGACCTCGCGGCGCTTGCGGATCGTCGGGAGGATGGCGACGACAAGTGCCGCCGCGGCGAGAGCCAGCAGCACTGCCGAGATCGGCCGGGTGAGGAAGACCGAGGCGTCGCCGCGGGAGATGATGAGCGCCCGTCGCAGGTTCTCCTCGAGCAACGGGCCGAGGACGAAGCCGAGCAGCAGGGGTGCCGGTTCACAGCCGCACTTGATCAGGATGTAGCCCAGGATCCCGAAGAAGACGATCGCGTAGACGTCGTACGCGTTGAACCCCAGTGAGTACGTGCCGATCGAGGCGAACAGGATGATCATCGGGAACAGCACCTGGTACGGGATGCGCAGCATGCGCACCCACAGCCCGATCAGCGGCAGGTTCAGCAGTACGAGCAGCACGTTGCCGATCCACATCGACGCGATCAGGCCCCAGAACAGCGCCGGTTCGTCGGTGAGGACGTTCGGGCCGGGGGTGATGCCGTGGACGATGAAGGCGCCGACCATCAGGGCCATGACCGGGTGGGCGGGCAGGCCCAGGGTGAGCAGGGGGATGAAGGACGTCTGGGCGGCGGCGTTGTTCGCGGACTCGGGGCCGGCGACGCCCTCGATCGCGCCGTGGCCGAACTCCTGCCGCCGCTTCGAGATGCGCTTCTCAACGGCGTAGGAGGTGAACGAGGCCAGTACGTGGCCGCCGCCGGGCAGGACGCCGAGGGCGGCGCCGAGGCCGGTGCCGCGCAGGATCGGGCCGACGATGCGGCGCCAGTCCTCGCGGGTCGGCCAGAGGTTCCTGACCCTGCCGACGACCGCTATGCGGGTCTGCTCGTTCTCCAGGTTGCGCAGGATCTCGGCCACCCCGAACATGCCGACGGCGACCGAGACGAAGTCGATGCCGCCGTACAGTTCCCGCTGCTCGAACACGAAGCGGGGGGTGCCGGTGTAGATGTCCTGGCCGACGGTGCCGAGCAGGACGCCGAGGGCGATCATCGCCAGTGCCTTGAGCGCCGTGCCGCGGGCCAGCGCGATCGAGACGATGAGGCCGAGCAGGACCAGGGAGAAGTATTCGGCCGGGCCGAACCGCAGCGCGACGCGGGCCAGCGGCGGGGCGGCGACGGCCAGGGCGACGGTGGCGATCGTACCGGCGATGAAGGAGCCGATGGCGGCGGCGGCCAGGGCGGCGCCGGCTCGGCCCTGGCGGGCCATCTCGTGTCCGTCGAGCGCCGTGACGGCCGCCGACGACTCGCCGGGCAGGTTGATGAGGATGGCGGTGGTCGAGCCGCCGTACTGTGCGCCGTAGTAGATGCCGGCCAGCATGATCAGTGCCGTCACCGGCTCGAAGCTGAAGGTGATCGGCAGCAGCATCGCCACCGTCGCCGTCGGTCCGATGCCGGGTAGTACGCCCACCATCGTCCCGAGCAGCACTCCGACGAAGCAGTAGAGGACGTTCTGGATGAGGAAGGCGGTGGAGAAGCCCAGGGCGAGGTTGTTGAGAAGTTCCATGCCTCAATCCGGATGCCGCGTCAGAATCCCAGCCATGGGCCCCAGAGCGGGATCCGAAGCTGAAGTCCGACGACGAAGATGAGCGTGCTGGCCAGGGTCAGTCCGGCCGCGACGGCGACGGCCATGAGAGGTCGTACGCGCGTGCTGGCCAGCGTGGTGAGCAGGGCGGTCACCGCCGAGGTCGGGACGAATCCGAGCCCCCGTACGGTGAAACCGAAGAACAGGACCGCGAGCACGATGACCACGATCGCCCGCCAGGGGATCGGCCCGAACGCGATCACCTCGCCGGCGACGAGCCCCTTGACGACGATCCCCAGGCCCAGGACCGCCACGATCGCGCCGACCAGCAGCGGGAAGGCGCCGGGGCCCATCCGCAGCGGGGTGCCCAGCTCGTAGCCGAGCGACCCCACCACGAACGCGCCACCGATCAGGATGAAGATGGCCCCGGCGAGGACGTCCGGGAAGGACCGGCGGCGCTCCACCTCAGGAGGCCTTGACGCCGGCGTCGGCGATGACCTTGGCCCAGGTGCCGAGCTGCTCTTCCAGCTTGGTCCGGTGCGCCTGCGGGGTGGCGTCCTCGGCCGGTACCGGCGCGGTGCCGAGCTTGGCCATCTGGTCGATGACCTTCTGGTCGGCCAGCGCCGTCTTCAGCGACTCGGACAGCTTCTGGACGACGTCCTGCGGCGTGCCCTTCGGGACGTAGAGGCCGTGCCACACGCTGACCTGGAGTTTGGGCAGCCCGGCCTCGGTGGTGGTGGGCAGGTCGGGCAGGCTCTTGATCCGTTCCGGCGTGGTGACCGCGTACGCCTTGACCTCGCCCGCGGAGATCTGGCCGCTGGTGTTGGTCGACTGGTCGCACATGAAGTCGACCTGGCCGCCGACGAGGTCGGTCAGGGCGGGGCCGGTGCCCTCGTACGGGACCTCCTGGAGCTTGACCCCGGCGGCGGTCTGGAACAGCAGGCCGCACAGGTGGGACGCGGCGCCGATGCCGGCGTTGGCCAGGGTGACCTTGGCGGCGTTCGCCTTCACGTAGGTCACGAGTTCCTGGAGCGTCTTGGGCTCGAAGTCCTTGCGGGCGACGATCGTCATCGGCACCTCGGTGACGAGCCCGATCATCTCGAAGCTCTCCAGCGGCTTGTAGCCCAGGTTCTGGTACAGGGCGGGCGCCGTGGACATGCCGATGTGGTGCATGAGGACGGTGTAGCCGTCCGGCTCGGCCCGCGCGACCTCGCCGGCGCCGACCGTGCCGCCCGCGCCCTCGACGTTCTGTACGACGATCTTGGTGCCGAGCTTGGCGGCCATCGGTTCGGCGATCATGCGGGTGACGGTGTCCGTCGGGCCGCCCGCGCTGAACGGGACGACGATCGTGATGTTCTGCTCCGGGTAACCGCCGCCGGTGGCGCCGCCCGTGGCGGGGGCGCCTCCGCCGCCGGAGCAGGCGGCGACGAGCGAAAAGACGCCGATCGCGGTGATCATCCGCGCGGCGGCCCGGTGCCTGCTGGTCGTTCTCATATCGCGGCCTCCTCGTCAGCGCATTCGCGTACATCGGTGAGTGCGCCGCCTCAGTCTGGGCGGGCGGGGACGCGGATGGTGTCAGAGAAATCCCAAGGAATGCGCCGAATGTCAGAGAAATCCCAAGAGCTGCGGGGCTAACGCCCGCGTGGACCCCGGCCGTACAATCCGGTATGCGGATCACCATCATCGAAGATGACGACCGCGTGGCGCGGGGTCTGGTGACCGTCCTGGCCCAGGCGGGCTTCGAGGTCCACCGCATCGCCACCGCCGCCGAGGCCGTGCGTGCCGCCCCGTCCGATGTGGTCCTCGTCGACCTGGGCCTGCCCGACGGCGACGGCCTCGACGTGATCCGCAAGCTGCGCGACCGCCCGGAGACCGCCGTCATCGCCGTGACCGCACGCTCGGAGGAGCACGAGCGGGTACGCGGCCTACGCGCCGGCGCCGACGACTACATCGTCAAGCCGTTCGGCATCCCGGAGTTGCTGGCCCGGATCGACGCCGTCCTGCGGCGTACGCGGGTGGCCCGTGCCCTGAGCCACCCGGATGAGCCGCTTGTCCTCGGCCCGATGCGGATCGGTGTCGGCACCCGCGAGGTCACCGTCGACGACACGCCCGTGACGCTGACCCGCAAGGAGTTCGAGCTGCTCCTGCTGCTGGCCCGGCGCGCCCCGAACGTGGTCAGCCGCGACGTCATCCTCGACCAGATCTGGGGCGCGACCTGGGAGTCCTCAAGCCGCACCCTCGACACCCACATCGCCGCGTTACGGCACAAACTCGGGCCGGCCGTGGTCATCCGCACGATCCACGGGGTCGGCTATCGGCTCCTGGCCGACCGGCCGGAGCTGATCGGCTGACGCGCCGTGCACCGCCGCCTGCTCGTCGTCCTGGTGCCGCTCGCGGTGCTGCTCGTCGCGGCGCTCGGGGTGCCTCTCAGCGTCTCCGTGGCCGAGCGGGAGATGCAGGAGACGTACGTCGACCGGCTCAACGACGTCGGCAGGTTCGCCTCGCTGGCGGAGACCGCGCTGTCGACCGGGCGGACCGAGGCGCTCCAGCAGGAGTTGGCGCGCTACCACGAGCTGTACGCCGTCTCGGTCGCGGTGATCGACACGTCGGGCACGGTGCTGCTCGGGCCGACGGGGGCCTACGAGGAGGCGGCGCGGGCCGAGCCGGCGCTGTCCCGGATCGTCACCGCGGCGCTGGCCGGGGCGAGGCCGGAACCGTCCGGCGATTGGGCGCCGTGGGACGACTCCGCGCTCGTGGTCGCGGAGCCGGTCGGCCGGGACAGCGAGGTCGTCGGCGCCGTCGTGACCATCTCCGACCTGTCGAAGACCCGATACCGCATCCTCGTACGCTGGGCCCAGCTCGCCGGGCTCGGGCTGCTGCCCCTGATCGCGCTGGTGGCCGTCGCCTGGCCGGTGTCGGCATGGGTGCTGCGGCCGGTGCGGGAGCTGGACGCGGCGAGCTCACGGATCTCGCAGGGCGACCTCACCATCCGCGCGGACGCCGAGGCCGGGCCGGTCGAGCTGCGGCGGCTGGCGGAGTCGTTCAACACCATGATGGACGCGGTCGAGAACGCCGTGCAGCGGCAGCGGGCGTTCGTGTCGGACGCGTCGCATCAGTTGCGCAACCCGCTGACCAGCCTCCGGCTCGCGGTGGAGAGCCTGGAGCCGCATCTGGACGCGGCCGGGGGTGGGCGGCAGGTGTACGACGTGGCCGTCGACGAGGTGAAGGCGATGCAGCGGATGCTGAACTCGTTGCAGGCCAGTGCGCGGATGGAGAGCATACGGACGGCGTCGCCGGTGGATCTCGACGCGGTCCTGGCGACGCGGGTGGATCGGTGGCGGGCGTTGACCGCGACGGCGGGGCAGAGCCTGGCGGTGGACGTGCCGCCGGGGCTGCGGGTGCTGGAGCCGACGGGTGGGCTGGGGAGCATCCTGGACGAGCTGATCAGCAACGCGTTGCGGCTGTCGGACGCGCGGATGGTGGAGGTGAGCGTCCGGGTCGTTCCCGGCGGCGGGGACGGTGACGGAAACGGTGACGGAAACGGTGGCGGGCGCGGTGGCGGGCGCGGTGACGGGCGCGGTGACGGGGCCGCGGACGGAGGGGTGGTCACGATCGCCGTCCGGGACGACGGCCAGGGGATCGACGCGTCCGAGCGGGCCCAGGCGTTGCGGCGGTTCTGGCGGTCGCCGCGGCACCAGAACGTGTCCGGGACCGGCCTGGGGCTGGCGATCTGTGCCGACCTGGTGGGGGCGGCCGGGGGCGAGCTGCGGCTGGAGGAGGGGCTGTCGCGTCCGGACGGGTCAGGGTACGGGTTCGCCGCGGTGGTCGCGTTGCCGGTGGCACCGTCGTCCGATGCTCCAGAGCCCGCCTGACAGAGCCCGCCTGACAGAGCCCGCCTGGTTGTCGGCGTCCGGGGTCAGCGTTTGCGGTCGCGGAACCAGGCGGCGGCGCCGGGATGGAGCGGGATCGACGCGGTGGAGATCCCCGTGCGTACGTTGATCTGCCACGCCTCGGGAACGGCTTCGGCGCCGCCGCGGCCGGCGGAGGTGATCGTGCCGGTGTGCGTGAAGATCGTGTCGGTGATGGCGCGGACCAGGTCGCTGGGCAGGTCGTTGCGGACGAGCAGCACGTTCGGCACGGCGATGGTCCGGATGGCCGGGACCCCCGCGTAGGCGGTCGCGGGGATCATGGCCGGGGTGTAGGGACCGGGGAACGCCGTGAAGAGCGCGTCCGCCTGCGCGTCCAGCGGGATCAGCCGGATCGGGTGCCGCTGCGTCAGCTCCGTGATCGCGGGCGTCGGGACCCCGGTCAGGGAGAACATCGCGTCGATCTCGCCGTCACGCAGCGCCGCCGCCGATTCGGCCTGGCTGAGGTAGCGGCCGTCGGCGTCCACCAACCCGAGCTCCAGAACCCGCAGCGAGGTGAACTCGGTGCCCGAGTCGCGGGCGCCGAGGGATATGCGCCTGCCCTTGAGATCCCGGAACTCCTCGATCGCCGAACCGGCCATGACCACGAGATGCAGGTGACTGTCGTACAGCCGGCAGATCGCCGAGAGCCCCTCGGGCGCGCTGCCGTCGGTCGTGATCAGCGCGTCCAGGCTGCTCAGCCCGAGGTGTGCCACACCGGCCCGCAGCATCCGGATGTTGTCGGTGGACGCCCCGCTCGGCACGGTGCTCACCGTGGCGCCCGGCACCTGCTCGGTGATGTGCTCGGCCAGCGAACCGCCGATGCGCCGGTACACCGCCCCCGCCGGCCCGGTGGCCAGCCGCAGGTGGACCTCGTCGGCCTCAGGCTGCCGGGAGCAGCCGGCGAGCAGCCCGCCGGCGGCCAGGAGCATCGCCCGCCGACTGAGCCGTCGCTCCAGGTTCATGCCGCGATGATACGGACGGCGGCCTGTCTGGCGTCGAGGACATCGGCGTCCGCGCCGATCGAGTTAGCATGGCGTGCCATGGCGATCACCGAGGAGACGATCACGAGGTTGCGGGCCGCGGCCACCGGCGGAGACCCGGACGCCGCTCGCGAGCTGGGCCGCCTGCTGTGCCTGCTCCGAACCGACTCGCTGGAGGTGGCCGGTGACGGCGACTTCCTCGCGACCTGGCCGGAGGAGCCGTGGCTGCGCGCCGCCCTGCGCGCCCGTCCCGACGACCGGCTCGCCGCGGTCCTCCTGGCCGGGCGGCTCGTCCAGCAGATCGCCTTCTGGCGGATCGACGACGACCACGCGGCGGAGCACGGCGAGGACGACCGCACCCTCGCTCGCAGGCGGGACGAGGCACAGGCCCTCTACGCGCGAGTGCTGGAGGCCGAGCCCGGCCATTCCGTCGCCCGCGCCGGGGTCGCCGCGCTGAACGCGTGGGCCGACGACGACGGCGCGCCGGCGAAGGAACCGTCCTTCTCGTACTACGAGCTCGACATGACGGCCGGGTCGGGTTCGTACGTCCACTCCGAGCGGGTGGTCGCCACCGACCCCGACGAGGTGCGCTGGGCCTGCTCCTGGCTCGTGGCTCCGATGGTGGCGGAAGTGGGAGAGCCTCCCTACGGGGTCGACCTCCACCTCTTCACCTACGCCGGCGGGCGGTGCGACGGCATCGTCGATCTCGGTGAGCGTTTCACCGCCGACGGCACGCTCGACTGGGACGCCGTCGAGATCCCGCCGCTGACCGGCGAGCCGCTGCCCGTGGGCCACCCGGTCGGCTTCGGCCACTACGGCTACTCCTGCGACTGGGGATGACCAGGCGTGGTCACCTCCGAACACGGGCGGCGACGACCGTAAGCTGAGGCCGGGAAGACCGCCCGATGCCGGCGGAGGAGGACACATGCCTGTTGTCGTGGGCGCCGCGGCCGCCATTCTGACCATCGTCCTGGTGGGCACCATCACGGCCGCGATCGGTGGCCTGGGCGACGTCGAACTCGTCGTGGTCGTGCTCCTCGGGCTGATCGCCGGAGTGATGACGGGCGTCTGGGAAGTACGCCGTCGCCGGTGACCTCCCGCGCGACACGCACCTCTCGGCCGAGGGGGTCCCTCCGTCCCGCCCTCGTTCACCACCTGGGCTGATCCGGCGGGCGGAGGATGGCGGCCGGGTCCGTCATCTCGGCTTCATCCCAGGTGGCGGCGGCTGGAGGGCCGCTGCGCGAGGGTGGTACGCGGGCGACGGCGTTGGGTTTCCGCACAAGTCGGGCGGAGTCCTTCGTCGGAAGCACCGAAGATGCCCGGACGGTGGCGGCCTACGGTTCGTTCATGTCGCATCTCGTGCTCGACGACCTCTACCGCCTCGCCGTCCCCTCCGATCCCCAGGTGCGTCCCGACGGGGGAGCGGTGGCGTACACGTTGACGACCGCCGTGCGGGACTCCGACGAGAACCGGACCGAGATCTGGCTGGCCGCGCCCGGCGCCGAGCCGCGGCGGCTGGCCGCGGGCAGTGCCGCGCGGTGGGCCCCGGACGGGCGGACGCTGGCGCTGCTGCGGCCGGTGGACGGCAGGTCGCAGATCCATCTGCTGCCCATGGACGGTGGCGAGCCGGTCGCGGTGACGTCGGCGAAGCTCGGGGCCGGCGCGCCCGTCTGGTCTCCGGACGGCTCCCGCGTCGCGTTCGCCGCGCTGGTGGGGACGGGGGAGGGCGGCGCGATGGCCGGCCCGGACGCGCCCGTCGTGGCCCGGCGGCTCGACCACAAGGCCGACGGGGCGGGGCTGCTGCGCGGGCTGACCAGGCACCTGTTCGTCCTGGACGTGACGAGCGGCGAGACGGCGCAGGTCACCGAGGGCGACTTCCAGGTGGGCGAGCCGTCGTGGTCGCCGGACGGCACGCGCCTGGCGTTCGCCGCCGCCATGGACGACGATCGCGACCTGGTGCCGGGTGGGGCGGCGTACGCGGTCGACGCGGTCAAGGAGGCGGTGCCCGAGCGGTTGACGGATCCCGACCTCATCTGCGTCGGGGTGTGGTGGCTCGGCGAGCGGCTGGTCGCCGCGGGGCTGAAGGGGGGCGTGGTCGGGCATACGCGGCTGTTCGACCTCGGCTCCGGCGGGTGGGCCGAGGTGGAGACGGAGCTCGACCGGAACGTCATGACCGGCGCCCCCGGCTACCCGGGCGGCACTCCGGCGCAGGCCGGCGATGAGCTGCTGTTCTGCGCGCGGGACGGTGGCTCGACGCATCTCTACCGCCTCGCCGAGGGCGAGCCCGGGGAGCGGCTGGTGCCCGGGGAGGTCAACATCTCGGGGATCAGCGCGGCGGCGGGGGTGGTCGCGTACGTGGCGGCGACGCCGTACAGCGCGGGGGACGTCTACCTGGCGACGCTGCGCCCGACAAAGGTAGCGTCAGGCGAAATGTCGGATATATCTGGTGCGCCAGCGCCGGATATATCCCGACTGACCACCTACGACCTCAACGAGGTTGAGCTGTTCACCGCCCACCGCCGCACCTTCACCGCCCCGGACGGCACCCGGATCGAAGGCTTCGTCCTGCGCGACGACACCCGGCAGACCCCCGGCCCCCTGCTGCTGGACATCCACGGCGGCCCGCACAACGCCTGGTCCCCCGTCTTCGACGGCGTCCACCTCTACCACCAGCTCCTGGCCGCCCAGGGCTGGACCGTCCTCACCGTCAACCCGCGAGCCAGCGACGGCTACGGCGAGGACTTCTTCACCGCCTCGATCGGCGCCTGGGGCCTGGCCGACGCCCAGGACCTCCTGGCCCCCGTCGACGCCCTGATCGCCGAGAACGTCGCCGACCCCGACCGCCTGGCCGTGACCGGCTACAGCTACGGCGGCTACATGAGCTGCTGGCTCTCGGCCACGACCGGCAGGTTCAGAGCGGCCGTCCCGGGCGGCTGCGTCAGCGACCTGACCAGCCTGAGCGGCACGTCCGACCTGGGCCTGCTGATGAAGGACCACGAGTACGCCGGCGACCTGACCGCCCAGTCGCCCATCACCCACGTCGCGAACGTCACCACCCCGACGCTCATCCTGCACGGCCAGGACGACGACCGCTGCCCCGTCGGCCAGGCCGAGCAGTGGTTCACCGCCCTGCGCGAGCGCCGGGTCCCGGTCGAGCTGGTGCGCTACCCCGGCGCGAGTCATCTGTTCATCCTGAGCGGGCGTCCCTCGCACAGGTACGACTACAACGAAAGGATCATCGCGTGGCTGGAGCAATGGGTCACCGGCTCGCCGAGCTGATCGCGGAGTACGAGGTTCCCGGTTCGGCGCTGGCGTACTGGCACGAAGGCGAGCTGCACGAGTTCGCCGCCGGCATGCTGAACGTCGACACCGGCGTCGAGGCGACCACCGACGCGCTCTACCAGATCGGCTCGGTCACCAAGGTGTGGACCGCGACCCTGATCATGCAGCAGATCGAGCAGGGCCGGCTGACGCTGGACACGCCCGTCGTCGAGGTGCTGCCCGAGTTCAAGGTGGCCGACCCCGAGGTCACCAAGAACGTGACGATCAGGCACCTGCTCTCCCACACCAGCGGCATCGACGGCGACCAGTTCATCGACACGGGCCGCGGCGACGACTGCGTGGAGAAGTACGTGGCCGCCTGCGCGACCCTGGCGCAGAACCATCCGCTCGGCGTCACCCAGTCCTACTGCAACTCCGGGTTCGTCATCGCGGGCCTGGTGCTGGAGCGGCTGACCGGCAAGCGCTGGGACGACGTGCTGCGCGAGGGCATCTGCGAGCCGCTCGGCCTCACGCACACCTGGACGCTGCCCGAGGACGTGCTCCGGTTCCGCGCCGCCATGGGCCACGAGGCCGGCGCGACCGTCCCGATGTGGGGTCTCATGCGGTCGATGGGCCCGGCGGGGCTCATCTGCGCCCGTCCGGCCGACGTGGTCGCCTTCGGCCGCGCCCACCTGGAGGGCGGTCTGCTGGAGAACGCGAGTGCCATGTGGGAGCCGCAGGTCGACATCCCGAACCCGTACACGCTGGGCAAGCAGTGGGGTCTCGGCTGGATCCTCGACGAGTGGAGCGGCCGGCGGGTCATCTCCCACGGCGGCAACACCATCGGCCAGCACGCCATGCTGTGGGCCGTGCCCGAGACCGGGACCGTCGTCTGCGTGACCGCCAACGGCGGCCAGAGCGGCGCGTTCACCCGGGCGGTGGCCACCGAGCTGTTCGCCGAGCTCGACGGCCTGACCGTGCCGGCCGAGCTGTCCCCGCCGCAGACGCCGGTCGACGTGGACGTCACGCCGTACGCGGGCGTGTACGAGCGGGTCGGCTCCCGGATGACGCTGAGCGTGCTCGACGACGGCACGGCCCGCCTGCGCCTGGAGGCCACCGGTGAGCTGGCGGCCCTCCAGGAGCCCGAGGAGTCCGACTTCGTGCCGGTCGAGGAGAATCTGTTCGTGTTCCAGGCGCCGGTCACCCGCGACTGGCTGGCGGCGGTGTTCTTCGAGCTCGCCGACGGCACCCGGTACGTTCACCTGGGCGCCCGCGCCACCCCCAAGGTCAGCTGAGGAGAACCGACATGGATCTGCGGGATCGCCTCGCCGAGGCGGCGCGCGAGCACGGCGTGCCCGGAGCGGCCGTCGCGGTGTGGCGTGACGGCGAGCTGCACGAGGCCGCCACCGGCGTGGTGAACACGGCCACCGGTGTGGAGACCACGCCGGACAGCGTGTTCCAGGTCGGCTCCACCACGAAGGTGTGGACGGCGGCGCTGGTCATGCAGCTCGTGGAGGACGGCCTGGTCGAGCTGGACGGGCCGGTGGGGGAGCACCTGCCGGGCTTCGCGTTCGGCGGCGTCACCATCCGGCAGTTGCTCGCGCACACGGCCGGCTTCGACGGCGACGTGTTCGAGGACACCGGGCGCGGTGACGACTGCCTGGAGCTGTTCCTCGACCACCTGCGCACCGCCGGGCACGTGCACGAGCCGGGCGAGCTGTTCTCCTACTGCAACGCCGGCTACTGCGTGCTCGGCGCGCTGGTGTCCCGGCTGCGCGGCGGCACCTGGGAGCAGGTGATGCGGGAACGCCTGCTCGGCCCCCTGGGGGCCACGCACGCGGCGCTGTTCGGCGAGGAGGCCGTGCTCTTCCGCGCGTCGGCGGGTCACGTCGGGCCGGACGCCGCCGTCTATCCCGCCTGGCAGATGCCCCGCTCCAACGCCCCGGCCGGCTCCACCCTGTGCCTGGCGCCCCGGGAGCTGGTCGCGTTCGGCCGGGCGCTGGCGGCCGGCGGTCCGGCGCCGGACGGCACCCGGCTGCTGTCGGAGGAGTCGGTGGCCGCGATGCTCACCCCGCAGGTCCACGTGCCGGGGGTCGGTGGCGCGCGTGCCGACCGGTGGGGGCTGGGCGTGGAGCTGTTCGGCTGGGGCGCGTTCGGCCATGACGGTGGCACGCCCGGGCAGAGCACGTACTGGCGCGTCGTGCCCGAGGCGGACTTCGTCATCGCGATGAGCGGAAACGGCGGCTCGTTCTTCGGGCTGGTGGCCGACGTCGCGCGGCCGGTCATCGAGGAGGCGACCGGGCTGGCCGTGCCCGCGCACCCCTCGCCGCCGCCGGCGCCGGAGCCTGTGGACGGCACCCCGTACGCGGGCCGCTACACGGGCCCGCAGCTCGGCTACGAGGTCGCCGCGGCCGCGGACGCCCTGGAGGTCACGCTCATCCCCGGCCCTCTCATGGAGAGCATGGGCGCCACCCGCTCGACCAGCCGGTACGTGCACCTCGACGGCGAGTCGTTCATCGCGGTCGAGCCCGAGGGCGGCCGGCACGACGTGGTCACGTTCGTCATGCGTGACGGAAGGGCCGCCTACCTGCACAACGGCCGCGCGGTGGCCCGTGCCTGACCTGCGGGAGGTGTTCGCCGAGGCGGGCGTGCGGGGCTTCCTGCACGCCCGCGAGGTGGACGGCGCCGCCGAGATCGGGCTCGACCCGGACGAGCCTGTCGTGCTCGCCTCGGTCTTCAAGATCCCGATCGCCCTGGAGTACGCCCGGCAGGCCGCCGCCGGCGAGATCGCCCGCACCGAGCGGCTCACCGTCACCGCCGCCGACAAGGACGGCGGCATCGGCACCTCCGGCTGCCTCGACGACGTGTCGCTCACCCTGCGCGACCTGTCCCACTTCATGATCACGATGTCCGACAACGCCGCGACCGACGTGCTGCTGCGCCGCGTCGGCCTCGACCGGGTCAACGGCACCCTCGCCGAGCTGGGGCTGCGCCGCACCCGGCTCATCGGCGGGTGCGCCGAGCTGTTCCAGCAGGTCACCGACGACATCGGCGACGACTGGGACGCCGCCGGCCAGGACGAACTGCGGGCCATGGCCGTCCGCGACCCGGCCCGCACCACCGCCGGCACCCCGCGCGAGATCACCACGCTGCTGAGCCTCATCTGGCGCGACGAGGCCGGCCCACCCGAGGCGTGCGCGGAGGTGCGGAAGGTCATGGGCGAGCAGATCTGGCCGCACCGGCTGGCCACCGGCTTCCCCGACGAGGTACGAGTGTCGGGCAAGACGGGCACCCTGTGGGGCATCAGGAACGAGTCGGGCGTCGTCGAGTACCCCGACGGCAAGCGGTACGCCGTGGCCGTGTTCGTCCGCAGCGACGTCATCCGCTCCCGCCTGCCCGCCGCGGACGCCGTCATCGGCCGGGCCGCCCGGATGGCCGTCGACCTGCTGCGTTGACATCGGACGTGGTGGACTATCGTGAGCGCGTGAGGAACCGTCCCCGAGCCAGCCTGGGCCGGATCCTGCAAGACCTCGGCACCACGGTGCTCGACGTGGCGGCCTCGCCCGGCGATCTCGACACCGAGGTCACCGGGGTGCACATCTTCGACCCGCTCGACGAGCTGATCGTTCCGCAGGGCGGCATCGTGCTCGCGGTCGGCGTGCGCGGCGCCGCGGAGATCTGTCACCTCATCGAACACGCGCCCTCCGCCGCGGGCGTCGTCGTGAAGCTGCCGGTCGACGTCGACGAGCGGGTCCGCGCCACCGTGCTGGAGTCCGGCGTGGCCGTGCTCGGCCTCACCAGGGCCGCCTCCTGGGCGCAGGTCGCCGCGCTGCTGCGCTCACTGCTGGCCGAAGCCGACCTGGCCGAGCCCGGCCAGGAGCCCCAGGGAGACCTGTTCTCGCTGGCCAACGCCGTCTGCGCGCTGCTCGACGCGCCCGTCACCATCGAGGACAGGTCGTCGCGGGTGCTGGCCTTCTCCGGTCGGCAGGACGAGGCCGACCCTGGCCGGGTGGAGACGGTGCTCGGCCGCCAGGTGCCCGAGCGCTACCTGCGGATGCTCGACGAGCGCGGCTTCTTCAAGCAGCTCTACCAGAGCCGCGAGCCCGTCTACATGAAGCTCGAGGACGAAGGCGTGATCAACCGGGTCGCCGTGGCGGTGCGCAGCGGCGACGAGATCCTCGGCTCCATCTGGGTGGCCGTGCGCGAGCCGCTCAGCGAGCAGCGGCAGCGCGCGCTCGCCGACGCCGCCAAGATCGTCGCGCTGCAGCTCCTGCGGGAGCGGGCCGGGGCCGACACCCAGCGGCGCCTGCGCGCCGACCTGCTGTCCACCGTGCTGGCCGGGGGCGCCGACGCGCCCGAGGCGGCCGGGCGGCTGGGCATCGCCACCACCCGGCTCTGCGTGCTGGCCGCCCAGCTCGGCTCCGACGGCACCGCCGCCCTCGCCGCCGATCCCGCTCGCGGCGAGAGCGACCGGCAGCGGTTCTGCGACGCGCTGGCGCTGCACGTCGCCGCCATCCACCCCAAGGCCGCCGCCGCGCTCATCGGCTCCATCGCCTACGCCGTGCTGCCGCTGCACTCGGTGGGCGACGAGGAGGCGCGGGCCGTACGCGTGGCCGAGAGCTTCCTGGCCAGGGTCGGTCCCCGCCACGCCGCCAACATCGGCGTGGGCCGACTGGCCGCCAACCTCTCCCAGGTGGCCAGGTCGCGCGCCGACGCCGACCGGGCGCTGCGCGTGCTGCGCGCCCGCGACACGATCGGCCAGGCCGCCGACTATCCGGCCGTGCACTTCGAGTCGCTGCTGCTGCAGGTCGCCGACGTGGCCGCGGCGGAGGAGCAGACGCCTACCGGCCCCTACCAGCGGCTGCTCGACCACGACGCCGAGCACGGCACCGAGCTGGCCGCCACCCTGCGCGCCTACCTCGACGCGTTCGGCGACGTCAACGCCGCCGCCGCCCGCGTCCACGTGCACGCCAACACCTTCCGCTACCGGCTCAAGCGCCTGGTCGAGATCAGCGGCCTCGACCTGTCCGACGCCGACGCCCGGCTCACCGTGATGCTGCAGATGCGGATCTTCGGTCGCTAGCACGAGCCGCCCGGCTTTTTTCGTGTCTGGGGACATAGAACCGGATCTGCGCAGGCAGGAGGGTGGTGGCCAACCCCCCGCTCGTCTGGAGTCCCCATGACAAAACCCGCAGTCGCGGCCCTCGCCGGGCTGGCTCTGCTCACGGCCGCGTGCGGTGGCACGACGAGCGGCCCCGAGCAGCAGGGCAAGCCTGCCACGGGCGGTACCTTCACCTTCGCCATCCCCGCCGACCCCGGCGTCCTCGACCCCGCCATGGGCGTGCTGACGGTCACCAACAACGTGCTCGCCCTCGCCTACGACACCCTCGTCGCCGTCGACGGCTCGGGGAAGATCGTCCCCGGGCTGGCCGAGAAGTGGGACGTCAAGCCCGACTCGGTCACCTTCACGTTGCGCAAGGGCTCCACCTGCTCGGACGGCTCGCCGGTGATCCCCTCGAACGTGGCCGACAACGTCAACCACATCGCCGACCCCGCCACCAAGTCGCCCATCTACGGGGTGCTGGTCCCCGCGGGCATGAAGGCGGAGGCCGACGACGCCGCCGGCACCGTGACGCTGTCCATGCCGGAGCCGTTCAGCTTCATCCTGGAGAGCACGCGGACGATGTTCATCGTCTGCGGCAAGGGGGTCAAGGACCGCGCCTCGATCGCGCGGGCCACCTCCGGCAGCGGGCCGTACCAGCTCACCGAGGCGGTCCCCAGCGACCACTACACGTTCAAGGTCCGGCGCGACTACACTTGGGGTCCGGGCGGCGCCACCACCAAGGACGTGCCGGAGACGGTGATCATGAAGGTCGTGCCGAACGAGCAGACCTCCGCCAACCTGCTCATCGCCGGCACCCTCAACGGCGGCGTCTTCCTCGGCGCCGACCGGTCCCGCGTCGAGGCCACCCCCGGCGTGAACAAGCAGTTGATCACGGGCGGCAACGGTCAGTTCTTCTACCACCAGGGTGACGACCGGCCGGCCCGGGACCCGGAGGTCCGCAAGGCCCTCACCCAGGCGCTCAACCTCCAGGAGCTGGCCGGCATCGCCTCCGGCGGCACCGGCAAACCGGCCACCGGCCTGGTGATGGAGCCGCGGCCCTGCCAGGGCGACTCCGTCGCGGGCCACGTGCCCGCCTATGACGCCGCGGCCGCCGCGGCGGCGCTCGACGCGGCCGGCTGGAAGCTCGGCGCCGACGGGTTCAGGGCCAAGGACGGCAAGCGGCTGAGCCTGCGCTACATGTACGCGACCACGCGCGGCCCCGGCTTCCAGGCCGCCGCCGAGTACATGGCGGGGGTGTGGAAGAAGCTGGGCGTCGAGGTGAAGCTGACCGGCGTGATCGACACCAAGCTGTCGGAGTCGCTCAACGCCACCCAGGACTGGGACGTCGTGTGGCTGCCGATCGGCGTCACCCTGCCCAGCCAGCTCGTCGGCTTCCTGTCGGGGCCGTCCGCCCCCAAGGGCGCCAACTTCGCCCACCTGGCCAACAAGCGGTACGAGGAACTCGTCGCGAAGGCGAGCAAGCTCCCCGCCGCCGAGGCCTGCCCGATGTGGCTGGAGTCGGAGTCGGCCCTGTTCGAAGGCGCCGACCTGGTGCCCGTGGTGGACAACACGGCGCTGCTGGCCGGCAAGGGCGCCACCTTCCTGACCACGGCCGGGAGCCTGGTGCCCACCTCGATCCGCCTCACACAGGGAGACTAGTGAGCCCGCCGCACGCAGGCAGAGCGGCGAACGCGCCCGGGAGGACGGCCGCCCGCAGGACGCTGCGCACGGCCGTGCGCCGGATCGTCAGGTTCGCCGTGTCGCTGGCGGTGCTGCTGGTGGCGTCGTTCGCGATGATCCACCTCATCCCGGGCGACCCGGTCCGCGCCTCGCTCGGGCCGGCCGCCCCGATGGAGCTGGTCGAGGCCCGCACGGCCGCGCTCGGCCTCGACCGGCCCCTGCCGGAGCAGTTCACCACGTACGTCGGCGACATCCTGACCGGTGACCTCGGCGCGTCCTTCCTGACGGGGGAGCCGGTGGGCGACGTCATCGCGGCCCGCCTGCCGAACACCCTGACCCTGGCCCTCCTCGCCACCGCCGTGGCGCTGGTCGTGGCGGTGCCGCTCGGCATGTGGGCCGCCGTACGCACCGAGAACGGCCGCAACCGCGGCACCGAGCTGACCTTCGGCACGGCGACCGGCGCCGCCGTGGCCGTGCCCGAGTTCCTGTACTCGATCGCGCTGGTGGCCGTGCTGGCCGTGGGCCTCGGCTGGTTCCCGCCGGCGGGCAAGGCCGGGCCGCTCACGTACGTGCTGCCCGTCGTGGCCCTGTCGGTCGGGCCGATCGCGATGATCGCCCGGATCACGCGCGTCGAGACCCTGCGCGAGCTGGGCACCGACTACGTGCGCCTGGCCCGCGCCAAGCGGCTGCCCGCGGCCCGGCTCCACCTGCGGCACGTGCTGCCCAACACGCTCACCGCCACCCTCACCATGGGCGGCCTGCTGCTGACCTCGCTGATCGCCGGCAGCGTCCTGGTCGAGTACGTCTTCGCCTGGCCCGGACTCGGCCTCAAGATCGTCGAGTCGATCACGCAGAAGGACTACCCGGTCGCCCAGTCCGTGATCCTCGTCTACGGCGCCATCGTGCTGACCGTGAACCTCATCGTGGACCTGGTGCTCGGCGCGCTCGACCCCACCTCGGAGATCAAGGAGGTCTCGGCCTGATGCGGGCCCGCGTGACGAAGGGATCCAGGCCCCGCAGCGGCGTGTGGCGCAGCGGCCCGGCGCTGATCGGCGGGGTGCTGGTGCTGCTCATGGCGGTGCTGGCGGTGGCCGGGCCGATCATCTGGGGGGAGGCCGCCGAGCGCATCGACGCCGGCGCCATCCTCCAGGGCACCTCCGCCGCGCATCCGCTCGGCACCGACAACCTGGGCCGCGACCTGCTGGCCCGGGTCCTGGTCGCGGGCCGATACTCGCTGGCCCTGGCGCTGGCCGCCACGCTCATCGGCGCCGTCGGGGGCATCCTGCTCGGGGCGCTCCCGTCCGTGCTGCCCAGGCGGGCCGCCCGGCTGGTCACGGGCGCGGTCAACGCCCTGGTGGCCTTTCCCGGCCTGCTGCTGGCCATGTTCACGGCGGTGGTGGCCGGGCTCGGCGCGCGCGGCGCGGTGCTCGGCATCGGCGTGGCCATCGCGCCCGGCTTCGCGCGGCTCACCCAGACCCTGGCCGCCTCCGTCGCCGGGGCCGACTACGTGGCTGCCGCCCGCATGCTCGGGGTGCCCCGCCGCCGCGTCCTCGCCCGGCACATCCTGCCCAACATCGCCGAACCGCTCATCCTCAACCTCGCCCAGTCGCTCGGCGGCGCGCTGCTCGGCCTGGCCGGCATGTCGTTCCTGGGCCTCGGTGTGCAGCCGCCGGACTTCGACTGGGGACGCCTGCTGTTCGACGGGTTCACGCGGATCTACGTCACCCCCGAGGTCGTGCTCGGTCCGGCGGCGGCCGTCGCGCTGGCCGGCATCGGCTTCAACCTGCTGGGCGACACCCTGGCCAGGGCCGCCGCCCGCTCCTCGGCCGGGCAGCGCGACACCGCCCGCCCCGCGCCGCCCGAGCCCGCCGTGGAGCCGGACCCGGAGGCCGTCCTCGAGGTCCGCGACCTGACCGTCTCGTTCCCGGGCGGTTCGACCCCCGTACGTGAGCTGTCCCTGAGCGTCGCGCCGGGCGAGATCGTGGGCCTGGTGGGCGAGTCCGGCAGCGGGAAGAGCCTGACCGCCGCCGCAGTCGGCGGCCTCGTGCCCTATCCCGGCGCGGTGACGTACGGCCGGTTGCGTCTCGGCGGCGCCGACGTCGCCGCCATGTCCGGCAAGGAGCTCGGCACGGCGCTCGCCATGGTGTTCCAGGACCCCATGGCCTCGCTCAACCCCGCCCTGAAGGTCGGCGGCCAGCTCGCCGAGGTCGCGATCGTCCACCAGGGCGCGAGCCGCGCGGACGCCCGCCGCCGCGCCGTCGACCGGCTCGGCCACGTCCGGCTGCCCGACCCGGCCAAGCACGCCGCCCAGCATCCGCACGAGCTGTCCGGCGGGATGCGCCAGCGCGCGGTCATCGCGATGGGCCTCATGGGCACGCCCCGCCTGATCATCGCCGACGAGCCCACGACCGCCCTCGACGTGACCGTACAGCGGCAGATCCTGCGGCTGCTGCGCGAGGTCGTCGCGGAGACGGGCGCGGCGCTGCTGTTCATCTCCCACGACATCGCCGTCGTCGGCGAGCTCTGCGATCGCGTCGTCGTCATGTACGCCGGGCGCGTGGTCGAGGAACTGCCCGCCGACCGGCTCGCCGACGGCGCCGCCCACCCCTACACCAGGGCGCTCATCGCGTCCCTGCCCGACCTCGACACCGACCGCGCCCGGCCGCTGGCCGGCATCCCCGGTACCCAGCCGTCCCCGGCGCAGGTCGGAGCGGGCTGCGCGTTCGCCGGCCGGTGCGCGCTCGCCACCGAACGGTGCCACACCGAACGCCCCGAACTCGTCGACCACGGCCCGCGGCAGCGGGTCGCCTGCTGGGAGGTCACCTCGTGAGGATCGAAGGGCTGACCGTGCGGTACGGCGGCTTCACCGCGGTCGACGACGTCACCCTGGAGATCCCCGACGGGCACGTCGTCGGTCTCGTCGGCGAGTCCGGATCGGGCAAGTCGTCGCTGGCCAGGGCCGTGAGCGGGCTCGTCTCCTACACGGGCCGGATCGACGGCGCGCAGCGGGTCCAGATGGTCTTCCAGGACCCGTACGCGTCGCTGGACCCGCGCATGACGATCGGCGAGACGGTCGGGGAGGGCATCGTCAAGCGCCGCCGCGCCACGGAGGTGCCGCGGCTGCTCGGCCTCGTCCACCTGCCCGCCGAGCTGGCCGACCGCTACCCGCGCGAGCTGTCGGGCGGCCAGCGGCAGCGGGTGGCGATCGCCCGCGCCCTCGGCGGCGACCCCGCGCTGCTGGTCGCCGACGAGATCACCGGCTCGCTCGACGTGTCGGTCCAGGGGGCCGTGCTCAACCTGGTCCGCGGGCTGCGTGACGAGCTGGGCCTGTCGATGCTGTTCATCTCGCACAACCTGGCCGTCGTCCGGTACGTCGCCGACACGATCGCCGTCATGCACCACGGCCGGATCGTCGAGCACGGGCCCGCCGAGCAGGTCGTGGAGGAGCCCGCACACGACTACACGCGCGCGCTGCTGGCGGCGGTGCCGCGGCTCAGGGGCTGATCCTTTCTCTACACTTGCCCGTTGTGCCCGCTTTGCGCAGAGAGCAGTCCTACCCCGGCTTGGCGCCGCTGCTGGCCACTCCGTGCGACTTCCTCGTCTACCACAAGGACCTCGCGGCGACCTCCTGAGAACCGGTCGACGGACCGCCGTCAAAGTGCTCAATTGATGAGCACTTTGGCTGCGAGGATGGTGTCCTGACCGACGAAAGGAACAGGACATGCTGCGCGGACTCACCACCGTCGCCTTCTACTCCCCCGACTTCGAGGCCACCAAGCGCTGGTACACCGAGCTGCTCGGGATCCCGCCGTACATGGACACCCCGGCGTACATGGAGTGGCGCATCGGCGACTACCAGCACGAGTTCGGCTTCATCAACAGCTCGTACGCGGGCAGCGAGCTGGCCATGACGCCCGACCCCGGCACGATCGGAAGGCCCGCGGGCGCCCTGGTCTACTGGCACGTCGACGACGTCCCCGCGACGCTCGAACGGCTGGTGGCCATGGGGGCGAAGGAGCACGACCGGCCGCGCGACCGGGGCACCGGCTTCATCACCGCCTCCGTCATCGACCCCTGGGGCAACGTCCTCGGCCTGATGTACAACCCCCACTACCTGGAGGTTCTGGGTTCGACAGAGAGGTCATGACGACCCTCGCCGGGCCTGTGGCGTGGATCACCTTGGCTGTGTGGATTCCTCCACAGTTGATCGTGGGGCTTCTCCGTAACGTTCAGGTCATCGCCGGATGGGCCGGTGGTAGCCCCTCTAGGAGGAACCCGA
>NZ_JBFAIM010000113.1:0-26770 GCF_040654715.1 Nonomuraea sp. NPDC050643 | reverse complement strand
GGAGCACTTGAGCACCTGGTGGGTCTCGACCCTGAAGGTGTTGACCTGATACTGCTTCGTCGCGGTCTTGCCCGCGCACCACTTCGCCCGCCCCGATGACGCCCACGCGGGCCCCCGACGGGGATCCGGCCAGCGCCCAGGCGTGCACGGCGTTCGCGGCCGGCTCCACGATCCCGGCCGCCGCCCACCCCAGGCCGGCGGGCAGCGGGGTCAGCGCCTGCGCGGGCACGGCCACCCGCTGGGCGAACCCGCCCGGCCGGTGCACGCCGACCATCCGCCGGTGCCGGCACACGTTGCGCAGTCCCCGCTCGCACACGTCGCACGCGCCGCACGACAGGATGGGGTTGACGATCACCTCACGCCCGTCGTCGGTACGCCCGGCGAACTCGTGCCCCATGATCAGCGGCGGCACCCGGAACCCGGGCGTCCTGACGCCGTGCAGCTCGCTGCCGCAGATGCCGGCGACGACCACGTGCACCAGCTCCTCGCCGGGCCCGGCGACCGGCTCGGGCACCTCGCGCAGCTCGACCACGCCCGGACCGGTGAACACCAGCGCCTTCATCGCGTTCCCCCGATCCTCGTGGTCCCGGCAACGCCCGGAATCGCGAGAACCGCCGCGAGCGGTGTGGCCGGAGGGACGTCCGGCGCGCGCCGGAGCCCGTCGCGCTCCACGGCTCGCACGGTGCCGAGTCTCATGCTCGCTCCATGTTCTGTATGGCGGAATGGCATTCCGAATGAGCCACAGGAGACCAGGGAAGCGGAGAGGCTGTCAAGGGCCCCACCTGCGTTCCATTGAACGGAATGCTGGTGCGCGATGCGGAATCGGTGTTATTTTCGGGAAAACCTTCCAGAGGGAGCGGTCCACGCATGTATGCCGAGCTCGACACCCCGGCGCTCATCATCGACCTCGACGCGGTCCGGTCCAATGTCACCGAGATGGCCAAGACGGCCGCCAGGCACGGCGTCGGGCTGCGGCCGCACATCAAGACGCACAAGATGCCGGAGCTGGCGCGGATGCAGGTGGAGGCGGGCGCGCGCGGTGTCACCTGCGCGAAGCTGGGGGAGGCCGAGGTGATGGCGGACGCCGGGATCGGCGACATCCTGCTGGCCTTCCCGATCTGGGGAGAGCCGAAGTTGCGCCGGCTGGCCGCGCTGCGCGAGCGGGCCCGGGTGCGGGTCAGCCTGGATTCCCCGGACGTGGCCGCCGGGCTGGGCCGGTTGGGCGGGCCGCCGGTGGAGGTGCTGGTGGAGGTGGACACCGGTCAGCACCGGCTGGGCCGGCCGCCGGGGCGGCCCACGGCCGATCTGGTGGCCGAGATCGCCGCCGTGCCGGGGGTGACGGTGGTGGGGCTGCTGACGCTGGCCGGCCACGCCTACCGCTCGCGCGACGCGGCGGAGCTGGCCGCGACCGCCCGCCGGGAAGGGGAGGACCTGGTGGAGACGGCCGCGTTGTGCGCCCGCGAGGGCATCGCGCTGCGGGAGATCAGCGTGGGCTGCACGCCCACCGCCCGGTACGCGGCCGGGGTGGCGGGGGTGACCGAGATCCGGCCGGGCACCTACATCTTCAACGACACCACGATGATGCGGCTGGGCGTGGCCACCGAGCGGACGGCGGCGGCCCGGGTGCTGAGCACGGTGATCGCCCGGCCCACGCCGGACCGGGTGGTGTTCGACGCGGGCACCAAGTGCCTGGCCGCAGACGGCACCGGCAGCCCCGGCTGGATCCGGGCGGCCGGGCTGCCCCACCTGCACCTCGACTTTCTCAACGAGGAGCACGCGGTCGCCCGGCTGGAACCCGGGCACGAGGACGAGTTGCCGGTCGGGGCTCGGGCGCAGCTCATCCCGAGCCACGCCTGTGCCGCGGTGAACCTGTTCGACGTGGCCCATGGGGTCGAGGGCGGCCGGGTGGCCACCGAACTGCGCGTCGCGGCTCGCGGCGCGGTGCGCTGAAAAGCTGGAAAGGGGAGAACCGAAGACATGCGGGGACTTGCGGGCAAGCGAGTGCTGATCAGCGGCGGCAGTAGCGGGATCGGAGCGGCGACCGCGCGCCGGTTCCTGGAGGAGGGGGCCCGGGTGGTGCTCGGCGGGCTCGACCCGGGCGAGGTGGCGGACACGGTGGCCGAGCTGTCCGGGTTGTCCGAGCTGTCCGGGCTGGGCGCGGTGAGCGGGCTGGCCGGCGACGTCAGCGTGACGGATGACGCCGTCCGGCTGGTGGACGGTGCGGCGGAGGCGCTGGGCGGCCTGGACGTGCTGATCAACAATGCCGGGACGGCCTGGCGGGAGCCGTTCCTGGAGATCACCCCCGAACACTGGGACCGGATCATGGCGGTGAACCTGCGCGGCATGTTCCTGGTCGCCCAGGCGGCGGCCCGGCGCCTGGTGGCGCAGGGGAGCGGCGGGGTGATCGTGAACATGTCCTCCACCAACGGGCTGGGCGGGGAGGCCGACTACGCGCACTACAACGCCTCCAAGGGCGGCGTGCTGCTGCTGACCAAGACCATGGCGGTCGAGCTGGGCCGGCACCGCATCCGGGTCAACGCGTTGTGCCCCGGCTACATCCAGACGCCGCTGAACGCCTCGATCTCGGCCGGGCTGGACGGCGACTTCGTCTCGGCCTACGAACGCGACCACATCCCGCTCGGCCGGGCCGGGCGGGCCGAGGAGGTCGCCGCCGGATACGCGTTCCTGGCCTCCGACGACGCCGCCTTCATCCACGGCACCGAACTCGTCATCGACGGCGGCCAGCTCGCCATCATGTGACGGCGGGTTCCCAGCGCTCGCCCGTGGGCAGGTCCACCACCCGCAGACCGGGCCCCGCCAGGCGTACCGCGTCCGCCGCGGTGCCGCTCGTACGGAACAGCCTCGAGAACGGGTCGTGCCCATGGGCGTCGTGCACGGGCACCAGCACCCCGGCCCCGACCGCGACCGCCCCCGCGACCGCCCGCGCCGGATCCATCACCAGCCGTGGCCCGAACCGCGGCCGCAGCCCGTTGACCGGCAGCAGCGCCAGATCCACCGCCTCGTGCTCGGCCCGGTACCGCCGCAAAGGCTCGACCTCGCCAGCCTCCCCGCCGAAGAACACCCGGCCGCCGGCCGAGCCGAACACGTAGGCGTTGTTGGGCCACCCCAGCGTCCGCCCGGAGGGCACCACCCGCATCGACAGGCCGGGCGCGACCTCCCGCGTCTCGCCCCACCGAACCCGCTCGGCCCGCCGGAACCCCAGCGCCCCGGCCCGGCGGGCCATGGCCCGGGTGGGGACGTACAACGGCGTGCCGGACCTGCCGGGGAAGGCCCGCAGCGCGCGCAGGTCCCAGTGGTTGGTGGCCAGGTTGGTGACGACGATGGCGGTCAGCGGCGGCAAGGCGGCGATCCGCAGCCCGAGAGGCTCGCCCCGGCGCAACCACCACCGCTCGGTGAACCAGGGATCGGTGAGCACGGCGTGGCCGTCCATCTCGAGCAGCACGCAGGAGTTGACGATTCGGGTGACGGCGATCGATGGTCTGATCATGCGGTCACGATGGGGCTTAATGTGCACATGAAGTCAAGCGGGTACTTCGAGGCTCCGGACTACTACGAGCCCGGCCCCGGAGATCCGCCGGCCGTCTTCCTGGCCGGAGGGATCACCGGGGTCGAGGACTGGCAGCGGCGGGCGGCCATGGTGCTCGGGCAGGGCGGTGCGATCGTGCTGAACCCGCGCCGCCGCCGATTCCCCATGGACGATCCGCGGCAGGCGGCGGCCCAGATCACCTGGGAACACCACCACCTGCACCTGCCCGGGGTGCTGACCATGTTCTGGTTCCCGCCGGGCGACAGCATGCAGCCGATCGCGCTGCTGGAGCTGGGAGCCGCGCTCGACAACCCCGCGCGGCGGATCGTGGTCGGGGCGGATCCGGGCTACCCGCGGGTGGAGGACGTGCGCTGGCAGGCGCGGCTGGCCCGGTTCGGCGAAGTCGTGCACGCGACGCTCGACGACACCCTGACCGCCGCAGCCCGGCACCTCGCCGCCGGGTGAGACCACGCGGCCGGCCCACCGTCGATGGCCCCGCACCGGCTGGTCGCGCGGGGCCCACGGACGGTGTCCTGCGGCGGTCACTCCCTCAAGCCGGAGCCTGATCCTTGGTCCCGCCTGACTAAACCTGCGATCATTTTGGCGTTTCGCCAACTGTTCGAGCAGGTCACAAGTCTTGATCAGATTGACATAGATCATTACGCGATGATCAAATCGGCCGTGTCCGAACCGGCCTTCGGTGATCACTCCCCATCCGCGTAACAGGAGTTCTGGGCGACCATGCCCTGATTTCGGCGTGCCCGCCTTCGGAGAGTGATCTCCCTCGATCTCAGGTTGGAGAGTACATGCGCTCAACCCCCCTCCGAATCGCCGCCGTGCTGATCTGCGTGGTCGCCGCGCTGGCCCCCGTGTCGGCCTCCGCCGTCGCGCCCGACTACGACGGCATCTATCCGACCGACAGATACCACCCGTGGTGCACCTCCCAAGAGGTGTGCCTCACCGACAACAGCAACCTCTCCTACTACGCCGACTCCGCGGACTGGGGAAAGCTCGAGGATCTCGACAAGCTGTACCTCGGCGAAATGTTGTACGACCAGTTCGATCCCACCAACCTCGCGGTCTCCTACGACAACAGCCCGATCTTCTCCGGCGGCGGTGAGACCGACATCATCTACCAGGAGGACAGCGAGGGCATCGACGGCGCCATCGGCATGGCGTGGTGCAACGACCGGGTCGACGGCAACGGCTATCGCTGCGACCAGACCTACGTGCGCATCAAGGGTCACGGCTACTACCAGATACCGGGAGTCACCTGCCACGAGACCGGCCATGTGGTGGGGCTCCTGCACGGCTACAACACCGCTCCCGAGCTCTATCACCAGGACACCCGCCTGGGCTGCCTGGTGACGGGCGTGATCCCGCCGGGCTCACTCGGGAGCAACAACCGGCAGTTCATCAACGCCGTCTACTAGGCCGCTGGGGGAGCATCCATGAACCGCACTTCCAAGATCTCACTTTCGGTGCTGGCGGGTGCGCTGGCCCTGGCCGGCGGCATCCTCGTCCCGAGCGCGATGGCCGGTGAAGCACCGCCCGCCGCCGCCCCGCGGGCCGGCACGGGCACGGGCACTCCCATCGTCCTGGGCCATGGCTTGGAGATCGTCGAAAGCGCCACCGCCGCCCACTGGGTGTCGGGCGCCCAGCACGTCGTCGTCTACACCGTGAGCGAGGAGACCGAGCGGCCGCCGACGCAGATCGAAGTGGAGCGGCAGGAAGGTCTCACCTACCGGACCGTGCACGCCCGCATCGACAGGGTCCTCTGGTCCAAGGACGGCGCGCGCACGCCCCCGGCGGGGACCTGGAACTTCACGACGTACGGCTCCGCCTTCAACAACAACGACGGTGCCGGCACGGCCAAGTTCGGCCTCGAGGGCCGGCCCCGTGTCGAGGCCGGGCACACCTATATCGCGGCCATCCGCTGGCACGACGATCCCTGTTCCGCGGACGACGGCAAGGGCCGCTGGGGCAGCCTCGGTTCCGGGGCGATCCTGCCGTTCGACGCCCAGGTCATCGGCCAGGGCGAATACGAGGGCCAGGTCCGTACCGCCGAGCAGAACAAGGCGCTCATGGCCGAGGAGAGCGCCGACGGCGCGCTCGCCGAGAAACTGGCCGGCCAGAACATCGATGCCCTGCTGAACGAGCTCAGGCAGGCCGAACCCATCCAGGGATCCGGCCCGGGCGTCACGGAGACGTGCGACACCGAGGACAACGCCCACTGACCCGGTTTCCGGCAGCCGGTCCCTAGGCGAACCGGCCGGCCCGCGAAGGCGAACGCGTCGTCTTCGCGGGCCGGCCGTGCGGGGCTATGCCTCGATGCCGGCTTCCTTGGCGGCCCGTTCGATGGCCGCCAGTTCGTCGTCGGTGAAGTCCAGGCGGTCCACGGCGGCCACGTTCGCCTCGAGCTGCTCGGGGCTCGACGCCCCCACCAGCACCGACGTGATCCGGGGATCACGCAGCGCCCAGGCCAGCGCGAGCTGGGCCACCGACTGGCCGCGCGAGTCGGCCAGCTCCGACAGGGAGCGGACGAACGCCAGGACCTCCGGTGTCACCCGGTCCGGCGTCAGGAAGCGACCCTCCGCCGCGCGTGAGTCCGCCGGGATGCCGTTGAGGTAGCGGTCCGTCAGCAGGCCCTGCGCCAGCGGCGAGTAGACCACGCAGCCGACGCCCTCCTGCTCCAGCACCCCCAGCAGCGACTTCTCGATGCGGCGGTTCAGCAGCGAGTAGGAAGGCTGGTGCACCAGGAGCGGGGTACCGAGGGAGCGCAGGAGGCGGGCGGCCTCCGCGGTGCGCTCCGGGGAGAAGTTGGAGACGCCGACATAGAGCGTGCGGCCCGTGCGGACCATGTGGTCGAGCGTGGCGGCCTGCTCCTCCAGCGGCGTGTCCTCGTCGTCGCGGTGCAGGTAGAAGATGTCCACGTTGTCGAGGCCGAGCCGGGTCAGCGACCGGTCGAGGGTGGCCAGCAGGTGCTTGCGCGAGTTGCCCTTGCCGTACGGGCCGTCCCACATGGGGTTGCTGCCCTTGGTGGTGACCACGGCCTCGTCGCGTAGCGACCGCGGGAAGATGCGCCCGAAGGCGGCCTCCGCGGCGCCGAACGGCGGGCCGTACCGGTCGGCGATGTCGAAGTGGGTGATGCCGAGGTCGAGCGCCTTGTGCAGGATCGCGCGCTGGGTGTCGAGTGATTTGGCCTCGCCGAAGTTGTGCCACAGGCCGAGCGACACGGCGGGGAGGAGGAGACCGCTGCGGCCACAACGTCGGTACGGCTGGCGTTCGTAGTCCAAGGATGACCTTCCCGAAAGTGAAACGTTTTACGGGCCCCAGTTAAGCACTTTCTCCCCGTCTGGGATCGACCGTCCCTGAGCAGATTCTTTACTGTGCTGTACAAAATCCGGTAGTCTCCCCGCATGGGCAGGCCACGGGAGTTCAGTGAGCAGGCGGTCGTCGACGCCGCGATGGAGGTCTTCTGGGAGAAGGGTTACGAAGCCACCACCACCGAGGACCTCTGTGCCCGCACCGGCCTCGGCAGGGGCAGCCTCTACAACGCCTTCGGCAGCAAACACCGCCTGTACGAGGAGAGCCTCCGCCGCTACGCCGAGACCAAGGCCGGGGCCCAGCTCGAACAACTGGCCGAGCCCGGCTCCGTGCGAGACCGGCTGCGCGACCTCATGCTGGGCGTCATCGAGGCCGACATGGCCGACCCCGGCCGCCGCGGCTGCCTGGCCCTCAACGCCGCGAGCGAGACCGCCGGGCGCACCGGCGCCGTGGCGGGGCTGGTGCGCGGCCAGTTCACCGACCTGGAGCAGGCGCTCTGCCAGTTGGTACGCCTCGGCCAGGCCACCGGCGAGCTGTCGTCCGATCGGCCGCCGCTGCGGGTGGCGCGGGCCTTCCAGAGCGCCTACTACGGGCTGCGCGTGCTGGCCAAGGTCACCGACGACCGCGACGCGCTGCTCGACGTGGTCGAAGGGGCGATGGCGGCCCTCTGAACCGAGCCGGGGCGATCGGGCCCCGGCTTTTTCGTCCCCCAGTTTTGTACAGCTCAGTCAAGAAGGATTGATGATCATGAAATCGGCCGCCCCGGCCACCGTGCCGTCGCTGATGGTGTGCGTGTTCGGCATCACGACCGGCGAGTTCGTCATCGCCGGCATCCTGCCCGACGTCGCCCACGACCTGGCCGTGTCGATCCCGGCCGCCGGGCTGCTGGTGACGGCGTACGCCATCGGGATGATCGTCGGCGGCCCCGTGCTGACGGCGCTCACCGCCCGCTTCCCGCGCAAGCCGCTCATCATGGCCCTGCTCGGGATCACGATCGCGGGCAACCTCGCCTCCGCGTTCGCGCCGTCGTACCCTGTGCTCTTCGGGGCGCGGGTCGTCACCGCCCTGGTGACCTCCACGTTCTTCGCCAACGCGATCGTCATCGCCGTCTCCACGGCCGCGCCGGGCAGGCAGGCGTCCACGGTCTCCAGGCTCGTCTTCGGCATGAACCTGGCGATGATCCTCGGCGCGCCGATCGGCACGTTCATCGGTGCCGGCCACGGCTGGCGGGCCACGTTCCTGGCCGTCACCGCCTGCTGCGCGGCCGGGTTCCTGCTGGTGGTGTGGCTGGTGCCGGACGTCCGCGAGGCCACGCCGGCCACCTCGGCCGTGGCCGAGCTGCGCGTGTTCCGCCGCGGCGACGTGCGGTTGGCCATCGCGGTCACCGCCGTGGCGAACGCGGGCCTGCTCATGGTGTTCACCTTCTTCGCGCCGCTGGTCACCGAGGTCACCGGATTCGCCGCGGGCACGGTGGCGATCCTGCTGCTGGTGTACGGCGTCGGCGCCGCCGCGGGCAACTTCGCGGGCGGCCGCCTGTCCGACCGTTCCCCGGTACGCGCCCAGCTCGGGCTGCTGGCCGCGCTCGCGGCGGGACTCGTGGTCATGTGGGCGGTCAGCGGCCACCCGGCGGCCACCGCCGTCATGGTGTTCCTGATCGGCGCCTTGGGCTTCTCGGTCATCCCCGGCATGCAGGCCAGGGTCCTGGCCACGGCCGCCGAGGCCCCGACCCTGGCCATGGCCGTGAACGCCTCCGCCTACCAGCTCGCCGCGGCCGTCGCCTCCTGGCTGGGCGGGCGCGTCATCTCCGCCGGTTTCGGGCTGAGCGCGATCTACCTCGCCGGCGCGGCGGTCACCGTCGCCGGGCTCGGCCTGAGCGCCTACGCCTGGCTGCGCGGCCCCGCCCCGTCCGAGCCCGTCCGGCAGGAGGCGTGACCCCCGGAGCGCCGGCCCTTCTGTACGCTTCGAAGTGCCGCGAGGCGTCACAAGAACGATCCAAGTGACGTCCAAGCCGACTTGAGGATCATGGTCCCCTTCACCCGGACAGAAAGGGACCCCATGACAAGGACAGCGCTGCTCCTGGGCACCATGGTGCTCGGCGGGCTGCTGGCCGCACCGCCCGCGTTCGCCGCGCCCGCCGTCGAGGTGGCCGTGGCCCAGGTCGAGGCCACCCCTTCCCGGCAGGCCGGGAACTGCCCCACCACGGTCGGCTTCTCCGCCCTGGTGACGGCCCAGGGCAAGGGCACGGTCCGATACCGCTGGATACGCGGCGACGGCAGCAGGAGCGCCGTCAAGAGCCTGCGCGTCAACGGCACCCGCAGGGCCGTCGTGGCCGACCGCCAGACCTTCGACCGCCCCACGTCCGGCTGGCAGGCGGTCGAGGTCCTCGGCAAGGAGGGCCTGTCGGCCAGGGCGCGCTTCGACGTCACCTGCCCGGCCGCTCCCCAGACCGGCCCGCTGCCCGCCCGCCCCGGCGGTCCGCTGACCGCGGCGGCGAGCGTCGTGGTCAGCCCGCCCGCGCACAGCGGACCGTGCCCCGCGACGCTGACCTTCACCGGCACCGTCCAGGTGTCCCGCACCCCGGCCAAGGTCGACTACCGGTGGATCGACGGCGCGACGGGGGAGGGGCGGCTGGAGTCGCTCGCCTTCCCGGCGGGCGGGCCGCGCGTCCGTCAGGTGGTGCTCCCGCTGAGCGTGGGCGACCCGGCCGCAGGCTGGAAGGCCATCCGGCTGCTCACGCCGGGGCAGGACTCGGGGCGGGCGGCGTACGAGGTGACCTGCAAGGCCAACCGGGCCTCCCGGCCCCCGATCTCCTCGCCGACCCCGTCGCCCACCCTGTCGCCGCGCCCCGGCACCCCGAGGCCGATCCCCACCACCCCGACCCCGGCACCGACCACTCCGATCCCGACCACCCCCGCGCCGACGAGCCCGCCGCCGGTGCAGCGGCCGGAGCCGCGGATCGTCGGCGTCACCCCCGGCGACTACGAAGGCGACTGCCTGGAGCCCATCGCATACCAGGCCGCCGGCCGCGTCTCCCTGCCCGCCGGCCCGGCGGCGAAGGTCACGTACCAGTGGATCCTGGACGGCGCCGCCTGGCAGCGGCAGGTGCTCGACTTCCCCGCCGCCGACCAGCCGCGCGCCCAGGACGTCTCGGCCGCCTGGACCCTCGGCTGGGGCGGCGACGGCACCCACACGCTCGGCCTCATGACCGACGGCGGCCCCGCGGAGCCGGTGACCCGGCAGTTCACCTTCGCCTGCACCGACCGGCCCGGCGACGCCCGGCTGAGGTTCCAGCACCTGCTGACGCCCGTCTTCCACGGCGAGTGCGACGGCTCGATCGGCCTGCGCGGTGACGGCCTGGTGACGACCGACCGCGAGGCCGAGGTGAAATACCGCCTCATCGTGGACGGCGTACCCGGCCCCATCCGGAGCGAGGTGCTCAAGCCCGGCGTCAAGCACGCGATCGGCGACTTCTGGTACAGCTCGCTCAGGACCAGCGGCAGCGGCGTGGTCCGGCTGGAGGTCCTGAACCACAACAGGCCCTTCGTGCAGGAGACCTACTCCCTGACGTGCGAGCCGCCGAACCCGGCACCGGGCCCCGTGGAGCTGACCGAGCTGTGGGGCGTCGCCTACCACGGCACCTGCGTGGACCCCCCGTACGTCACCGCGCACGGCACGTTCAAGGCGGCCCCCGGCACCGCGATCACCTACCGCTGGGTGACGGACGGCAGGCCGGCCGCGCCCCACACGCTCAAGGTCGGGGAGAGCGGCATCCTCGAGGTGCAGGCCGCGTACTGGGAGCGGCCCGAGCGCGAGGACGGCACGGTCGCCTTGGAGGTGCTCGATCACGACAAGCCCGGTAAGCGGCTGGTCTATCCCGTGACCTGTCGGTCCTGAGGGCCCGCCGCCGGCCTTGGGACGATCAGGAGCGGGCACACCAGCAAGGGACGGCACGGGCTCGGGAGGGTGACATGGCGGACGCGGCGATGGCGCGGTTCTACCGGGAGCACGGATACCTGCTGGTCAAGGGGATGATCGGGGAGGAGGAGGCGCGGGCGTACCGCGAGGAGTGCCACGCGCTGCTGTCGCGGTTACGCCCGGCCGATCCGACCTGGGCGAGCGCCAGGCGGATCGCCGGCGGCCACACCGAGCTGCGGCACTGCCACGACGCGCAGTTCTACTCGGCCGCGTTCGCCAGGCTCATCGTCGACCCGCGTTTCACCGAGGTGGCGGCGGCCCTGCTGGGCTCGGAGAACGTCCAGCTCCACCACACCAAGATCTTCGTCAAGCCGGCGGAGAAGGGCTCGCCGTTCCCCCTGCACCAGGACGCCGCCCACTTCCCGCACACCCGGCACACGGTCGGCGCGGCCATTTTCCACTTCGACGACGCGCCCGAGGCGAAGGGCTGCGTACGCGTCGTGCCCGGCAGCCACCACCAGGGGCCGCTGCCGCACATCGAGGAGGGCGGCTGGCACCTGCCGCCGTCGCGCTGGCCGCTGGAGGAGGCCGTGCCGGTCGAGGCGCGGGCCGGCGACGTGCTGTTCCTCAGCTACCTGACCGTGCACGGGTCCGGGGTGAACCGGTCGGAGGAGGCGCGCACCACATTGCTCGTGCAATTCCGCGACCCCGAGGACCGGGCCGCCGGCGACGTGCACCGGTCCAGAGGGCAGGGCATGATGCTGCGCGGCGTCGACCCGGCGCCGGAGGGTTGATCACTTCCAGGTGGCGTCGATCGCCCCGGCCGAGGAGCCGGTCGTGTGGGTGCGGTTGGCGCCGCTCTCCCACGTGACGCCGCCGGAGCCGCTCTTCTTGATGAACTTGTACTCGAAGGCGGTGCCGGCCGGCAGCGTGACCGTCGCGCTCCACACCGGGTACGCCGCGGCCGACAGCGGGATGGCCTCGGCGGTGTTCCAGCTCTTCAGCGCGCCGATCGAGCCGACCAGGTGGACGTTCGTGCCCGGGGCGGTGGTGGCCGTGACGTTGAAGGTCACCGCCACCTGGGACGGCCCGCCCGCGCAGGGGTCGGCGGCGCCGCCCGTCACGACCCCGTCCGCGACGGTGCTCACGCCGGTGCCGAGCGCGTAGTTCCGGCCGTCGTTGTTGTCCCACGTGCCGGAGCCGTTGTTGAACGTCACCGCGAACGAGGTGGCCGAGCCGAGACTCACCGTCCTGCCGAACCAGCCGGCGCACGCGCTCTCCATGGCCACGCCCGGCACGGTGGTCCAGGTGCCGCCCACGCCGTAGTGGAGGTGGGGCGCGGTCCACGATGTGCGGTAGTAGACGGTGGCCTCGTTGCCGCCCGGCGCGGGCGTGCCGGTGATCGCGACCGAGCCCTTGGCGGGGACGGTCACGGTGGCCTGGCCGCCGGAGTTCACGGTGACCGTGCCGCCGCCGGTCAGGTTGGCGTACGTGCCGGCGGGCAGGCCGGTCGTGAACGTGCCCGCGTACGGGCCGCCACTGTTGTTGATCGCGATCCAGCCCTTGGCGCCCCGGCTGAAGGCGATCACGTTGGCGGCGGGGGAGCTCCAGTTGCCGACCGCGGTGCCCTTGACCGCGTTGTGGAAGCCGACCATGCCGGTGATCGCCGGGTCCCGGTGGACGCACTCCCAGCCGCCGCCGCACACGGCGTCGCGTACGAACCCGTTCGAGTGCGGCGGGCCGGCCTCCCTGTCGCTCCAGGTGAAGCCGTCGTACACCTGCGGTGTGCCGTAGTTCCAGGCGAGCTGGAAGACGGTGGCCAGCCGGTAGGTGGCCCCGTCCTTGTAGCTGAGCGCGCTGGTGCCGCGCTCGGTGTCGTGGTTGGCGACGAAGGTGACCGACCTGCCGCCGGGCTGCATGCCGGCCCAGGACTCGCCGAACGTCCGCAGGTCCGCGATGTCGCCGTAGAACTTCTCCCGCAGGTGGCGGCCGTACTGGAACTCCAGCACGTCGCCGATCCCGGTGTACCGGCCCGGCTGCACGGCCTCGTTCGAGCCGTAGATCACCTCCTGGTAGATGTACGGCGACCCGGTCAGCCGGCCGTAGATGTCGCCCAGGTCGGCCGGGCTGGTGTGCTTGGCCGCGTCCACGCGGAAGCCGTCCACGCCCAGGCCGATGAGCTTGTTGAGGTAGCCGGCGATGGTGGCGCGGACGTACTCCTCCTCGGTCTCCAGGTCGGACAGGCCCACCAGCTCGCAGTTCTGGACGTTGCGCGCGCTGCCGGTGTAGTCGCCGTCGTGGATGAGGTTGTCGGAGTTGCCGCAGTCCTCGGCGTAGTAGTGGAAGTCGTTCGCCGAGTACACGCCGGGGTAGGCGTACTTGGTGAAGGTCCTGCCGCCGTAGCTGGTGCTGCCCTGGCCGGTCATGTGGTTGATGACCGCGTCCGCGTAGACCCTGATCCCGGCGGCGTGGCAGGCTCCGACCATGGCCGCGAACTGGCTCTCGGTGCCGAACTTGCTGGTCAGGGTGTAGTTGGCGGGCTGGTAGATGTCCCACCAGACCGCGCCGGACCGGGTGAGGGAGTCCTGGGGCGGGGAGACCTGCACGCCGCCGTAGCCGGCCGGGCCGAGGTGGTCGGTGCACTCCCTGGCCACGGAGTTCCAGTTCCAGCTCCAGAGGTTGGCGATCACGTCCTTGTCGCCGGGCGGCGCGGCGTGGGCCGGGCCGGTGAGGAGTGTTGCCGCGATGCCACCGATGGCCAACAGCGCTCTGTACCGTTTCATGGCGCACCCTCTTGGTGTGGGCGAGGCGTTGCCCGGAAATTACCCAGACGCGTAGATCTTTGCAAGTATTTTCTGCAAGTTTCAGAAAGATCTGCAACAGCAAGGATCGTGATGGTTCCGTTATCGCGCCGTTCGTATCGCCGCCCGTGATCCGCTCTCGTACGGCTCAGAGGGCAGAACGGAGACGGTGCAATGACCATCGATTACATCCCCGATCCACCCAAACCACGCGAAAGCGAGAGATTCGGCCCACCCTGGCAAGGAGTCACTCTTCCCCGCGAGATCCTCGACCGCCACGGCGCCAAGATCCTCGACCCGTGGGCCGTCGGCCTCGACCCCGGCGAGACCCGGCCCGACAGCACGGTCTACCGCGCCGACGTGCTCCTGATCCCCGGCCAGGCCCTCAGATCCGACGAGGCGGTGGCCTGGATCGACGCGACGCTGTCCGGCATCGGGCTGAAGCTGTCCCCCGAGAGCGTCGAACGCGCCCGCGACCGGGACTACGGCCACGACACCGTCTGGATGCCCGCCGTGCTCGACATCGACGAGGGGAGCCACGACGTCAGAGCCGACGCCTGGCCCGCGCTCCGGGCCCTGCGCAGAGCGCTCGACGGCCGGGCCGGGGAGCTGGCCTTCGGGGGCGCCATCGCCGACATCTCCCTCGACCACCTGTTCGTCGGGTCGGCCACCAGCGGGATCGGCTCGCTCAACCTCGGCGGCGAGCCCGCCACCAGCGGCCACGCCGTGATCGACGAGCCCGGCGTGAGCGCCCGCCCCGGCTACGGCCGCATCCCCGTCACCGTGGTCGCCGGGCCGCCGCCCCGCCGGTCGATCGAGGAGCTCGGCGGCCCCAGGATCACCGTGGTCACGCTCGACACCGGCGTCGCCGAGCACCCCTGGTTCAAGCCGGTGGACGCCGCCGACGCGTTCCTCACCGTCGACCCGGTCGGCCAGCAGCTCATCGAGGACACCCACCCCGCCTACGCCGGCCGCGACATCGCCCGGCTCGTGGGCCACCAGGACCTCGGCCACCTGCCCAACCCGCTCGTCGGCACGCTCAACTCCCACACCGGCCACGGCCTCATGCTGGCCGGGCTCATCGCCCAGATCGCGCCCGACGCCCGCGTCCTGATGTACAAGGTCATGCACAGCGACGGCGTGGTCCCCGGCGAGGCCGTGCACGCGGCGCTCGACCGCCTGCTGGCGCTCATGGACGCGGGCGAGCCCGTGGACGTGCTCTGCTGCTCCTTCGGCGGCTTCTCCGAGACCGGCGACCCGGCCATGAACGCGCTGTTCAACAAGGTCAACCAGCTCCGCGCGCGCGGGGTCATCGTGGTCAACGCGGCCGGCAACTACGCCACCACCAGGCCGTTCTACCTCGCCGCCCTCTCCGAGACGGCCGTCCCCGGCCCGCCGCTCGCGCCCATGCTCGGCGTCGCCGCCAAGAACCCGGACGGCACGATCGCGATCTTCAGCAACGAGCACCCCGCCGTACGGTGGCGGGCGCCCGGCGCGATGGTCGTCAGCACCTTCCCGCCCCAGTTCCACGGCGCCCAGAACGCCACGCTCAGCACCGGCGAGCGCGCCTCGCTCGACGGCGACGCCATGGGCCCGTTCTGCGGCTGGAGCGGTACGTCCTTCGCCGCGCCGATCGTCGCCGGGGTCATCGCCGCCGAGCTGACCAAGACCATCTGCCAGGTCGCCGTCGACCCCGTCGAACGAGCCCGGACGGTCATCGACACGATGATCAACGACAAGACGGCGCGCCCGGAAGTCGTGCCCATCTGATGGCGGGCGACCCGGCGCTCGAACGCGCGCCCACCGCCCGCACCCAGCGCCGCGAACGGCTGGCCGGCCTGCTCCTCGAAGCGCGGCAGGGCAGGCCCGGCGCGCTGGACGCGATCGTGGCCGAGCTCACCCCCGTGCTCTGGCACACCGCCAGGAACCAGGGGCTGAGCAGCCAGGCGGCCGAGGACGTGATCCAGACGACCTGGCTGATCCTGCTCCGGCGCCTGGACACCATCTCCGCGCCCGGCGCGCTGATCGAATGGCTCGTCACCACGGCCCGCCGCGAGGCGTGGCGGGTCAGCGCCGCCTCCCGCAAGGACGACCTGCCGGGCGACGACGCGTTCGAGGACCTGCCCGAGGACGGCGCGCTCACCCCCGACGAGCTCCTCGTGGACGACGAGCGCCGCCGCGCCCTCTGGCACGCGGTCGAGAGCCTGCCCAAGCGGTGCGCGGAACTGCTCAGGATCATCGCCTTCGTGCCCCGCCCGCACTACGACGCGGTGGCCGCCGCACTGGACATGCCGATGGGCAGCATCGGGCCCACCCGCGGCCGGTGCTTCGCCAAGCTGCGTCTCGTGCTGGCGAAGGACCCCGATTGGAGTTCCTGATGAACACGGCAGAGGATGGCCACTCTCCCCATTTCACTCCCGAGGATCACCTCCTCGCCGCGGAGATCGCCGACGTCTACCGCATCGTCGATCCCGTACCGGCGACGCTGGTCGAGCGCCTGCAGTTCGCGCTGGCCCTGGAGTCCCAGGAGTTCGAGATCCTGCGCATGCAGGAGGACGCGGTGCTGCCCGCGGGGGTCCGCGGCGGCGAGGACAGCCGTACGATCACCTTCGACAGCGAGGTCCTCACCATCATGATCAGCGTGAGCGCGCGCGACGAGCACGCCGTGCGCGTGGACGGCTGGCTGGCCCCGCCCGGCGAGCATCTGGTGGAGCTGCGCACCGGTGACGGGGCGCGCACCGTCAGAGCCGACGACCAGGGCCGGTTCGTGCTCGACGTGGTGCCACGGGGTCTGTCGCAACTCGTGGTGCGGCAGGGACTCGATGATCCCGCGCGGGCGGCGATACTGGCCGTGACGCCCTCACTCATCCTCTGACCACCGCGAGGCGGGATTGCATGACAGTGGGCGTGTATTGACGCTCCGCGAGCAGGTGGAGCGCCTGCACAGGCTCAGCGTCGAGGCGACCGACAACGGCCGCCCGGCCCTGGCCGCCCGCAGACTGCGCCACGCGCTGCGCCTCCTCGGCCGGCCTCACACCGTGAGCCGTGACGGGGGTCGTGACGTGAGCCGTGACGGGGGTCATGCCGGGAGCTACGAGGCGAACTACGACGGGGCTCATGACGACCTGCTCGCCCGTCTGCTGATCAGCCTCGCCCACGCCGAGGCCGAACAGGGCGACACCGGGCTGGGCATGGAGCTGCTCGACGAGGCGCAGCGCCGCGCGCCCCAGGCCGAGCTGGCGATCGTGCACGCCCAGCGGGGCCTGCTGCACCTGCGCCTGGGCTCCAGCGCCCAGGCGCTGCACGAGCTGGACATCGCCGCCCCCATGCTCGTCAACGGTGACCGCGTCGAACTGGCCAGGGTGCTGCTCAACCGCTCGGTCATCCACCTCATGACCGGCCGCGTCCGCCTGGCCAGGGACGACGCCCGCAGAAGCGCGCAGATCGCCCAGACCCACGGCCACGAGGTGCTGGCGGCCAAGGCCCTGCACAACGACGGCTACTGCGACCTGCTCCTCGGCGACGTGCCGGCGGCGCTGAGTGTGTTCGCGCGGGTGGAGTCGCTCTACCAGGACGTCAACCCCGGCTTCCTGCCCGTGCTCGCGCTCGACCGCGCCAGGGCGCTGCTCGCCGTGGGCCTCGCCGACGAGGCCGGCCGTACGCTCGACCGGGCCATCGACGGGTTCCGCAGGCAGCGGCTCATGCAGGACTACGCCGAGGCGGAGCTGGCCCGCGCGCAGTGCGCCCTCGACGCGGGCCGCCACGACGAGGCGCGCGAGCGGGCCAGGCGGGCGGAGACCACGTTCAGGCGCAGGGGCAGCACCGCGTGGGCGCTCCGGGCGGTGCTCATGCGCCTGCGCTGCGAACTCGCCCAAGCATCGGCCCCCGGCCTGACATCCGGCCGCTCCTCCGATCTGGCGCTCGACAGGACACCCGGCGGGACGCTCGGTGTGGCGCCCGATATGGCGTCCACTGCGGCGCGCGCTGTGATGTCCGGCGGTGCGCGCGGTGTGGCGCCCGGTGTGGTGGCCAGGCGTGCCGCCGACCTGGCGGGTCGTTTCGCCGAGCTCGGGATGCGTGACGACGGCGACATGGCCAGGCTGGTCTCGATCAGGGCCCTGACGGCGGCGGGCCGCCTGAAGGAGGCCACGGCCGCCGGGGGAGGGCCGGAAGGCGCGCCCGCCACGTCCAGAGGCACGCCGCTGGACGTGCGGCTGATGCGGCGGCTGGCCGAGGCCGAGCTGGCGGGCGCGCACGGGGAGCGCGGCCTGGCCCTGCGTAAAGTACGCGCCGGCCTGGCCCTCATCCACTCCCACCGGGGCCGCCTGGGCAGCCTCGACCTGCTCACCGGCGTGGCCGCGCTGGGCGCCGACCTGGCCGCGCACGGGCTCGGCACCGCGCTGGCCGGCGGCTCCCCACGGCACGTGTTCGCCTGGTCGGAGCGGTGCCGGGCGCAGGCGTTCCGGTTCCGGCCGCCGCAGGCCACCGAGGACCCGCGGACCGCCGAGGCCCTGGCCGAGCTGCGCCAGCTCGCCCAGCGGATGCACGCCGACGAGGCCGCCGGGCGGCGGTCGGGCACCGACGAGGCCGCCCGCCGGCGCCGGGCCGCCCTGCGCAGGCGGTGCCTGGAGCTGGAGCAGGTGATCAGGGAACGCGGCTGGCAGCTCCCCGGCGCCGGCCCACGCCTGGCCCCGGTGCCGGCGGCGGCCGTCGAGGAGGCGCTGGCCGAGGACGACTACGCGATGGTCAGCCTGCTCAACGTGGGCGGCGGCCTGCTGGCGCTGGTGCTCGCGGGCGGGCGGTGCCACCTGCACCGGCTGAGCGCGTACGAACCGGTGGCGGAGGCGGCGCGGCGGCTGGCGGGCGACCTCAACGCGCAGGCCGGACGCAACCTGCGCCCGGCGATGAGGGCGGTGATCGAGGCGTCCGTCCAGCGGCAGCTCGGCGTCATCACCGGCGCCCTGCTCGCCCCGCTGAGCCAGGCGCTGTCCGCGGCGCGCGGGATCGTGCTCATCCCCACCATGGGCCTGTCCGCCGTCCCCTGGGGCCTGCTGCCCGAGCTGCGCGGCCGGCCGCTGGTGGTGGCGCCGTCCGCGCTGGTGTGGCTGGCGGCCAGGCGCGCGGGGGAGCCGTACCCGTCGCACGACCGGCCTCCGGTGCTGGTCGCCGGGCCCGATCTGGAGCACGCCGAGCGGGAGGTCGAGCAGCTCGGCGCCGTCCACCCGAAGGCCCGGCAGCTCACGGCCGAGCTGGCCACCGTCACGGCCACGCTCGAGGCGCTGGACGGCGCGCCCCTGGCCCACTTCGCCGCGCACGGGCACCACGAGCGCGAGAACGTGCTCTTCTCCCGCCTCGACCTGGCCGACGGCCCTCTCATGGCCTACGACCTGCAGCGGCTCGGCAAGGCGCCCGAGCACGTCGTGCTGTCGGCGTGCGACGTGGGCCAGGCGGTGGTCAGGGCGGGCGACGAACTGCTGGGCTTCACCGCGGCCCTGCTCTACCTCGGTACGTCCACCGTGATCTCCAGCCTCACCCGGGTGCCCGACCAGGTGGCCGAGCAGGTCATGCTGGCCTATCACCGGAGCGTGGCCGACGGCGCGAGCCCCGCCGACGCCCTCGCGGCGGCCTCGGCGGGCGAACCGGCGTCGACGTTCGTGTGCTTCGGCGCCGGCTGAGCCGCGCCCACGGTCTCACTGCCCGTGGTGGTACTGGTGAACGACCGCGTGCCCCTTCCCCCGGGAGATCAGCCACTTGTTCACCGGCGTGGTCAGCACGAACGCCACCAGCAGCGACCCGGCCAGCGCCCCCCAGAACAGCCCGCTCGACAGCCCCGCCTCCATGGCGCCGGGGACGGTGAGCATCACCGCGTTGTCCAGCACCTCCATCACCGCGATCGACACCGTGTCGGCCGCCAGCGCCACCTTCAGCGCCGCGCGGAAACCCACCCCGGCCCGCAGCACGCCGCGCATGGTGAGCGCGTAGCCGAACACGAACGCCAGCGCGATCGCCAGCACCACGGTCGCGGCGTTGGACAGCCCGGCCGCGGTGCCGATCACCATGCCCAGCACCTCGCCGATGGCGCAGCCGGTCAGGCAGTGCGCGGTCGCCTGCGCCGCCATGCCCCACGTGGCCCGCGCCGGGCCGGAGTGGTGTTCGTGGTCGTCCATCGGCCGCCTCCTCGTTCCTTCATACCTCTTAGGGGTATACAGGAAAGCTAGCCGCTCGGAGGCCGTGCTGTCTACTATGGACCATAGTGGTCAGTCGGACAGCAGGCGGCGCTGCTCCTCCTCCACCACCTGGCGCGCCAGCGCCGCCTCGGAGATGTCCACCGCGTCGGCCGCGGACTCGGCCAGGTCGCTGCGCCGGGCGTAGGCGTCGAACAGCTTCGACTTGTGCCGCAGGATGTCGAGCATGCGCTGGTCCACCGAGTCGACGGTGAGCAGGCGGTGCACCTGCACCTTGCGTACCTGGCCCATCCGGTGCGCCCGCGCCACGGCCTGCGTCTCCATGCTCGGCTTGACCTGCGGCTCGCACAGGATCACCACCGACGCCGCCTGCAGGTTGAGCCCCACCCCGCCGGCCTGCACCTGGCCGAGCAGCACGGCGTGCCCCGTGGCGGCCGTGAACGCGTCCACCACCCGCTGCCGCCCCTCCGCGCTCACGTCGCCCGACAGCGGCCCGTGCGCCCGCCCGCCCAGCGCCGCCTCCACGGTGGCGAGCACCGCCCGGAAGTACGAGAACACCACCACCTTCAGCCCGTTGGCCTCGGCGTCCTCGACCAGCTCCAGCAGCCGCTTCAACTTGGCCGAGGTGGCCGGCTCGGCGTACGCCGCGCGGCGCATGGCCATGAAGTTGCCCTTGGCCACGGCCTCCCGGTACGCCTCGAAGTCGGCCCCGCTGAACGCCACCCACTCGTCGGCCTCCACCCGGTCGGGCAGCTCCGTCAGCACGTCCTGCTGGTTGCGCCGCAGGTAGACGGGCGCCACCGCCTTCCTGAACGCGCGCGCCCCCGCCACCACGTCGCTGCCCCGCAGGGCCACGGCCAGATCGGGCCGCAGGTACGAGACCAGCGCCCGGAACTCCTCCACCCGGTTCTCCATGGGAGTGCCGGTCAGGAACAGCACCCGCCGCGTCCGCCCGCACCAGGCGGCCACGGCCTTCGACCGCTTGGTCTCCGGATTCTTGACGTAATGGGCCTCGTCCACGACGAGCAGCCCCACCTCCACGGGGTTCGTGAGGCGGTGCAGGCTGTCCAGCGTCGCCACCGCGACCCCGCCCTCGCGCACCCACTCCTCCTGCGCCGCGGTCCGGTCGGGCCCGTGCAGCGGGACCGGCCGCAGCGTGCTGCGCGACTCGATCTCCCGCACCCAGTTGATCAGCACGCTCGTGGGACAGGCGACCAGGAAGTGCGTCTCCCCTTCGGCACGCAGGTGCGCCAGCGCGGCGATGGCCTCGATCGACTTGCCCAGCCCCATCTCGTCACCGAGGATCACCCGCTCCTGCGCGAGCGCGAACCGCGCCCCGAACGCCTGGTAGCCGCGCAGGGACACCCGCCGATGCGTGTCGTCCAGCGGCTGCGCCGCGACCTTGGCCGCGAGGTCGTCGGGCAGGTCGCCGGGCAGGCCCGTGCCGACCGGCTCGCCCGCCAGCTCGGCCAGCAGCCCGAAGTACTCCGGCGAGCGGGACTCGAAGTCCGCCCACGCCTCGAAGTCGCGCGCCGGCGGGCGCAGCAGGTCGGCGGTCACCTGGGCGAGCAGCAGCCGCGTGCGCCGGACGCCGTCCAGCAGGCCGCCGAGCTCCGCGACCGCCTCCCGCGCCTGACGCCGGCGCTCGGGCAGCGTGAACATCATCCGCAGCCGGCTGCGGGCCGGCCGCGCCCGGGCCAGCAGCGGCTCCAGCCGCCCGGCCAGGTCGCGGGCGGCGTCGAGGGCCCGCGGTAGCTCGGGGCCCACGGCCACCAGGCGCTGCAGGGCGATCACGAGCTCCGTGGTGAGCCGGTCGCGCCGCTCGACGTCGATGCGGATGCTCGCGGCCTCGGCGGCGGCCTGCTCGATCTGCCGGGCCGCCGCGTGGATCTGCCCCGCCGTCCGCGCGCCGATGCCCGGCAGGAGCTGCAGCCGGTACGGGGTGGACTCCAGCACCTCCAGGACCGTGGCGTAGCCGGCCTTCTCCAGCGTGCCGAGGCGCAGCCGCCCGTCCGTCACGTCCTTCAGCCGGGAGACCGGGATGGCCCCGAGCCCCTTCCTGGCCTCATGGACGCGCAGCGCGTCGAGCGCCCGCCGGGCCTGCCGGTCCACGGAGGCGTGCTCGTCGAGCAGGGCGCGTGCGTCGGCGAGCAGCCGGTCCGCGTCACGGAGTTCCACCGGACCAAGGATGCCGTAGGCGCGCGGTGCGTGCGCAAGGGGCGGAATTCAGCTCAGGTGCACCCCGATGAGGCAGGTGTCGTCGTCGGTGTCGGAGTTGCAGTGCGTGAGCAGGTCGTCGAGGCGGTGGTCGAGCGTGGCCGCCGTGCGCTTGGCGATGGCCAGCAGCCGGTCCTGGGCGTGGCGCAGGTTGTGGTCACGCCGCTCGATCAGCCCGTCGGTGTAGAGCAGCAGCGTGTCCTCGACCTGGAGCTGAAGCTCCCCCTCCTCGTAGTGCGCGTCGGTGAACGCCCCCAGCAGCGGCCCCTTCACCATGGGCAGCTCTGAGCCGCCCCCTGCGCGCAGCAGGATGGGTGGCAGGTGCCCGGCTCTGGCCCAGCGCAGAACGCGCGTGGGCGGGTCGTACAGGCCGCAGACGGCCGTCGCCGTCATGCGGTCGGCGAGGTGGTGGGCGACCAGGTTGAGCCACGCCATGAGCTGGGCCGGCCCCGCGCCCGTCGTGGCCAGGCCGCGCAGCGCGTTGCGCAGGATGACCATGCCGGTGGCGGCCTCCACGCCGTGCCCGGCCACGTCGCCGACCGACAGCAGCACGCGGTTGGAGGGGAGGGCGACGGCGTCGTACCAGTCGCCGCCGACCAGGTGTTCCTTCTGCGCGGGCCGGTAGCGTACGGCGATGCGCAGGCCGAGGGAGTCGATCCGGCCGTGCGAGGGCGGCATGATCGCCTGCTGCAGTTGCAGGGCCAGGCGGTTGCGCTCGGCGGACTGCTGCTCGGTGTGGGCGAGCTGGTCGCGCGTGACCGACAGCGCGACCTCCGTCCAGTGCTGCGAGGAGATGTCCTGGTACGCACCCCGTACCGCCATCAGCCGCCCGTCCGGCCCGAAGACCGGTTCGGCCACCACGCGCATGTGCCGGGCCACCCCGTCGGGCCGCTCCAGCCGGAACGCCGTGGCGGCCAGGCGGCGGTGGTGCAGCACCGTGCGCAGGAAACGGCCGATCGCGATCTCGTCGTCGGGATGGGCGTGGTCGCGCAGCCGCTCCAGCGGGATCGGCCGGTCGCCGGGCGTCATGCCGTACAGGGAGTAGAGCTGGGCGTTCCAGGTGATCTGGCCGGTGATCGGGTTCTCCTCGAACCCGCCGATGCGGCCCAGCCGCTGGGCGTGCTCGAGCAGGCCGGCCAGCCGCGCGTCCTGGTCGTGGTCGCGCCACACGAGCAGCACGACGTCACCGTGCCGGGTGGCGCTGACGTCGGCCACGCCCGTCGTGCTCAGCCCCAGCGGCATCCGCTCGGCGCGGAACGGCTCGCCCGTGGCGTGCACGTGCTCGATCCGCGCGAACAGCCCGCCCGCCGCCCGCGGGTACGCTTCCAGCAGCAACCCCTCGGCCACCAGCGGGTACGCCTCCAGCAGCAGCCCGTCGCCGCGCGTCAGCCGCTCGTTGACGTGCCGGATCCGGAAGTCGGCCACGTCGCCGTACGCGTCGGGCTCCGCCCGCAGCACCAGGGCCGGGTCGGGCAGCGCGTCGGCCAGGTCCACGATCTCCGACACGGTGGGCGCGGCGGTCGTCAGCGGCGCGAACGGCGCGTCCAGCGTGTGCGCGCACAGCTCGGCCAGCGCCTCGATCTGCCGCTCGATCCTGGGCGGCCGGGGCGGCAGCGTGTGCGGCCAGCCGATCTCCAGCACGCCCGTCACCCGGCCGCGCGCGGTGATGGGGACGGTGACCCGGCCGCCGGCGGCCGTCTGCCGGCCGATGGCGGGCAGGCCCGGGTCGGTGTGCCAGACCATGCGCCGCTCCACCAGCGCGCGCCCGGCCGGCGTGATCACCCCCGGCGGGACGTGCCGCCACCGCCTGGCCTCCTCCTCCCCGAACCCGGCGTACCCGGCCAGGGTCAGCGCGGCGCCGGGCGCGGCGGCCCAGATCGCCACCGCCGTGGCGCCCAGCGGGGTGAGCGCGTGCTCGAGGAGCGAGAGGGCCACGGACTGGATGTCGCCCGCGCCGAGTGCCGCGCTCTCGGCGGCGCGCAGCCGGATCGCGACGTCGGGGTCGTCACGGCCGGCCTCGCCGATGCGGTCGTCGGCGATCTCGCGGACGACGTCGGCGGCCAGTTCGAGCTGGGACACCCCGGCCTTTGCCGCGAGCAGGGCCAGTTGCTCGGCCGCCTGCACGGGGCGGCAGCGCAGCCGCTCGATCAGGACGCCCTTGGCCATCTCGACCAGGGCGCGGTCGTCGGCGTCGCGGCGGGCCCGCTCGACCTCCCGCCGCAGCCGCTCGACGGTCAGCGCCAGCCTGTCCAGACCAGGCTCACCGGCGGCGTCGGCAGCACTGTCCGCAGCACTGTCCGCAGCACTGTCCACGGCACTGTCCACGGGGCCGTTGACCGGGTCGCCGGTCGGGGGGTGCACGTCGCCGGCCTTCACGCCGGGTCCATCCAGTGCTGGATGCGCTCGATGAGATGGTCGGCGTCGACCGGCTTGGTGACGTAGTCGCTGGCCCCCGCGGCCAGGCTCTTCTCCTGATCACCCGGCATGGCCTTGGCCGTGACCGCGATGATCGGCAGGTCGGCGTACTGTGGCATGGCCCTGATCGTCTCCGTGGCCGTGTAGCCGTCCATCTCCGGCATCATCACGTCCATCAGGATCAGGTCGGTCTCGGCGTGGGCGGTGAGCGTGTCGATGCCCTTGCGGCCGTTCTCGGCGTGCAGCACGTTGATGCCGTGGATCTCCAGCATGCTGGTGAGCGCGTAGAGGTTGCGGGCGTCGTCGTCCACCACCAGCACCGTACGCCCCGCCAGGGTGTTGTCGATCTCCCGCGCGTCCGCCGCCGCGACGGTCTCCGTCCTGACCAGGGGCAGCACGTCGCCGGGCTGGTTGGCGGTCAGGTGCAGCGCGATGCGCTCGCGCAGCTCGTCGAGGCTGGACAGCAGCTCCAGCGGCTGGTTGGTCAGGCCCACCTCCTGCTGCGGGTGGGAGCGCCAGTTGTTGTACGCCAGCACCGGCACCCCGTGCAGGCTGGTGTCCTGATCCATCGCCTCCAGCAGCCGGTATGCCGACATATCGGGCATGTCGAGATCCAGCACGATGCAGTGGCACGGCTCCCCGGCCAGCATGCCGGTCGCCTCCTCCGCCCCGGCCGCCGTGACGACCACGATGGACCCGCCGAGGTCGCGCGCGTTCGCCAGGTCGCCCACGACGCTCTCGGAGACCAGCGACAGCAGCCCGTGCCGCCGCTCCTCGATCACCAGCAGCCGCCGCGCGGCCATCGGCGTCCGGTCGGTGACCTGCGCGGGCTCACCGCCCTCCGCCGGCACGACGTCGAACCCGGGCCGCGCCACCGGCAGGTAGAGCGTGAACACGCTGCCCTGCCCCGGCGTGCTCTGCACGGTGATCGCGCCGCCCAGCAGGTAGGCGATCTCGCGGCAGATCGACAGGCCGAGGCCGGTGCCGCCGTATTTGCGGCTGGTGGTGCCGTCGGCCTGCTGGAACGCGCCGAAGATCACCTCTAGCTGCTGCTCGGCGATGCCCACGCCGGTGTCCACGACCCGCAGCGCGATGGCCGGGCCGTGGGAGCGCACGGACGGGGGCAGCTCGCCCGGGGAGGCCGGCTCGATGCGCAGCTCGACGCTGCCGGTCTCGGTGAACTTGACCGCGTTCGACAGCAGGTTGCGCAGCACCTGGCGCAGCCGCGAGTCGTCGGTGAGCAGCTCGGCGGGCACGCCGGGCGCCGTGGTGACCCGGAAGTCGAGGCTCTTCTGGCCGGTCATCGGACGGAACGTGGCCTCGACGTAGTCGAGCAGCCGCCGTAGCTGCACCCATTCGGGGTTGATGTCCATCTTGCCGGCCTCGACCTTCGACAGGTCGAGGATGTCGTTGATGAGCTGCAGCAGGTCGGAGCCCGCCGAGTGGATGATCCCGGCGTACTCGACCTGCTTCGGGGTCAGGTTGCGCGTGTGGTTCTGGGCCAGCAACTGGGCCAGGATGAGCAGCGAGTTGAGCGGGGTGCGCAGCTCGTGGCTCATGTTGGCGAGGAACTCGCTCTTGTAGGTGGAGGCCAGCGAGAGCTGGTGCGCCCGGTCCTCCAGCTCCTGCCGGGCCTGCTCGATCTCCAGGTTCTTGGTCTCGATGTCCTGGTTCTGGCGGGCCAGCAGCGTGGCCTTCTCCTCCAGCTCGGCGTTGGAGCGTTGCAGCTCCTCCTGCTGGCTCTGCAGCTCCTCCGAGCGCGCCTGCAGCTCCACGGCCAGCCGCTGCGACTCCTTGAGCAGCTCGTCGGTACGGACGTTCGCCACGATCGTGTTGAGGTTGACGCCGATCGTCTCCATGAGCTGGTCGAGGAAGGCCCGGTGCACCGGCGTGAACGCCTGCACCGAGGCCAGCTCGATCACGCCGAGCACCTGCTCCTCCACCACGATGGGCAGCACGATCACCGACGAGGGATCGGTCCTGCCGAGCCCGGAGGAGATCGTGATGTAACCGGGGGGCAGGTCGGTCATGGCGATCGTCTTACGGCTGCGCGCCGCCTGCCCGACCAGCGCCTCGCCCAGCCGGAACCGGGAGGGCCGCTCCGGGTCGATCGGGTAGCCGTAGGCGCTGATGAGCTGCAGCTCGCGCTCCTCCACCAGGAAGAACGCGCCGTACTGGGCCGACACCAGCGGCGCCAGCTCACTCATGACCAGCTCGGCCACCGTGGCCAGGTCGCGGTGCCCCTGCATGAGCCCGGACATGCGCGCGAGGTTGGACTTGAGCCAGTCCTGCTGCTCGTTGGCGCTGGTCGTCTCGCGCAGCGACTTCACCATCGAGTTGATGTTGTCCTTCAGGTCGGCCAG
>NZ_JBFAIM010000112.1:0-28494 GCF_040654715.1 Nonomuraea sp. NPDC050643 | reverse complement strand
CGACGAGCCGCACGGCGACCCACCGGCGGGCGACACCTCGATCTGCCACACCTACTGGGAGACGACCCCGCTGGACGAGGAGACCCAGACCGGCGCGGCCAGTCGTGTGCTGGTCCCGCCCAACAAGCGCGGCATCATCCTCTACACCGTCCGCGACGCGATCAGCCGCGACCCGCTGTCCACGCCCCTGCCCTCCGGCTTCCGCCGCGTGCTGGAGGAGTTGGCCCGCATCGGCTACCGGCAGGTCGAGTTCGCCGGGTATCGCCAGCACGCGGGCGCCGAGGGGGGCGCGAACCTCAAGACCGTCGAGGGGGCCCGCTTGCTGCGGCGCTGGCTGGACGACAACGGGCTGCGGGCCCAGGGCAACCACGGGTTCATCCCCGCTTCGTGGCCGCTCACGACCGCCGACCTCGACCGGTTCAAGCAGGTGCTGGAGATCGCCAACATCCTCGGCCTGGAGCACGTCGGCACGGGCTCCGATCCGACGAACAGCCCGTACAGGGGCGACTGGGACGTGGCGGCGGCCAAGTGGAACGAGCTCGGCCGGATCGCCGCCGACGCCGGGCTCAAGCTGTACACGCACAACCACGACGCGGCCTACGCCTTCCTGCTCGACACCGGCCCGCTCGACGAACAGGGCCGGTGGACGCGCTCGTCCGGCATCCGGAAGCTGGAGTACTTCTTCGGCATCAGCCACCCGAGGTTCGTCTACTTCGAGATGGACATCTTCTGGGCGCACGTGGCCCAGTTCAAGCACCGTACCTACACCGCGCCCGACGGCTCCACGCAGACCGACGTCTTCGACCCGCTGGCCACCGTCCAGGCCAGGGAGCGGCGCTTCCCGCTGTTCCACGCCAAGGACGGCACCACCAACCCGGCGACCGCGAACGGCTACGACATGGTGCCGTTCGGCACCGGCGACATCGACTACCAGCGCTTCTTCTCCCACCTGAACCAGCCGGACACGCACAACCCGATGTACGAGCAGGACAACGCGCCCGGCACCGACCCGGGCCAGTCCCTGCGGTACGCCGAGCTCAGCTACCGCAACATGGCCGCCCTGCGCGGCTGACGCGGCCCTGGCCGCCACGAGGGACCGGGCGCGCGATCGCCCGGCTTCCTCCGGGGCAAAAGGGATAAGCAGTGATCTTCGGGGCAGGGGGGCGAAGATGTCCACGCTCGATCTCGTCCTGGCCCTCGGCGGAGCCGCCGCCCTGCTCGCCGCGATCCTCCCCGAGGTGCTGGCCCGCCGTCCCGTCTCCCTGCCCCTGATGTACCTGCTCGGCGGCATGCTGCTGTTCGCGCTGCCGCTCGGGCTGCCCGAGCCCGACCCGATCGTCCACCGGGCGGCGCTCGAGCACATCACCGAGCTGTGCGTGGTCATCTCGCTCATGGGCGCCGGCCTGGCGATCAACCGCCGGGCCGGGGCGCGCGGCTGGTCCACGACGTGGCGGCTGCTCGGCCTGGCCATGCCGCTGACCGTGGCCGGCGTCGCCCTCGCCGCCACCGGCCTGCTCGGCTGGCCACTCGCGGCGGCGCTGCTGCTCGGGGCCGCGCTCGCGCCGACCGACCCGGTGCTCGCCTCCGACGTGCACGTGGGCGAGCCGGTGGACGCCGAGAACGCCGACGACGAGGTCCGCTTCGCCCTCACCTCGGAGGCCGGCCTCAACGACGGGCTGGCCTTCCCCATCGTCTACGCCGCCGTCGCGGTCGCCGCCGTGGGCGGCACGGGCTGGCTGGGGGAGTGGGCCCTGGTGGACGTCCTCTACCGGACGGCGGCCGGGGGCCTGGCGGGGCTGCTGATCGGCCGCCTGCTCGGACGGCTGTTCTTCCGCGCCCGGTCGGACGACCTGCGCCTGGCGGAACGCCGTGACGGGTTCGTCGCGCTGGCCGCCACGTTCCTGGCGTACGGGGTGACGGAGCTCGTCCACGGCTACGGCTTCGTCGCGGTCTTCGTCACCGCGTGCACCATCAGGCGGGCCGAGCACGGGCACGGCTACAACAACGTCCTGCACGGGTTCGTCGAGCAGATCGAGCGGCTGCTCACGGCCTGGCTGCTGCTCCTGCTCGGGGGCTTCGTCGCGACCGGCGGGCTGGCGGCGCTCACCTGGCGCGGCGCCGCCGTCGGCGTCCTGCTGCTCGTGGTGATCCGCCCCCTGGCCGGCTGGCTGGCCCAGTGGCGCGGCCCGGCGGGGCCGAGGGAACGGCTGGTGATCTCGTTCTTCGGGATCCGGGGGATCGGGTCGCTGTTCTACCTGGCGTACGCGCTGGGCCAGGCCGACTTCGGCGTACCCGCCGAGGAGCTGTGGGCGGTGACGGGCTTCACCGTGCTGGCCTCGGTGGTGCTGCACGGCGTCACCGCCACCCCGGTGATGGACCGGGTCGACGCCCTCCGCGACCGGCTCACGGCCTCCCGCGACACCCCGGCCCCGTGACGGTCCGCCGTCACCCAGGGCCTTGACCGGCGGTGTCATCCAGGACCTGCACCGGGCGTCGTCACGCGGGGCCGAGGCTCCAGACCCGTAAGCCGCCGTCGTCGTCCGCCCCGGCGATCACCGGGCGGCCGTCCAGCTCGGCCAGCGCCAGCCTGCGGATCGCGCCGCCCTCGCCCGACCCGAGCACGCCGACGATGTCGCCGCGGTCGAGGTCCCAGACGCGGACGATGACCTCGCCGCCCGCCGGGGCGTGGGCGACGGCCGCGATGGGCAGGTCGCCGAGCAGGCCCACGACGAGGGCGGTGGCCCCCCGGTCGTCGGGGCTCTGGTCGCTGAACGCCCACTTCTTCCGGCGCTTGCCCGACTTCAGGTCGTACACGCGCAGGGTGGCGTCCAGATGGGTGGACACCACGACCGGCCTGCCCTTCACCTCGCCGCAGGCCAGCAGTTCGATGCCGCCGATCTCACCGGTGGGGAACGAGTGCGTCTGACGCCCGTTGGACAGGCGCCGCACGCGTACCCGCTCGGCGCCGTCTCCCGTGACGAGCACGCCCTGCCCGTCCAGCCTGCCGAACGCCAGGCCGTGGACGCCCTGGAAGTGGTCGGTGATCGCGGGGCCGATCTGCTTGCCGGTGGAGATGTCCCACAGGCGTACGACACTGTGCAGGTCCCTCAAGCCGTCGTACTTCTGCGACACCGCCACCGCCCGGTCCCCGACCGTGACGGCGATGACCGGATCGTTCGCCCGGTGGTCCTCCAGGCTCCCGCCGGGCAGGCCCCACAGCCGCATGCCGCCGTCGGCGTGCCCCGAGGCGGCCACCCGCCGGCCCGCGAGGTCGCCGACGGCCACGGACGACGCCGCGCCGCCGCCGTCGCCGAGCCTGGTGACGGCGGCGTTCACGTCCCAGGAGAGCACCACGCCCTTGCCGGTGCCGCACACCACCGTGGTCCCGGCGGCGGCCAGCGCCGCCGGCTCACCGCTGCCGCCGGGCAGGGTCACGGGCTCCGTCACCGCGGTCCCGAACGGCTCGGCCGACGCGGCCGGCGTGGGTGACGGGGACGCCGCCGGTGTACCGGTCGGTTGCGGGGACGTGCCCCCGTCCGGCCGTCCCGTCGCGCCGCCGTCCGCTGTGTCGCTCGATCGTCCGGTCGCAGGAACCCGCCGCCCGGCCGGAGCACGGCGAACGCGGACACCCCGGCGGCGACCACCGCGGCGGCCCCGCCGATGAGCGCCCGCCTGCTGAGCGTCCTGCGCGCGCTCGGCTCCGTCGCCTCCACCGGCCACTGCCCCCCGGGCCCGGCATGGGACGTCCCCGCCGGCCCGCCGACCGCCCAACCCCCCACCCCGGGCCCACCACTCACACCCGCCCCGTGTCCCGCCCCGCCACTCACCCCGCCACTCACTCCGGCACCGTTCCCCGGCCCGGCGCTCGCGCCCGCCCCGGCTTTCGGCGCGGCTGTGGTGCCCGCGTTCACATGGTTCGCGCCGGTCCCGTGGGCGTCACCGGCACCCGTCCCCGCCACGCCCCCGCCGGCCGGTGGGGCGGGCATGGAGCGGGCCGTGGGGCCCGTTGGGCGGATGAGCCGCTGGAGGAGGTCTCCCGGCAGCGGCCGGGCCGACGGGTCCTTGGAAAGACACGTCTCGATCAGCCCCCGCAGATGAGCGGGCACCCCCTCCAGGCCGGGCACGGCGCTCAGGATCGCGTTCATGATGACGACCACCGAGTCCCCGGCGAAGGGCGGCCGGCCGGTGGCGGCGTAGACCATCGTCCCGGCCCAGCTGAACACGTCCGATGCCGGCCCGACCCGCTCACCCCGGAACTGCTCGGGCGACATGTACGTAGGCGTCCCGATGGGCCCCGACGTACGCGTGGTCGCGTCGAGGGCCTTGGCGATCCCGAAGTCGATGACGATCGGCCCGTCCGGCCCCATCAGGACGTTGCCCGGCTTGAAGTCCCGGTGCACGATCTCCGCCTGGTGGATCGCGGTCAGCGCGGTCAGCGTGGAGATCGCCAGCCGGTCCAGCGCCCCGCCCCGCCGTGGCCCCGACGCGCGGACGAGCGCCTGGAGGGTGTCGCCGGGAACGTACTCGCTGACGATGTACGGCCGCTCGTCCACCACCCCCACCTCCAGCACGGCGGCCGTGCAGAAGGCGGCCACCCGCCGCGCCGCCTCCACCTCACGCAGGAACCGCCAGGTGACCTCGTCGTCCTGCGTGAGATGGCTGTGCAGCACCTTGATGGCGACCTCGCGCCCGTCCTCACCGGCGCCCCGGTAGACGATGCCCTGCCCGCCCGAGCCGAGCACGCCCAGGAGGCGGAAGCCGCCGATCCGCCCGGGATCGTCCGGCCGGAGCGGGCGCATATCCGGCATCCCGCTCCTCCTCGGACTTACACCACCAACAGGGACCTACGACATCTTCTCAAAGAAGAACTCGTGCTTGAGAAACGACGTGTCGTATTCGTGCCCCGGGTACGGCGGGATCAGCTGCGACGCCTGGAACAGCCGCCACCCGTCGCGCAGCGCGTCCACCCCGGTCGCGTACGGCGGTTCGTCCCCGTCGCCCGCCGTCGGATGCGTACGCCCGGTGCCGTCGTAGGACGACCAGCCCACCACGGCCGCGTCGAGCGCGGAGGTGGCCAGGTAGAGAACGAGCACCTGCTGCTTCATGCGGCCCTCCCGGGGCGGTTGTTCACACGCGTCGTCCAGTAGTCGATGTCGAACGTGGGATCGGCGGTCAGCGCCCGCCACACGCGCACCCGGTTGTGGATCTCCAAGCGGCCGGTCGCCTGCTCGTACCAGGGGAAACGCCTGCTCAGCTCCTCCCGGACGGCAGGGTCGGCCAGGTCGGAGGTGTCCCACAGGCGGACCTGCGGCACGGTGGGGTTGAACCGGATCTTGAACATGTACCGGCGTACCGGGCTGTCGTTGCGCCGGCCGCCGTGCCAGATGCCGTGGTGCAGCAGCATCACGGTCCCGGCCGGGCAGGTCAGCCGGGTCTGGCCGCGCAGGTTCTGGTAACGGCCGGTGTCGCTCTCGTTGACGCGCCGCAGGTGGCTGCCGGGCACCACGAGCGTGCCGCCCATTTCCGCGGTCACCTCGCGCGGGTAGTACATGAGCTGCACGTCGAAGGCGTCCATGCGGGTGTCGATGATGGCGTCGGCGTGCAGCGGCTGGGCCTCGCCGCCCTGCGGCTCGCGTACGTGCACGGCGTGGTGGTCGATGGTCGGGTCGGGGCCGACGAGGGAGCTCAGCGCCCCGGCGACCTGGGGCAGCTCGATCAGGCGGCGGGCGAACGACCCCTTGGGGAAGGCCTGGGTGACCGGGGTCCCGTACGGCACGCGCGGGATCCCCGCGTCGAGCACGTCGATCGCCTGGTCGTTGAGGTCGTCCGGGACGATCCCGTCGAGCCGCAGATAGCCGGCGGCCACGAAACCGGCCACCTGTGCGGAGGTGAGCAAAGTGGTTCGCATACCTCAACGCTAAGATCGGATGTCTGCCGTGTCGTGGGTTGTAATCCTCAACTACTGGTCGATTCTCCCCTCACCGCGATAGACATGCGGTGTGCGCCACGTGACGATCGCCCTGTCCGAGCCGCCCGCCGTGGCCGGCGCGGGCGTGGGCGTGCACGGCGTGGTCAGCCCGCACGACGTGTTCCGGCTCCCCGACCTGTGGCAGTTCCACCTGTACGGCTACAGCGCCGAACTCGTCCTCGACGGCACCGTGCACGCGATCAAGCCCGACCACGTGAGCCTGATCCCGCCGGGCGCCGAGGTGCACTACCACTACCGGGGCAGGTCGGAGCACCTGTACGCGCACTTCCGCCTGCCCGGCGCGGGCGAACGGCGGGCCGTGCCCGTCATGCGGGACGCCGGCGACCAGGCCCCGGTCATCGGCGCCGCGCTGCGCCAGGCCATCGCGGCCGTCCCCGGCACCCCGGCCAGGGCGTCGGCCGAGGTGTGGGCGGCGCTCTGGCGGGTGGCGAACCTGCCGGTGGCCGGCAGCCCGCACGCGGTGGTGGCGGCGGCGATCGAGTACATCGAGGCCGATCTGGCCGCGCCGCTGACCGTGCCGGCCATCGCCAAGGCCGCCGGGGTCTCGCACAACCACCTGACCCGGCTGTTCCGCTCCCAGACCGGCGACACGGTGGTGGCCCACATCCGCCGCCGGCGGCTGTCGCGGGCGCTGCACCTCCTGCGCGAGTCGACGCTGGCGATCCCGGCGATCGCCGCGGCGGTGGGCATCCCGGACCTTCAGGCGTTCAACAAGGCCTGCCGCCGCGAGCTGGGCGCCTCCCCGCGCGCCCTCCGCGCCCGCCGTTCCCCCTGAGCCTGGGCGTCATCGTGTGCTGAGCGGCCTCATGTCCGTCCACACCTCGTCGATGTGGGCCAGGCACGCCTCCTTGCCACCCGCGAACCCCTCGGCCCGCCACCCGGCCGGAACCTCCCGGCCGGCGGGCCACACCGAGTACTGCTCCGCACCGTTGATCACGACCTGGTACTCGTCCACGCCCTCTCCTCACCCTTGGCCAGGGCCCCGCGGTCGCGCAGGGCCTCGAATCCGATCACGTCGTCGGGCAGCGCGTCGGGTACGAGCTCGTCGAAGTCCCACAGCGCCCGGCGCCGCCTGGCCACCAGCACGCACAACGCGATGGCGGCGCCCAGCAGCAGGTACAGGAAGCCGATGCCGCGCCCCTCGCCGGTGCCGATCACCCGGCCGACCGTGTCCGCGAGCGCGCCCCCGTCGGCGAGCATCGGCTCGAACAGGGCCGTGCCCAACGGGGCGACGACCGCGTACCCGAGGGGCAGGGTCGAGAAGGCCACGAGCTGGTTGAGCGCGAAGACCCGGCCGTGATAGCGCTGCGGGATCTTGACCTGCACGATCGTCGTGTACACGCCGTTGAGCAGCGTCAGCGACAGGAACAGCCCGAACACCCCGGCGGTGATCACCACGAGGTCCGCGCGCACGCCGATGACCATGGCGGACACCGCCAGCGACAGCGTGAACATGAGCTGCCCGCGAAAACGCCGCACCCGAGGCCCGCCCCACACCGCCATCCCGAGCCCGCCCGCGAACACGCCCAGCCCGCCGAAGAACGAGACCGTCCCCACGTCGGCCAGCGACCCGGACGACAGCACCAGCGGCGAGATCATCAGGAACAGCGCGGCCATGAACAGGTTCACCACCGCGAAGAAGGTGACCATGCGGCGGAAGCCCTTGTTGCCCCACGAGTAGCGGAAGCCGTTGACGAGCTCGGCCGCCATCGTCTCGCGGCGGCGCAGGGCCATGGTCGCGGGAAAGCGGATGAGCAGCAGCGTGCCGATCGCGATCGCGTAGCTGATCACGTCGATGGCGAGGATGCCCTCCAGCCCGATCACCGCCATCAGCCCGGCCGCGGCGAGGGGCACGATGAGCTGCGCCACCCCGTTGATCATGCCGACCACGCCGTTGGCGTGGCCGAGGAACCGTTTGGGCACGAGCTGCGGGACGGCCGAGCCGTACGCGATCCGCTGGAACGCCAGCGCGACCGACAGGCACACGAGCAGCGGGTAGATGTGCCACGTCTGCAGGTTGCCGGTCCACAGCAGCAGGCCGAGGGCGAGCTGCGCCCCGCCCGCGCCCGCGTCGCCGAGCAGCATGATCCGGCGCCGGTCGCTGCGGTCCACGATGGTCCCGGCCAGCGGCGCCACCAGCATTCCCGGTACGAGGGCCAGCACGGAGAACAGCGCGAAGTCGACCAGCGAGCCCGTGGTCAGGTAGATCCAGATGGGCACGGCGAACTCGGTCAGCGCCGACCCCACGATCGACAGCGCCTGCCCACCGGCCACCCCGAAGAACCGCCGCATACTGGGCCGCGGCCCACCCACGCGAGCGGCCCCCGTCCCGGCCCCCGCCCCGGCCGCCGCTGTGGCGGGCGCGGCTCTGGAGACGCCCTCCAGCCACCACGTCTCCTCCCCGGTGACCCGTTCCAGCGGAGCCGTCCGCCCGGTGGTGATGGCCCCGTGTGTACGGGTGACGATCTCGGCCAGCTCCTCCGCCCGATATTTCAGGAAAAAGTGCGCTGCCTCGTCGAGCACCGCGCACGCCGTGACCGGCGACAGCACGTGCCACTCCCGGTACCGCTCCTGGTGGTACTCCATGACCGGATCCCGCTCCCCGGCCACCGCGACGACCGGCGCCGCCAGCCGCTGGGCGTCCTCCTCGAACAGCCGGGTGAAGTACCGCTCCGCCGCCCGGGTGCCGTGCCTGCGGTTGCGGACGATCAGCTTGAGCTCCTCCGGGTTCAGCTCGGAGACGTCGAGCCCGGCCGCCGTCAGCGCGTTCACCCGCCCCTGGTCGCCGCGCAGGTCGTCCAGCCGGTGCCGCAGCCACGTCAATCGCCCCTCCGGCCGGGCGAACGGAAGGATGCCGCCCAGGTAGACGGCCTCGACGTCGCGCCCCTCGGCCTCCAGCCGCCGGGCGATCTCCGCGATGATCATGACGCCGAGCCCGCAGTGGCCGTACAGCACCAGAGGGCCGCGCACGTTCGCGAGGATCTCCTCGGCGCAGGCCCGCGCCACCTCGTCCGGCGGCATGTGCTCCTCGCCGAGCTCGTGGCCCGGCACGGCGATCGAGTAGAGCGCCCAGTCCGCGGGCAGCGCGTCGGCCAGCGGCTTGTAGATCACCGCGCTGCCCCCGCCGTACGGCGCGCAGACCAGCGTGGTCGTGGCGGCGCGCGGCGGCGTGAGCCGGTGCAGCAGCCCGTCCTCGCGGTCGTCCCCGCCGTCCAGCAGGGCCGCCGTCTCGGCCACCGTGGAGTGCTTGAACAGGTCCATCAGCGTCAGCCGCCGCTCCGGCACGGCCTTGCGCAGCCGGGCCAGGACCTGCATGGCGAGCAGGGAGTGCCCGCCCAGCTCGAAGAAGTCGTCCAGCGCGCCGACCCGGGCCAGTCCGAGCACGCCGGCCCAGACCGCCGCCACGCTCTCCTCGGCCGGGGTGCGCGGCGGGACGAACGCGGCGCCGCCGTCGAGCCGGTCGTCCCCGGGGTCGGGCAGCGCGGCCCGGTCGACCTTGCCGTGCGACTTCAGCGGCAGGTGGTCGAGCCACACGTACCGGACGGGGATCATGTAGTCGGGCAGGCGATCGCGCAGCCAGGCCCGCACCTCGGCGGCGGGCGGCCGGACGGCGTCCCCGGCGGGCAGGAGATAGCCGACGAGGCGGTCCCCGCGCAGGTCGGCCACCGCCTGGGCGACCCCGGGGCACTCCGACAGCACCGACTCGACCTCGCCCAGCTCGACCCGGTAGCCGCGGACCTTCACCTGCAGGTCGCGGCGGCCGAGAAACTGCAGGCTCCCGTCGGGCAGCCACCGCCCGAGGTCGCCGGTGCGGTACATGCGCGCGCCCGGCCCGCCGCCCGGGTCCGGCAGGAAGCGGTCGGCGGTCAGCGCGGGCTTGCCCAGGTACCCCCGGGCCAGCCGGGCGCCGCCCAGGAAGATCTCGCCCACCACGCCCACGGGCACCGGGCGCAGCCGCTCGTCCAGCACCTGGACGCGGGCGCCCGGCAGCGGCCGGCCGATGGGCAGCGTGGTGTCGCGTGCGGGCTCGGCCGGATCGACCGCGAACGTGGTGATGCCGACCGTGGCCTCGGTGGGGCCGTAGTGGTTGACCACGGCGCAGCGGCCGAGCGCGGCCAGCTCCCGCGCCCAGGCCCAGCCGGACGCCTCGCCGCCGAGGACCAGCAGCCGGCGCGGCAGCAGGGCGGCCGGCTCCGCCTCGGACAGCAGCGCCGCCAGGTGCGACGGCGTGATCTTCAGGTAGTCGGCGGGCGCGCGGCCGAAGTACTCCGCCAGCTCGGGGGCCGACGTCCTGGACGGGATCAGGTGCAGGCAGCCGCCGGTGAGCAGCGCCAGGTAGAAGGTGGTGACGCCGAAGTCGAAGGCCAGCGACTGCAGCAGCGCGAACGTCGAGCCCGGCTCGACCGCGAACCTCTCGCGCACCCCCGCCAGGTACGTGACCACCTCCCGGTGCTGCACGGCCACGCCCTTGGGCCGGCCCGTGGTGCCCGAGGTGTAGATCACGTACGCCAGGTCGTCCGGCCCGACCCCGGCCTCCACCGGCCCTTCCATCGGCCCTTCCACCGGCCCTTCCACCGGTTCCTCGATCAGCACCTGGGTGAGCCCGTCCGGCAGCGGCCCCCGCGCCTGCGCCGACGTGATCGCGGTCCGCACGCCGGCGTCGCCCACCATGTACGCGATCCGCCCGGCCGGCTGCTCCGGGTCCAGCGGCACGTACGCGGCCCCCGCCCTCAGCACGCCCAGCAGCGCCACGGCCAGCCCCGCCGACTGCTCCAGGCACACCGCCACCCGGTCGCCGGGCCGGACACCGAGGTCGCGCAGGCGCCGGGCGAGGTGACCGGCCCGCCGCCCGAGCTCCTCGTACGACAGCCTCTCGCCGCCGAAGACCACGGCGGGCGCGTCCGGAGTGCGGGCGGCCTGGGCCGCGACCAGCTCGTGCAGCAGCCAGGATCCGGGCGGGGCGGGCGCGGGGGCCGTACCGAACCGGGCCAGCCGCGCCCGCTCACCGCCGGGCAGGACGTCCAGATCGGCCAGCCGCGTCGCCGGCGCGGCCACCGCCGATCGCAGCAGCGTCTCCAGGCCGGCGGCCATCCGCTCGACCGTCCCCGCGTGGAACAGCGCGATGTTGTAGACGAACGTGCCGTCCAGCCCGCCCTTGCCCTCGTGCAGATACAGGCTGAGGTCGAACCGGCTGACCACCGTGTCGGCGGCGAACCACGTCAGCTCGCGGGCCCCGGCGTCGACCGGCTTGGCGGTGTAGTTCTGCAGTGCGAACATCACCTGGAAGACCGCGGGCCTGCTGACGTCCCGCTCGACGTGCAGCTCGTTGACGAGCTGGTCGAACGGCAGCTCCTGGTGCGCGAACGCGTCCAGCGCCGTGTCCCGGACCCGGGCCAGCAGCTCCGTGAACGGCGGGTCGCCCGCCAGGTCGGCCCGCAGGGCGAGCGTGTTGACGAACATGCCGACCAGCCCGTCCAGCTCCGGCAGCCCCCGCCCGCTGACCGGGCTGCCCACGGCGAACGAGCTCTGCCCCGACCACCGGCCGAGCAGCGCCTGGAACGCGGCCAGCAGCACCATGTACGGCGTCGCCCCATGCGCCTCGGCCAGCGCCCGCACCGCCGAGCTCAGCGTGGCGTCGAGCCGGAACCCGTGGGCGGCCCCGGCGAACGTCTGCTCGGCCGGCCGCGCCAGGTCCGTGGGCAACTCCAGCGGCGGCACCCCGGCCAGCCGCCCCCGCCAGTAATCCACGTCGGCCCGGTAGGCGGGGGTGCCCACGCGCTCGCGCTGCCAGCGGGCGTAGTCGCCGTACTGCACCGGCAACGCGGCCAGGGGCCTGCCGTCGTGCAGCGCGAACAGCTCGTTCAACACGACATCCCAGCTCCAGCCGTCGGCTACGGCGTGGTGAGCGGCGAGCATCAGCACATGATCGCCAGGGCGATCATCGGGGCGGTCTGCGGGGCGGCCGGCCAAGCGCTCGGTGGGGCGGTCGGTGGGGCGGTCGGTGGGGCGGCTGGTGGCGTCGGCGGGGTCGAGACGGATCAGGAGGACCCGCAGCAGTGGCCCCTCCGCCAGGTCGAAGGGCCGGGCCAGCACCGCGGACACCAGCGCCCTGGCCTCCTCGGCGGAGCCGGCCTGGACCGTGCGGAACTCGGGGTCGGGTTCGGGGTCGATGACGACGCGCGGCAGCCCGTCGTCGGAGGTGACGAAGCGGCTGCGCAGGCTCTCGTGCCGGGCGGCCACCTCGCGCACGGCCTGGCGCAGCACGTCCGGATCCAGGTCGCCCGTGACGCGGGCGGTGCACGAGACGGTGTAGGCGGGCGTGCCCGGCACGTATTGCTCCAGGAACCACAGCCGCTCCTGGGCGTGCGAGAGCGGCGGCTCGCTCCCCTCGGGACGCGGCGGGATCGTGGTGGCCGCGGTACGGCGCCGCAGCCGCTGGGCCAGCAGCGCCTGCTTGGCGGGGGACAGGCTGGTCACGGCACCTCCGTGGCGTCGAGCAGGCGTTGGGCCTCCTCGTCCGACAGGCCCTCCAGGTCGGCCAGGAGGATCTCCTCCACCGCGCCCGCGAACTCCTCCACCGTCCGATGGGTGAAGAAGGTCCTGATCGGCACGTCGACGTCGATGGTGGCCCGCAGGCGGGCGGCGGCGCGTACCGCGAGCAGGGAGTGGCCGCCGAGATGGAAGAAGTCGTCGGCCGCCCCCACCCGGGAGACACCGAGCAGGTCGCTCCACACGTCGGCCACGAGCGCCTCGGCGTCGGTGCGCGGCACGACGTACCCGGGCCTGAACCCCTGCCGCGCCCTCCCGACGGTCGCCGCCGCCGGCAGCCGTTCGACCCGCCCGTCCGCCGTCAGCAGTCCCCGCTCCCCGCTGCCACGGTCCGCGCCGGCCTCCCAGATCTCCCCGGCGTCACCCGGCGCGACGGGCACACCCCAGGGGTCGAGCACCCGTACGGTCCCGGCCGCCCCATCCGCGGCCGGAACCCCGGGCAGCTCGGACACCCGCGTGTCCGGCGCGGACGCGGCCTGCCCGAGAAGCGCGGCGAACCGCGTCGCGAGCCGTCCGACACTGCCGGCGTCCAGCAGCGAGGCGTCGTACCGGAAGGTCAGCTCCAGCCCTTCGAGGTGGTGGCGGGCCTCCAGGGCCAGGTCGTAGACGGTCTCGGGCGGGTGCGCCGCGAACGGTTCGTGCTCCAGCCCGCCGAACGACTCCGGCAGCGGCATCGTCTCGTGCAGTGTCAGCGTCGTCTGGAACAGCGGCTCCTGGCCCGGGTCGCGCTCCACCCCGAGCGCCGTCAGCAGCCGCTCGGGCGACAGGTCGGCGTGCTCGGCCGCCTCCCTCTCCGCCGCCCGGGTGAGGCGCAGCAACGTGGTGAACGGGGGATCGCCCGGCAGCTCACCGCGTACGACCAGGTGCCGGGTGAGGTGCCCGAAGACCGCCGCCAGCCCCGCCTCCTCGCGCCCGGTGACCGGCCGTCCGATCATGAACCCGGTCTGCCCGGTGTGCCGCGTCAGCAGCACCTGGTAGGCCGCGAGCAGCACGGTGTACAGGGTCCCGCCCGCCTCCCGCCCAAGCCCCTCAAGCCGCCCGGCCACCTCCGCGTCCAGCCACAGCTCATGCCGCCCGGGCGTACGAGCGGGCATGCCGGGCCTGCGCCGCTCCAACGACGGATCCGGCGGCAGGTCCAGTGGCAGGTCCGATGACAGGTTCGGCGGCAGGTCCAGTGGCAGGTCCAGGACCGGGGCGCCGGCCAGGCGCCCGCACCAGTGCTCCAGCCGCGCCTCTGCCGCGGCCTCCCGCCTGTCGCGCCAGAGCGTGACGTCCCCGGCCTGTACGGGCGGGGGTGGAGGTTCGCGGCCCTCGTAAAGTGCGGCCACGTCCGACAGCAGCACGCCCAGCGACCAGGCGTCCGCCACGATCGGGTGAGCCACGACGCACAGCACATACTCCTGTGCCGCCACCCGGATCAGCGCCACCCGCACCGGCGGCGCGGCCCCCAGATCGAACGGCTCCCCAGCGAAAGCCGTAACAACCCGCCCAACCTCCCCACCACCACCGCTGCCGACCCCCGGGCCCCTGCCGGTGCGGGTGCGGGTGCGAGCCTCAGCGTCGATGCCCCTACCGGTGTCCGTGCCCGTGTCGACGCTTATGCCGGCGACCGTGCCGGTGCCCATGTCTGCGCCCATGTCGGCGGGCGTGCTGGTGTCCGACAGGTCGGTCAGGTCGTAGTGGGTGAGCGGTGGTTCGAAGGTGGGCTCCACGACCAGCAGCGGTCGGCCCTCGTCGGCGGGGAACCGGGTTCGCAGCCCCTCATGCCGGGCCGCGACCCCCGCCAGCGCCGCCACCAGCGCGTCCTCGTCCAGTGGCCCCCGCAACCTCAGCGCCTGGCACGGGTGGGCGCGCGGATCGCCGCCCAGGGCGTCGAGGAACCACAGCCGCTCCTGAGCGGGCGACAGCGGCACCGTCGCGCCCGCGTCCCGTGGCAGCAGCGGAACCTCCGCGACGGCCCCGGGGACGGGCAGCGCCTTGCGGTCCACCTTGCCGTTGGGAGTGAGCGGCAGAGCCTCCAGCGGGACGAACACCGACGGGATCATGTACGCGGGCAGCCGCTCGGCCAGATGAGCGCGGAGACCGGCAGGCTCGCCCACCAGGTACGCGACCAGCCGCTCTTCGTGTACGGCGGTCACCGCCTGGCGGATGCCGGGATGCGTCTCCATGGCGGACTCGATCTCGCCGAGTTCGATCCGGTGGCCGCGCAGCTTGACCTGGTTGTCCGTCCGCCCCACGTACTGCAGCGTGCCGTCACCGTGCAGGCGCACCACGTCGCCGCTCCGGTAGAGGCGTCCGCCCGGCGGCCCGAAGGGGTCGGGTACGAAGCGGTCGGCGGTCGGCCCCGGGCGGCGGTGGTAGCCGTTGGCCAGCCCGAGCCCGCCGATCAGCAGCTCGCCCGGGGCGCCCTCGGGGACGGGTTCCAGGTGGTCGTCCAGCACGTAGATCCGGGTGTTGCCGATCGGCCGCCCGATGGAGACGCGGCCGGGGTCGCGGGGGACCTCCCAGGCGGTGGACCAGATCGTGGTCTCCGTGGGGCCGTACACGTTGAACAGGCGGCCCGTCCGGCTCCTGAGCTCGGCCGCCAGCGGTTCGCTGAGCGCCTCGCCGCCGACCAGGGCGGTGACGGACGGGCCGGCGTACCCACCGGCCAGCAGCACCCGCCACCCCGACGGGGTGGCCTGCACATGCGTGACCCCCTCGGACCTGATCAGCCCGCCCAGCAGGCCGCCGTCCAGGACGGTCGCGGGACCGGCGATCACGGTACGGCCGCCTGTGACCAGCGGCAAATACAGTTCGAGCCCCGAAATGTCGAACGAAAGTGACGTGAGCGCCAGCCACACGTCGTCCTCGGCCGCGCCGAGAAGGTCCCGCATGGAGACCAGGAAGTTCAGCAGTGCCCGATGCGGCACCACCACGCCCTTCGGCCGCCCGGTCGAACCCGACGTGTACAGCACATACGCCACATCAGCCACGACATCAAGATTTTTCGGGCTGTAGGCCGAAAAATCGGCATCCAGTTCCACCACGTTCCCGGCGAAAGCCGGCAGCCGTTCCCGCAACCCCGCCGGAACCAGCACTGTGCGCGCCCCCGAGTCGTTCAGCACCAGCTCCACCCGCGCGGCCGGGTAGTCGGGATCCAGCGGCAGGTAGGCGGCGCCCGTCTTGAGCACGGCCAGCATCGCGGTCAGCGCCCCGGCCGACCGTCCGGTGTACAGCGCCACCACGTCCCCGGCCCCGACCCCGCCTTCGGCCAGCCGCCGGGCGAGCCGGTTGGCGGCGGCGTTCAGCTCCCCGTACGAGAGCGCCCGCCCCCCGTCCACGACCGCCACCCGCTCGGGCGCCTTCGCGGCCCACCCCTCGAACAACGGCACCATCCCGGGCACCCCGGGCAGCGCCAGCGCCGTGTCGTTGGCCCGGTGCAGCAGCCGCTCCCGCTCGGCGCCCGTCACCCGCCCCAGCGCCGACAGCCGCGCCCCCGGCGCCGCCGCGACGTCCCGCAGCAGCCCGGCGAACCGCTCGGCCAGCCGCTCGATCGTGCCCGCGTCGAACAGGGTCGCCTCGTAGCCGAAGACCACCTCCAGCCCGCCGGCGTCGAGCCAGGCGTCCAGCGTCACGTCGAAGCGGGCGGGGGCGTAGCCGGCGTGGAACACCCCGGCCGTGACGTTCGCGAAGGCAGTGACGTTCGCGAAGGCGGGGACGCCGCCGCCGTCGTCGTCCTGCGTGTGCAGGATCAGCATGGTCTGGAACAACCCGGCCCCGCCGCCCAGCCGCTCCATCGGCACGTCGCCGTGGGTGAAGGCGTCGAGTACGGCATGGCGGGTGCGTACCAGCAGGTCGGTGAAGGCGGGGTCGCCCGACAGGTCGCCGCGCAGCACCAGCGTCTCGGACAGGAACCCGATCAGCGGCTCCAGCTCGACCCGGTCCCGCCCGGCCACCGCGGTGCCCACCGCGATGTCGTCCTGCCCGCTCTGCCGGGCGAGCAGCGCCTGGTAGGCGGCGAGCAGCACCATGAACAGCGTCGTCCCCGTCGTACGGCCCAGCTCCTCCAGCGCGGCCACCGTCTCACGCGGCACCCGGGCCCGGTGCACCGCGCCCCGCCTGCCGCCGGCCGGCCCCTCACCGGCCGGACGCGCCCGGTCGGCCGGCAGCTCCAGCGCCGGGAGCCCGGCCAGCCGCTCCCGCCAGTACGCCAGCGCGCCGTCCCGCGCACCCGCCGCGTCCCGCTCCCGCCGCCAGTACGTCACGTCACCGTGCTGCACCGCCAGCCCGGGAAGCTCCAGACCCTCGTAACAGGCCGCGAGGTCGGCGAGCAGCACGTTCTGCGACCAGCCGTCCCCGACGATGTGGTGGAACACCACGCACAGCACATGCTCGTCCGCGCCCAGCCGGATCAGCGTCGCCCGCAGCGGGGGAGCGGCGGCGAGGTCGAACGGCGCGCTCACCCGCTCGTCCACCACCCGCCGCGCCTCGTCACCCGAGAGGTCGAGCCGCTCGAGGGCCACCGGCGCGGGCGGCTCGACCACCGCGACCGGCATCCCGTCGACCTCGGGGAACCGCGTCCGCAACGTCTCATGCCGCGCCACGACCCGCGTGAGCGCCGCGGCCAGCCGATCCCCGTCCAGCGGCCCCCGCAGCCGCCGCGCCAGATACACGTTGTACGCGGCGTCCTCCGGATCCAGCCGGTACAGGAACCACATCCGCTCCTGAGCGGGCGAGAGCGGCGGCGCGACCCCTTCCGGGCGCGGCCTCGGAGGCGCGGACGGGGCCTCCAGCTCCTGTACGGCGGCGGCGAACCCCTCCACCGTGGGATGCGCGAACAACGCCGCCACGGGCACCTCGAGACCCAGCCGTCGCGCGACCCGCGCCACCGCCTTGGCCGCGAGCAGCGAGTGCCCGCCCAGCAGGAAGAAGTCGTCCCCGAGCCCGGCCTCGCCGAGCCCGAGCACCTCGGCGAACACCTCGGCCACCGCCCGCTCGGCACCGCTCCGCGGCGCCCCGCCCGCCCCGCTCCCGGGTAACGCAGGCTCGGGCAGCGCCTTGCGGTCCACCTTGCCGTTGGGCGTCAGCGGCAGCGCCTCCATCGGCACGAACACCGCCGGGACCATGTACGCGGGCAGCCGCTCGCCCAGGAAGCCGCGAAGATCGGCGGGCTTGCCCACGACGTACGCCACCAAAGTCTCCCGGTGCACGGCCACCACCGCCTGCCGGACGCCGGGACACGCCTCCAGGACCGACTCCACCTCACCGAGCTCGATCCGATGCCCCCGCAGCTTGACCTGGTGGTCGGTACGCCCCAGGTAGCGCAGCGTGCCGTCGTCGTCGAGCCGCACGACATCCCCGGTCCGGTACAGGCGGCTCCCCGGCGGCCCGAAGGGATCGGGCACGAACCGTTCGGCGGTCAGCCCGGGGCGACGGTGGTAGCCGCCGGCCAGCCCGAGCCCGCCGATCAGCAGCTCGCCCGTGGCGGCCGGCCGCAGCCGTTCGTCGAGCACGTGGATCCGGGTGTTGCCGATCGGCCGCCCGATGGAGATCCGGTCCGGCCGTTCGGGCACCTCCCAGGCGGTGGACCAGATCGTGGTCTCCGTGGGGCCGTACACGTTGAACAGCCGCCCCGTCCGGCCCCTGAGCTCGGCCGCCAGCGGCACCGTCAGCGCCTCACCGCCGACCAGCCCCGTGACGGCGGGACCGGTGTAGCCGGCGGACAGCAGCACCCGCCACCCGGACGGGGTGGCCTGCACGTGCGTGACGCCCTCGCGCCCGATCAGCGCGGCCAGCCGGTGCCCGTCGCGGGCGGTGTCCGGGTCGGCGATCACCGTTCGTGCCCCTGTGACGAGCGGCAAATACAGTTCGAGTCCCGAAATGTCGAAGGAAAGGGAGGTGAGCGCCAGCCACACGTCGTCTTCGGCCGCGCCGAGAAGGTCGCGCATGGAGACCAGGAAGTTCAGCAGTGCCCGATGCGGCACCACCACGCCTTTCGGCCGGCCGGTCGATCCGGAGGTGTAGAGAATGTACGCCGGATCGGAAGGTTCACCCTCGATGTCCGGATTCTCGGATTCGCCGGACAAAGAATCATCCAGCTCCATCACGTTCCCGGCGAAAGTCGGCAGCCGTTCCCGCAACCCCGCCGGAACCAGCACTGTGCGCGCCCTCGAGTCGTTCAGCACCAGCTCCACCCGCGCGGCCGGGTAGTCGGGATCCAGCGGCAGGTAGGCGGCGCCCGTCTTGAGCACGGCCAGCATCGCGGTCAGCGCCCCGGCCGACCGTCCGGTGTACAGCGCCACCACGTCCCCGGCCCCGACCCCGCCTTCGGCCAGCCGCCGGGCGAGCCGGTTGGCGGCGGCGTTCAGCTCCCCGTACGAGAGCGCCCGCCCCCCGTCCACGACCGCCACCCGCTCGGGCGCCTTCGCGGCCCACCCCTCGAACAGCGGCACGATCCCCGCCACGGCGGGCAGCGTCAGTGCGGTGTCGTTCAGTTCTGCGATCAGGGGGTGAATCGGGATCTCCCTCTGCGGCATTTCGCGCATCGCGCCATCCTTCGTCGGACGGGCGTGGTCGTCCCGGCTCGGAGGTCGGACCAGACGCCCGCTACGAGCACCCGCGGGACCACTATTCGTGGGAACGCTCCCACGGGACGTCAGGGTAAGTACGTGTTCGCTCTGTGGTCAACATCAATTGAAGATTTAACTTCATTGGTCTCGCAAAAGCGCGCGATATGCCCTCTAGCTGCAGTTCCTTACAAAGTTGTTTCGGAAACATTACTGAGACTGTTCTCTTGACATCTCTCGGCCGTGATCCCAGGCTCGTCCTGGGGGCTTTCCTGGGACGTTTTTTGGGAGCGCTCCCACGACCTTTGCCTGCCCTCTGAACGTCCGGAGAACGGTAATGACACCGACAGAGGAAGCCGTCATGGGGATCTGGACCGAGCTCCTGACCACCCCTCCTCGCTCCCTCGCCGACGACTTCTTCGCGCTGGGCGCCCAGTCGCTCACCGTCGTGCGCTTCCTCGCCACGGTTCAGGAGCGCTACGGCGTTGAGCTGCCCGTGGACGAGCTGTTCGCGGCCGAGTTCACGGTGTCGGCGGCGGCCCGGCTGATCGACGAGACGCTCCTCGGCGGCGTCACCGGCGACCAGCTCGCGGAGCTGCTCGACGAGTTGGAAGGCATGTCGGAGGAGGACGTACGCGCCCTGCTGGACGATCCGTCCCCCCTCGGCGAGACCTCGACGTGACGGGCACGGGCATGCTCCTGGTGACCCACGGAACGGACGGCGACGTCCTGCCCTTCGTCCGGCTGGGCCGCGTGCTCCGGGGCCGGGGCCACGAGGTGACGCTCCTGACCCACGCTCCCTACCGGCGCCGGGCCGAGACGGCGGGCCTGGGCTTCGTCCCGATCGACACGCCCGAGACCTACGACCGCTACCTGGCCGACAGCGCCCTCCTGCCCGGCGCCCGGGGCACGCTCTCCTGGCTGGACTTCTACCGCCGCAACGCCCTCTTCGACCAGCTCGCCCTGGAGTGCCGCGCGCTGTCCGCCCGGATCGGGCCGGGCCGCACGGTCCTGGTGGGCCGGCACACCTCCGCCCTGTCGGTGCTCGTCGTCAGGGAGCTGCTGGGGATCCCGGCGGCGTGGGTGGCGGTGGCCCCGATCCAGCCCATGGCGGCCGGTGTGGCCCGTCACCTCCATCAGCACGTGCTCGCGAGCGGCATCGACGCGGTCCGCGACGGGCTGGGCCTGGCCCCGGTGGCGGACTGGCCGTCCTGGTTCGCCTCCGCCGACCTCCACCTCGGACTCTGGCCCCGCTGGTTCGACCAGGCGGGCCCGCCCTCGTCCCCGCGCCTCCGCCTCACCGGCTTCCCCCACCCCGACGAGCCCGTCAAGGGTCCCGGGGAAGCGACCCGGCCCGAGCCCCTGCCGGCCGAGGTCGCCGGTCTGCTGCGCGGCCCCGTACGCCCGGTGCTGGTCACCGGCGGCACCGGCCGGATGCTGCACGAGGGCTTCTACGAGGCCGCCGTGGCGGGCTGCCACCAGGCCGGCTCCCCGGTCCTGCTGGTGACCCCACACCGCGACCTGATCCCACACCGCGGCCTGACCCCCGACCGCGACCTGACTCCGCACCACGAGAGCACCACGCACCACGAGCTGACCCCGCCCGGTGTGATGTGGCAGCCTCGGCTACCGTTCGCCGCGGTCATGCCCGAGGTCGCCGCCGTCGTGCACCATGGCGGCATCGGCACCCTGACCAGGGCGCTCGTGTCCGGCAGCCCGCAGGTGATCCTGGCCCACGGAGCCGACCGCCCCGACAACGCCGCCCGCCTCGCCGCCGAAGGGCTCGCCCGCTGGCTCCCCGAAACCCGCTGGAGCCCGGAAGAGGTGGCCCGCACCCTCACCGCCGCCCTCCAGAGCGGCTCCAGAACCGACCCCGCCGCCGCGCTCCAAGACAGCCTCCGACCAGCCCTCCAGGACACCGCCGACGGCCTGACGGAGGCCGCCGAGCACCTGGAGTCCCTCCTGGACCGCCCCGCGCCCCACCCTTTCCGCACCCTGGCCGGCCTCCCCGCCGACCAGCGCCGGGTCCTGGCCGCGCGGCTGCGCCGCCGCCGGGCCGAGCGGGGCACGCCATGAGGATCCTGCTGGCCCAGAACATGATCCACCTCCCCTCCCACGGCGGCGCGAACAAGTCCAACCGCATCCTCATGGAGCACCTGGCGGCCGGCGGGCACGAGGTCCACATCGTGGCCCCGCTCTCGGGAGCCCTGCGCACGACGCGCCCCGGCACGACCCCGCCCCACGGGGTCCGCCGACTCGGCACCGGCCTGCCCGGCTACACCTACCGGGGCGTGACCGTGCACACGGTGGCGGACCCGTCCCTGCTGGCCCGCCGCGTCGCCGACGTCGCGGCCCGGCTGGCCCCCGACTGGACGCTGGTGCCCTCCGACGACCCCGGCCTGGTCATGCTCGGTACGGCGCTCCGCGCGACCCCGGACCGGGTCGTCTACCTGGTGCACACCCTGCAGCAGTTGCCGTTCGGCCCGGGAGCGTTCTACCCGAGCGCGGCCGGGCTCCGGATGGTCCGCCGCGCGGCCGGGGCCGTCGCCGTGAGCAGGGCGGCGCAGGAGTACTGCCGGCGGCACGCCTCGCTGGACTTAACCCTGATATATCCGCACATATACGGCGAGCCCACCGACCCCGCGCCCCCCACCCCCGGCCCGTACGTCACCATGATCAACCCCTGCGGCTACAAGGGCCTGCCGATCTTCCTGGCCCTGGCCGACGCCTGCCCCGACGTGTCCTTCCTGGCCGTCCCCACCTGGGGCACCACCGACCGGGACAGAGCCGGCCTGGCCCGCCGCCCCAACATCACGATCGTCCCCCCGGCCGACGACATCGACGACGTCCTGTCCCGCACCGGCGTCCTGCTCATGCCCTCCCTCTGGGACGAGACCTTCGGCTACGCCTGCGTCGAGGCCATGCTCCGCGGCGTCCCCGTGCTCGCCTCGGACGTGGGCGGCCTGGCCGAGGCCAAGCTCGGGGTGCCGTACCTGCTGCCGGTCAGGCCCGTCGAACGCTACGAGGCCGCCGGTCACGCGCGCCCGGAGCCGGTGCTGCCGGAGCAGGATCCGGCCCCGTGGCTGGCGGCCCTGCGGCGCCTGCTCGGCGACCCGCGGCACCACCGTGACCTCGCCGGCCGCTCCCGCCAGGCCGCCCGCCGCTTCGTCGCGGGCCTGGCGGAGGGCGCGCTGGAGACGTACCTGACCGAGCTCACCCCGGCGACCCTGACCGGGCTCACTCCGGTGACGGCGCCGCCGCCCGATCGGCGGGCGGCTCTGGCCAGGCTGGCCGCCGCTCGGGCCAGGACGAAAGGAACGGCCTCTTGACCGCCACGAACCTCCACCCCGGGAGGCTGGAACGCGGCCTGTCGCCCCTCGCCGGTGACGATCTCGCCCGGCTGCTGCTGATCCGGCACTTCGAGACCGCCCTGCTCCGCCTCTTCGGCGAGGGCCTGCTCAGCGGCACCACCCACACCTGCCTGGGCCAGGAGTACGTGCCCGTGGCGCTGAACCCGCTCCTGCGCGAGGACGACTTCACCTTCAGCCACCACCGGGGCCACGGACACTTCCTGGCCCGCTACGCCGACGAGGCCGATGGACTGCTCGCCGAGATCATGGGCAGGGAGGGCGCGTTGTGCGGCGGGGTGGGCGGCAGCCAGCACGTCTACCACCGCTCGTTCATGTCCACCGGCGTCCAGGGCGAGAGCCTGCCGGTGGCGACGGGCATGGCGCTGCGGTCGCGCCGGGCCGGGCGGGGCGCGCTGGTCTGCGCGTACGTGGGCGACGGCACCTGGGGCGAGGGCTCGGTGTACGAGGCGCTCAACCTGGCCGCGCTCTGGCGTACGCCACTGCTGGTCGTCGTCGAGAACAACGGGATCGCCCAGTCGACCCCCACCGCCCGGGGGATGGCGGGCACGATCGCGGGCCGGGCCGCCGCGTTCGGCATCCCGCACCGGAGGGTGGATTCCATCGACGTGAACGCCGTCCGCGCCGAGCTGGCCGCGCCCGTCGCGGCCGTCCGGGAGGGGTTCCCGCTCGTGGTGGAGTTCGTCACGCACCGGGTGGGGCCGCACAGCAAGGGCGACGACACCCGCACCCCGGAGGAGCTGGCGACCGTCCGCGAGCACGACTGGTACGAACGGTACGCCGCCGCCTACCCCCGGCGGTTCGCGGTGGCCGACGAGACCTGGCGGCGTCACGTGGCCGACCTGGTGACCGAGGTGTCGGCGCGCCCGCCCGCCCGATGGACGGCCCCATGACGGGCCGGCGGGTCGCCGAGCACCTCAACCAGGCCCTGCACGAGGTCCTGGCCGCCGACCCCGCCGTGTACGTCCTGGGCGAGGACATCGCGGACCCGTACGGCGGCGCCTTCAAGATCACCCAGGGCCTGTCGTCGCGGTTCGGCGAGCGCGTCCGCTCCACCCCGCTCAGCGAGGGGGCCATCGTCGGCGCGGGGGCCGGGCTGGCGCTGGCCGGCGACAAGGCCATCGTCGAGATCATGTTCGCCGACTTCGTGTTCCTGGCCTTCGACCAGCTCGTGAACTTCGCCGCCAAGTCCACCTCCATGTACGGCCGCCCGGTCCCCATGCCCCTGATCGTCCGCTGCCCGTCCGGCGGCCACCGCGGTTACGGCCCCACCCACAGCCAGAGCCCGCACAAGCACTTCCTCGGCGTCCCCGGCCTGTCGGTGCTGGAGCTGACCCCCTTCCACGACGCCCGCGCCCTGATCGAGCACTGCCTGGCCGGCCAGAAACCCTGCCTGCTGTTCGAGGACAAGGTGCTCTACACCCGGCGCATGTTCCACGGGGGCGTCGTGGACGACCTGTTCCGGTTCGAGCTGGCCGGGGACGGCCCCGGAGCCGCCCGGGTGCACCTGGAGGGCGCGGACGACTACGACTGCACCCTGATCGTCCCCGGCGGGATGGCCCACCGCGCCGTGGCGGCCATGCGCGAGCTGCTGCTCGAACACGACGTCCTGTGCGAGCTGCTGGTGCCCGCCCGGCTCCACCCGCTCGACCTCGGCGGCCTCCTGCCACGCGGCCGGCACGTCTGCGTGGCCGAGGACGGTCCCGCGGGCGGCACCTGGGGCGCCGAGGTGGCGGCCCGGCTGCACCCCGTCCTCTGGGACCGGCTGACCCGGCCGATCACGCTGGTCAGCGCGGCCGACAGCATCATCCCCGCCGCCTCGCACCTGGAACGCGAGGTGCTCGTGCACGCCCACACCATCCGCCTGGCCGTCCTGGAGGCGCTGGCATGACCACCGTGGTCGTCCCCAAGATCAACAGCAACGACGCCCGATACCTGCTGGTCGAGTGGGTCGCGAAGGACGGCTCCACGGTACGGCCCGGGGACGTCCTGGCCCTCATCGAGACCTCGAAGACCGTCGAGGAGCTCGAGGCCGTGGCCGCGGGCGTGCTCAGGCACCTGGTCGCGGAGGGCGCCGAATGCCTGCCCGGCCAGACCATCGCCCGCCTCGGCGGCGACGCGCCGGACCCCATACCCGTGCCCGTGCCTGAGACCGCCTCCGGCGTGGTCGTCACCGCTCCGGCCCGCGCCCTCATGGACGAGCTGGGCATCGGCGAGGAGCAGGTGCGCGCCCTCGGCCGCAAGGTGATCCGCCGCGCCGACGTGACCGCCCTGGCCGCCCGAGACCGGCCCGAGGACGCGACGGAGCTCGTCATGTCCCCGTCCCAGCGGCGCGTCGCCGACGTGGTCGGCCGGGCCCACCGCGAGGTGCCCGCCGCCTACACCGTCATCAGGGTCGACGTCGAGGACGCGCTGCGCCTGGCCCTTGAGCTCACCCCCGCGCTGCGCACCCTGATCGGCCTGCCCGAGCTGCTGGTCAGGGCCGTGGCCGGGCTGATCGGCCGGTTCGAGGCGCTGTTCGCCACCCCGGTGGCCCCCGGCCGCCTGCGCCGCTCCGCCACCGCGCACGTGGGCGTCACCATGGACGTCGGCAAGGGCCTGTACGTCCCCGTCGTCCACGACGCCACCCACCGCTCGCTGGGCGAGATCTCCCGGACGCTGATGCGCCACCGGCTGGCCGCCATGCGCGGCGCCTTCACCGAGGAGGACCTGTCGGGCGCCAACATCGTGGTGACCCTGCACAACGAGAGCACGGTCACGCTGGCGATCCCGATCGTGTTCCCCGGCCACGTCTGCGCGCTGTCGCTGGCCGCCCCGAGGAAGGAGCTGGTCCCCAGCGAGGACGGCCCCGGCGGCGACTTCGAAGCCCGCCGGATCGTCCACCTCGGCCTGGCCTACGACCACCGCTACGTCAACGGCCACGACGCCGTCCTCTTCCTGGATGCGATCAGGACCGTCCTCGAATCCCCACGGGCCCTCGCGCCCGGCGATCGCCCATCCGGGGGCCTTTCGTGACCGCCGACCGCCTGGCCGCCCTCTCCGGACGGCGCCGCGAGCTGATGACCCGCCTCCTCGCCCAGAAGGCCGCGGCCACGGCCATCCCGCCCCTGCCCAGGAGCGGCGCCCCCATGGAGTGCTCCCACGAGCAGCGCAGGATCTGGCTCGCCACCCAGGCCACCCCGGAGACGGCACCGCCCAACGTCACCCTCGGCCTGACCCTCACCGGCGAACTCGATCCGACCCGCCTCCTCACCGCCCTCACCGCGCTGGTCGCCCGGCATGAGACCCTCCGCACCCGCTACACCGCCATCGACGGCGTTCCGCACCAGCTCGTCAGGCCCGCGCAGCCGGTCCCGCTCGAACTGGTCGACCTCACCGCCCTCCCGGAGCCGGACCGCGAACCGGAGGCCCTCTCGCTCGCCCTGGCCGCCGCCGGCGAACGCTTCGACCTGGCACGCGGCCCGCTCCTCCGCCTGACCGTCTACCGCCTGGGCCCCGGGGAGCACCGCCTGTTCCTGGTCTGCCACCACATCGCCTGCGACGGCGGCTCCCTGCCGCTGCTGGCCGCCGACCTGGCCGCCCTCTACGCGGGCGCCGGGCTCACCCCGCCGCCGCCCCTCCAGTACGCCGACTACGCCGCCTGGTCCGCGGGCCGGGCACGGGAGCGGCTCCCCGGGCGCCTCCCGTACTGGCGGGAACGGCTGGCCGGCATCGAGCCCGTGTTCGCGCGCCTTCCGCACACCGCCGCCCCGGGCCGCGCCGGCGCGACCGCCGCCGTACGGGTCGGGCGCGAGGTGGTGGAGCGGCTGCGGGGGGAGGGGCCGGTGACGCCGTTCGCCGTGCTGCTGGCCGCGTACCTGGTGCTGCTGCGGCGGTTGAGCGGCCGGGACGACCTGGTCGTGGGCACGGTCACGAGCGGGCGCGGGCGCCGTGAGCTGGAGCGGGTGGCGGGCTGCTTCATCAACCTGGTGCCGCTCCGGGTGAGCGTGCCGGACGCCTTCCCCGCGCTGCTCGCCCGTGTCCGGGAGGCGGTCGCGGGGGCGCTGGCCAACGAGATCCCGTTCGACGCGCTCGTCTCCGGTCTCGGCGCCCACCGGTTGCCCGGCGTGCACCCCGCCTTCCAGGCCGCCTTCGTGCACCGCGACGACCCCGCGCCGCCTCCCGGCTGGGCCGGGCCGCGCGCCGGGGTCTGGGCGCACGAGGTGGACGACGGGAGCTTCGACCTCGGCCTCACCGCCACCCCGCGGGACGCGGAGTACGAGCTCGCGCTCACCGGCAGGCTCGCCCGCTTCACCCCCGCCGACCTGGCCGGCCACGCCAGGACCCTGGCCGCCGTCCTCCACGACGCCTAGACCTCCGTACCGGCCTCCGGCGCCGTCCATATGATCTCGGCCGGTCCGGCGCGTCGGGTAGGTTGACCGACCATGGAGGAACGCCCGCAGCACCCACACCGCCCCCGCCACGCGCTCGCCGCCGCCCTCATCGGCCCTCTGGTCGGCTCCCTGATCGGCACGGCGGCCTGCGGCGCGCAGGCCGAACGCACCCCGCTCACGCAGCCCTCCACCGACGCCCTCTCGTCCGGCGCCCCCTCGTCCAGCACCCCGGCGGACGAGTCGGCGGCGAAGAGGGACCCCCTCCCGGCGCCCGACGTGAAGATCCCCTCGGGCGCAGCCGACCTGGCCGCGGCGCTCAAACGGACCACGGCCGCGCTCAACAAGGCCGTGGACGCCTGGACGAAGGCCGGCGCCGCCAAGCCGCCCGAGGACGTCGTCCTCCTGGCCCTGCACCAGCAGCGCATCTACCGCTACGCCGCCCGCCACCCCACGACCGCCGCCAAGGCGTTCGCCCGCCTGCCCTCCGCCCTGTCCGCCCAGGCCAAGGACAACACCTCCGCCATCAGGGAGCTGCTGGCCCTGGCCCGCCCCATCAAGCCCTCCGCCACGTTCAAGACCCAGCCGCCCCGCCCGGCCGCCGAGCTGCTCGGCCACTTCAAGAAGGCCGAGCGCCGGTTCGGGGTGGAGTGGGAGGTGCTGGCGGCGGTGATGTTCGCGGAGACCAAGTTCGGGAGGGTGAAGTCGGCCAGCCACGCCGGCGCCCAGGGCCCGATGCAGTTCATGCCCGCGACCTGGAAGGCGTACGGGCTCGGCGGCGACATCCAGGACCCGCGCGACGCCGTCATGGCCGCCGCCAACTATCTGAAGGCCACCGGCGCTCCCCGGAACTACCAGCGCGCGCTGCACGCCTACAACCCGTCGCAGGCGTACGTGAACGCGATCCTGCTGCACGCCCGCCAGATCAAGCGCGACCCGCGCAACTACTACGTCTACTACAACTGGCAGGTCTTCGTGCTGACGACCGCCGGGGAGCGCCGCCTCACCGGCCCCTAACGCACGGGGCCGGCGATGGCGATCCAGCGGCCGTCGAAGGAGCCGCCGACGCAGACGTACTCCGTTGGGCTGGCGGTGTCCATCCCCAGCCGGCCGCCCGCCTCGACGCACTGCCGCAGGGTCACGGACACGTCGTGCGAGGCCGCGGCCGCCGGGGAGACGGCCAGGGGGACCGCGACCAGCGCGGCGGCCAAGGGGGCCAACAGGGCGGGGGAGAGATGACGCATCACATCAGTCCGATCACGTAGAGCGATGATTTCGTCACTGATGGTTGCCGGGCCGCCTCCCCGCCAAACTCCGGCACGCCGCTCAGCCGTGGTCGGCGCAGCAGGGGGTCGGGTTCGGCACCTCGGCCGGGGTGAGGCGGCCCCCGGCGGCCGGCATGGTGAGCAGGGTCGCCCGGCCGTCCCGCCAGACCGGCCTGACGTGGTCGTTCGTCACCACGGGCACGTCGTCGCCGGGCGGCTCGGGGGAGGCGAGCACCAGCACCCGCTCGACGGCGGACACGGCCACCACCTCGCCCACCCGCAGGACACCGGTGAGCCGCGCACGCCCGGCGAAGGTGACCAGCCGCCCGCCCCGCCGCGCGCCGTGCTCGGCCGCCGCCAGTCGCCTGGGCGGGGACGCTCGCCCGCGTACGGACCAGGAACTGG
>NZ_JBFAIM010000111.1:0-29319 GCF_040654715.1 Nonomuraea sp. NPDC050643 | reverse complement strand
TCGGTCAGGTGGATCTCCACTGCCGACGGTCCTGAATGCGCCATGCCGAGCAGCATACGTATTTAACCGGCAAATTTCAGGCGCAGGACACTAGCCGTGCGCAGCGCACCTCGGCGGCACCCCGCCTCAGGGTGTGGTCGGTATGTGGTGATTATGTGGCCGGCCAGGCGGTTGTTGGGCCAAGAGAATTTCAGGCCCGCGCGAAGGAGGTGTTCAAAATGACTCCAGAGGTCGTTTCCTCGGTGATCGGTGATCGGTGATCGGTGATCTGATCACGGTCATGGGTAGCTGCGAGAGCGGACTGCTGTCGATCGTCAGCACTCTTATGTGAGAAAAGGTGATCGCTCCGATGATTCGGAGCGGTCACCTTTCCCCTTCTCGGATATTTCATGGAGATGGCATGGCCACGAACATCGGCGACCGACCTTTTATCGACCTCACCACCTCGGATGTGGCGCGACTAGTAAACCACCTGCCCATGGATCGCATCACGGATCTCGGGGCATTTCACGATCAGAGTCTTTTCCGGGAAGCGGTTGACAGCGTTCGCGAAAGCGTTTGGGGCAGGACGAAGCCGGTACTCGCTGTGACAGGGCGGTTGGCCTGACTTGACCATCGTCAACAATCAGTCCAGCCACCTAAAAGACACGCATGCACACCAGATGCGAGGATCGGGCCTTCGATCGACGCGACGTTCAAGGTTTTAGGCCCGGTCCAGGTGCGCTGCTCAGACGGGCGACAAGCTCACTTGAGCGGGAAACAGCGTGCCGTGCTGGCGATCCTCCTTCTCAGTGTCAACACGCTGATCTCCAAGGAGCGGCTGTGGAAGCTCCAGGTCGCCGAGCAGTTCGCGTCTGGTCTCACTGGGTTCTGGGACTCCACCCGGAGACACGAGTATTACAGCCTTCCCGACCTGGAGACGTTCGAGGCAACAGCGCGGCGCCGCAACCTCGACAAGCTGGCGGGATTCTACGTCGATCGCGCTGGCATCTCGATCACGTCACCACTCCACGTTCCATCAGGCGAAGTCGAAGAGGACATCCAGCGTGCTGCCCAGGTCATTCAGATGCACTTGATCGAGGACCACACACGGCAGCAAGATGCCCCTGACATGTCGCTGGTGGACTCAGCAGAGGATCTGCACTGGGCTGTGATGCCCTACGCACAACCCGAGGAATTCACCGAATTCGTCGCCCGAGTCTCGGATAGCTCAGCAGACTGATGCGGCCAAAGCATGCGCTTCTTCGAGGTGCAGGCGGCCCTCGGCCGCGTGTCGACCGAGACCTCGTTCGACCGGGACAGCGATGGCTTGAGGCGTCAGGGCGCTTTCAACGGATACTTCAACGCCCGGCTGTTTCCGAATCTCGATGCCAACCCGATGACCCTTTATCGGGGGTAGGAATAAGCCGACTTCACTGGTGCCGACGGTGGAGCCGCGGGGAGCGGCGCGGTCGCGCACAGGGACTCTTCGTACTGACGGCGAGCGAAGACGAACGGTCCGAGGGCGGGGGACAGGTCCCAATCCCTGGAGTTGTTACGGAATCCCGACCAGCCGGAACTCGATTTCTTGCACTCCCGCCTCCTGATCGCGCGATCTCCCATGAGCGAGCGCCCCCGCCCTCTGGCCGGGTAGGCCGGAGTCAGCCGGCGCGCAACAGCAACAGGGCCTGACGGAAGACGATGTCAGAGATTTCGTCGAGCGTCAGCCGTCCGTCGGGGCGATACCAGAGCACCACGCCGTTGCACATGCGGAGGATGGAGATGCGGACGATGGCCGGGTCTTCAGGGGCGAAGCTGCCATCGGAGATGCCCTCCTCGATGATGTCTCGCCAGAGCTGCTCGAATTCGTCGCGGAGCTCGATGAGCGCCGCTCGCGCCTCCGGGCTGATGACCTCCAGCTCCGTCCGCTCCAGCTCCCACACGTTGGCTTCGGTGACCTCCCCCACGATGTGCAACCGGATGAGCGCCTGCAGCCGTTGTGCCGGGGTCGGAGCCATCGCGATCGTTTTCCTGGCGCGGTCGATGGCGCTCACGTAGCTGCTCCGCAGCAGCTTGATGAACAGGTCTTCCTTGCTGGACGCGTAGTGATAGAGGGAGCCGATGGTCAGGCCGGCCTCGCGGGCGATCTCACGGATGCCCACGGCGGCGTAGCCCTTGCTCGCGAACAGCGTCGCGGCCACATCCATCAACCGCTGCTCAGTCGAGACTGGTCTTGCCACGTGGCTTCCCTTCGAGGACCTGCTGGATTCCTTCATCTTCTCTCTCCGAGGTCACACGGGGGGAAACGGTCACCCAGCTCAGCAAGGCGGCGCTTGACGACCCGCTCGGACGGGGTCCGTTCGAAGCGGTCGACGAAGGACACGTAGCGGGGCAGCTTGTGGCGGGCCAGGGATCCGGCCGCCCCGGCCACGACGGCCTCGGCTCTTTCTCGTGCCAGTCGCGTGTCCGCGGGGAGCTGGGCGACCTGGAGGAACGCCCAGACCTCCTCGCCGCGGATCGGATCAGGTCGCGCGATGATCGCCGCGTCTACGATGCCGGGCTGGTCGCGAAGGGCAGCCTCGACCTCTTGACATGAAATGTTCTCGCCCGCCCTGCGTACGATGTCTTTTGTTCGGCTGATATATCGGTAGTCCGCGCCGTGGCGTTCCATGATGTCTCCCGAGCGGTACCAGCCACCCTGGAGGAACGCCTGGGCGGTGGCGTCGGGACGCCGGTGGTAGGCGTTCGTGACCGTGGGCCCGCGCACTTCCAGCATACCGACGCCGTCGCCCTCGATGATCTGTCCGTCCTCATCGGTCAGCCGGAGCTCGATGCCGGGCAGGGGACGGCCCAGCCAGCCGGCGCCGACCTCGCGCGGGCCCGCTGCCGTGCTGCCCTCGGTGTCGATCTCCGTAGGCAGGGGTTGTCCCAGCGCCGCGCCCATTTCGGAGGTGCCGTACAGCTCCAGCCAGGGGATCGCGAACCTGCGCTCCAGCTCCGCGTGCAAATGCCGCGGGATGGCCACGCTCCATGCGGCGATGGCCTGGTGCCCGGAGTCGAAGGGGCCGGGCTTGGTGTTCAGCAGCATCGCGGGCATGGAGCCGATGGTCAGGAACTTGGTGATCGATCTGCTTCTGACATTCTCCATGAACGTCTGCGATCGGAACCGCGACAGGTAGACCGCGGTCGCGCCCGACTGCAGGGTCGCCATGAGCAGCGCCAACGGGTCCCCGTAGTAGAGGGGCTGGCTCGACATGACCCGGTCGTTCTCGGTGAGGCCCATGACGGTCGCCACGGCCCGGCCGTCGAGCAGCCACTGTCGTTGCGTCTTGGCCACCGCCTTCGGCACGCCGGTGGAACCCGAGGTCAAGCCGAACCGGATCCGGGCGTCGAGATGCTCGGCGCGGCCGAGGTCGTCGAAGGGCGCGTCGACCGGGCGCAGCGGCGGCCCGGCGCCCGGAACGGGCTCCTGGAAGGGGATGATGACCGTCCCGCGCCGCTGGAGCCTGTCGCGGTGCGCGACGCAGAACTCCGGCGTGGCGACGACGTGCGTGGGTTCGATCAGGCCGAGGATGTGGTCCAGTTCGGGGGCGGTGAAGGCGGGGTTGAGCGGCACCATGGAGGCGCCCAGATGCGCCACCGCCGGAACGAGCAGGAGCAAGGTGGAGCAGCTGTCCAGCGACACGGCCAGGATGTCGCCCTGCCGCACGCCGCGCTCGCGCAACTGCCCGGCCAGCCCCGCGACGCGTGTGGCGAGTTGGGCGAAGGTGAGCCGCTCACCGTTCTCGTGTTCGAAGGCCGGCCGGTCCGGCCACGTGTGCGCCGCCCAGCGGGCGATCCCGGCGAGGTTGCCGCCGGCGCGGGCGATCGGGTCGGTCCTCGGCTCGAGCGGCCGGTGCGCGGGCGTCATCGGCATATCGCCACCCAGTCGACGTCGGCGACGCAGGCTCCGGAGGCGGTGGCCACCACACTCGCCCGGATCCGGACGACGTCCAGGCCGGGGCGGGAGGCGCTGGGTCGACGCTCGGTCTCGCCAACCTCGCAGTGGATGGTCTCCTCCAGCGGGAGCGGCGGCCCGAAAGACCAGGTGAAGGCGCGGTTGAGCACGGTGTGATAGTTGCCCATGTGCCTGCCGCGGGTGATCAGGTTGGACGCGGTCAGCACGATCAGCGGCCACGGGATGTGCTCCGGGTCGCCGGTCCGGTCGCCTGGGAGCCAGCACCGGAAGAGCTTGACGTCCGCCTCGGTCATGGTGCGGCCCGCGGAGGCCCGCCCCTTGACGGGCGGCGGCCCGGCCAGGGGCGGGCCGATGACCGCGGTGCCCTGTGTGACCACCCGGCCGTCGATCGTGCCGGTGATGTCGTGCTCGGCTCCGGAGGATCCTTCCACGTCCATGCGGGCTCCTTCGAAGACCGGGCCGTCGAAGGTCCAATCCAGCCGGGAGAGGGGAGCCCATACGAGCTCAGGGCGATAGGCGTCGATCGTCAGCAGCATGCCGCTGGCGCCTGACAGGATGCGCTGGCCGAACATGCTCGTGCGGGCGGTGAAACGGTTGGTATGCAGCTCGTCGCCGGTGCCCTCCCAGATTGATCCCATCAGGAAGTCCCGTGCGGTGACGACGCGGGGCGCGAGGTCCACTCCCATGTCAGATCACCACCTGGCACCTGGTGCGATCGATGTGAATACGCAACGTCTCTCCTATCATCCGGTCGCTGGCCTGGCGCATGGGTACGTGCGCGATGAGGGGGCCCAAAGCGGTGGTGTCGAGGTCGACGCGGACGTGCTCACCCAGGAACACGATGTCGCTCACCGTGGCCTCGACGCTCAGATGCTCCTCCGCCCGCGGCTGGAGCGAGATCGAGGTGCGCGGCACCGCCAGCCGAGCACCTGCGGGCTGCGTGGCCGTCGACGTGACCCGGACGCGGCGTCCGCCCACGGTGAGGTCGGCCGCGCCGTCGTGAATGGTCGTGTCGTCGGGCAGCGGAGCCAGGTTCGCGTCAGTGAGCAGCCGGGCGACGTATCCGGTCGGCGGCCGGTCGTAAAGCTGGGAGGGCCGGTCGAGGCCGACGAGCCGTCCCTCGTGAAAGACGGCGATCCGATCCGACAGCGCCAGCGCCTCGTCCCTGTCGTGTGTCACGTACACGACGCTGCAGCCCGTGGAGCGGTGGATGCGGCGGATCTCCTGCTCCAGATCGAGGCGCAGCGCCCGGTCGAGAGCACCCAGCGGCTCGTCCATCAGCAGCAGCTGCGGCTCGTACGCCAGGGCGCGCGCGACCGCGACCCGTTGCTGCTGACCGCCGGAGAGCTCGCGCGGCGACCGGTGACCCAGCTCGGCCAGGCGTACCAGCTCCAACATCTCCCGCACGCGGGCCCGCCTGCGCTCTGTCGGCCACTTCCGCCGGCGCAGGCCGTAGGCGATGTTGTCGGTGACGCTCATGTGCGGGAAGAGCGCGTAGTTCTGGAACACCATGCCGATGTCGCGGTCTCGCGGTGGCTTGCGCACCACGTCCACGCCCGCGACGCGTACCGTGCCGCCGTCGCAGTTCTCGAACCCGGCGATGATCTTCAGGATCGTGGTCTTGCCGGATCCGCTCTGACCGAGGAAGGTGAGGAACTCGCCCTCGGTCAGGGACAGTGACACATCGTCGACCGCGGTGACCCGGCCGTATCGCTTGCTCACCCGGTCGAGCTCAAGCCGCGATTGGTGGTAGGTGTCGTGACTCATGAGAACGGGCCTCCCCCTTCGTGCTGCCGGGGAGCCGTGGCGGCGGTCATCGGCGTTCACTCCTGCGGCGCAGCGCCTCACCGGCGGCCATCAGGACGGCGGTGAGGAGAATGAGCAAGGTGGCGATCGCGGTGATGGTCGGATCCAATCCGGTGGTGACCGAGTCGAGGATGGCCTTGGGCAGCGTGGTGGTCTGAGGGCCGGAGATGAAGCTCACCAGCACCGCCTCGTCGAAGCTGGTCAGGAACACGGTGATCATGGCGGCGCCCACGGAGGGGCCGAGCAGCCGCACCGTGGTGTCCCACCAGGCGCGGGCGCGTCTGGCACCCAAGGTCATGGCCGCCAGTTCGAGGTCGCTGGAGATCGCCCGAATAGCGGGCCAGAGGATCAGTACGGCCAGTGGCAGTGTGGTCACCGCGTGCGCCAGGATGATTCCCAGGTATGTGTCCAGGATCCGCAACCGGGCCAGCAGCCCGTAGACGGCGACGGCCAGGGCGACGCCGGGGACCAGCAGAGGCAGCGTGCTGAACGCGACGAGCACGTTCTTGTACGGCAGCCGGGTGCGTGCCAGCCCGATCACCAGCAGGGTGGCCGCGCCCACCGCCAGCAGGGCCACGGGCAGGGCGATGACCAGGGATCGCAGTGTCACCGGGCCCCACAGATCCGACGACAGCAGCGACCGGTACGCGCGCAGCCCCAGCCCTTCGGGCGGAAAGGACAGGTAGGCGGTGTCGGAGAAGGACATCGCGACGACGACCAGAGCGGGCGCCAGCAGAAAGATCACCGTCAGGCCCACCGCCGATCGGAACGCGACCGTACCGAGGCGCCTCATTTACCTCCTCCTGATGGGAGGAATCGGGCGACCACCTGGCCGACCGCCACGGAGAGCAGGGCGGCCGCCAGGATCACCAGAGCGAAAGCCCTGGCGCTGGGCAGGTCGAAGTACTCGAAGACGTAGCTGCCGATCAGCGTCGCCACGAACGGCGTGCCAGGCCCGCCGAGCACCACGGGGGTCACGTAGAAGCCGAGGCAGACGACATAGACCAAGGTCGCCGCGGAGACGACGCCCCGCGCGGCCAGAGGCAGCACGACGCTCGTGATCGCCCTGACGCGGCCGGCTCCCAGGGTCTCGGCCGCGCTGATGAGCGAGCGGTCGATGCCGGAGAAGGTCGCGAACAGAGGAAGCACGGCGTACGGCAGCATCGCGTACAGCATGCCGACGATCACCGACACCTCGGTGTAGAGGAGGCTGTCCTGCTGGCCCACGAGGCCGAGGGCGACCAGCAGCCGGTTGACCGGTCCCCCTTGGCGGAGAATCAGGACGAACGCATAGTTCTTGACCACCACGCTCATCCATAGCGGCGCAAGGACGGCGACCCACAGCAGGATCCGCAACAGACGGCTCCTGACCGTGCAGATCGCCCACGCCATCAGCGCTCCCAGGACCACCGCGAGAACAGTGACCTCGAAGCTCACCCAGAGCGTGCGGAACAAGGCCCGCCGGGACGCGTCGGCGGTCAGGACCGACTCCAGCGCCGCACGTCCCTCGGGTTCCAGCGTGTCGACGGTCAGGGACGCCAGCGGATACGCCACCAAGGAGATGACCAGGATCACCGCGGGTGCGGTCAGCAGGAGGCCGATGCCGGCGGGCGACTGGGCGTGCCACCGACGAGGGCGCGCCGACAGCATGGCCGGCGAGCCCGTCATCCGCCGACCAGTTCTCGCCAGGGTTGTTCGACGGCCTTGCGGTTGCTCAGCCACCACTGGGAGTCCAGCCGCACCTGGTTGTCGTCAGCGTGCGCGTCCGGTAGCAGCGCGGCCTCGCTCTTCGTGAGGTACTTGCCCGTCTCTACGTTGGACATCCCGTAGGCGAACCGCTTGGCCAGCCGTGCCTGGGCCTGTGGCTGGGTGGCGTACCACTCGAGATAGCGCATCGCCTCCGCTGCGTTCGGCGCGCCCTTGACCACCACCATGTAGTTGGGGTTGACCAGCGAGCCGCTCCATTCGAGCCGCAGTTTCACGCCCTGATCCATGAGTGCCTTGGCACGCCCGTTCCACATGATCGACATGTCGACCTGCCGGTCACGCATGACCTGCATCTGCTGGTCGCCGCTGGTGGTCCAGACGGCGACATGCGGTTTGATCTTCGCCATGCTGGTGAAGGCGCGCTTGACGTCCACGGGGAACACGTCCTGCGCGCGTACACCGTCTGCGACCAGCGCCGTGGCGAGCATGGCCGCCGCGTTGTCGGGGATCGCCCGGCGCCCAGGAAAGGCCGCGGTGTCCCAGAACTGCGCCGGATCGGCGGGGCACTTGGCCACCGTGGCCGTATTGCAGGCGATGATGTAGCCGGTCTCGGCGAGACCGACACCGTAGTCGGTAACCGTTCCCGGAAGGGAGACCTTCTCCAGCCGGGCCTTCAGCTCCGGGGACAGCGGCTCGAGAAGGCGGAGTTCGTGGAGCTGGGCCGAGTCGGCGCCGGATAGGCCCTCGATGACGTCCCAGGTGACGTTCCCGCTCTGGGCCTGGGCCTGCAGCTTCGCGGCGAATCCGGTCCCGACGTTGACCTGCTGGAACCTCGTGCCGCTCACTGCGGTGTACGGCGCTTCCAGTTCCTGCTTGAGTGCCTCTCCGACGACTCCGCCGTAGTTGGCCGCTACCAGCGTCTTGCCGACGGCGGCGTCGCCGGTTTCTCCTCCGCATGCGCTGAGGACCAACAGACCCGCGCCCGCGGCGGCGGCCACTGCGGACCGCTGCCACGTCCCCATGTTCTTCATGGGACCTCCTGTGCTCAATTCCTCAGAACATATCGATCGTTCGATTCATTCTCAAGCATGTGGCACCAGCAATTTTTTCTGATCTTTCCTATGGCCGGTGGAGGAGGAGCCGGAGTTGGCGGGCAGTTCGAACCACACTGCCTTGCCCATCGTCGTGGGAGTACTGCCCCAGCAGCAGGCGATCGCGTCGATCAGGCGCAATCCGTAGCCTCCCTCGTCGAGCATCGATGGGGCGCGCAGGGATCGGGCGTGCATCGCGGGCGCGTTGTCGCCGCGATCCTCGACCTCGCAGCGCAGCAGGCCGTCCACGAGCCAGACCGTGAGCCGCATCGGACCAGGCGCGTACCGCAGGGCGTTGCTGACCACCTCGCTGAGCAGTAGCTCGGCTTCCGGCGCCGCACCGCCGACCCCCCAGGCGGAGAGCGTCGTGGACAGCAGCCTCCGGGCCTTGGGCGCGGAGGCGGAGGCATGCGGGAGCGCCCAGGACCTGAGCCGCGGGTCACTCATCCGCGCCGGTCCGAGCCCCAGTTCGCCGATGGCGGCTGCGATGGCCTCGGCCACCTTCTCGACCGCCTTCCGGAGCCGTGTGGGTTCGCTCGCCGTCCACCGATCGTCGGCGTGCGGACCGGTGGGGTGCGTCGGTGCCTCCGAGGTCGTCTCTGAGAAACGCTTCCTGGCGTGGATTGAGGTAAGGATTGTTTGCAGATACATGGCGCAGCTCCTTCCGCAAGCGCTGATGTCGGCCTTGATAATGAACATAGCGTTCGTTCGATATCGCCAACAACAAACGCATTCAAAATCTTTGGTCTACCGTGGCGGAGAGGCGCGGCATAGCGGAAGAGTGGTCAGGCCGGCGCGAAGCAGCGTGCGGGCGACGGCGGGTGCGCCGACGAAGGTATCGCCCGCCGCGGTGGTGCCGAGGGCGTCCATGGTGAAGGCGGGCAATCTGCACGGCCGGGGCGTCGCGCGTGCCGTAGAGCGCACCGGTGGCACCCAGGGTGGTTCCCTGGCCGACCCCCGACCGCGTTGTTCCAGCCCTACTGCGAGCAGGTCGACTCGAAGCCGCCCCCTATTCGCTGGACGTCAACGACACCGAGTTCTACGAGAGCCGGTTCTTCACGGCCGGTGGCTTCGCCCGCTACGCCATCGCCCGCTACGCCATCGACTGCTTCGACCTGGCCGAGAGCTGATCCGGTCGAGCACTCGGAGCAGGCCCGCCAGCGTGGCCGGTCTGTCGATGACGCGCGGGCGCAGCCCGATCGACATCATCCGCGGGTGCCGCGCGAACATGGCCGTGCTCGGCTACTTCGGCCATCGGACGTGGCACCGGCGCCCCGCGGGGACGTCGCCCGCGATCCGCGGGGCGGTCACCCTGTAGATCACCATCACCGGGTGCTGTCACAGGGAGGTGATCTCCAAGGTGATCAGGCCGGTGAGGAGGAGACGGTGCCGAGACCGAGGGTGCACCGTGATCGAGGCCGCTGGTGTGGTGGTCTGCTCGACCTCACCTGTACGGCGCCCAGCAGCGAGACGATCCGCTGGAACCAACCGCTGACCAACCAGACCCGGCCGACGGACTTCACCATCTCCTCCCGGTACAGCCTGTGCCTCTCCACCAGGGTTCTCGCCATGCCATCAGGCGGACGTCAGCCTCGCGATCATGGTGTGCTCAGCAGCCTCTCGCACGGGGATGAAAACGGCTGCTTGGTCAACCGCGGCCAGGACTTCGTGTAACGGGTCCAGAGATACAGCGCGTAGCCTGGCTGTGCGCTCTCACATTTCCAGCGGCCGACATCCTCGCGCACCATGTGACTGGCCGGCGATGCGTACGCGGATCTCGTGTGTCCTACGATCCCGGCCTGCAGCCATAGATCGTCTATGGGATTCCTTGGGCTCAACAAAGCACTACCGGTCTTGGAGCTACCGCGCGCCGGTGATCAGGCGTCGTTCGAGGTCGATGATGGGCTCGATGCTCTGCAGGTCGTAATTGCTGAGGATGATGGCCGTCCAGTCCGTGTCGAGGTAGAGAGACCAGCTTGTCGAGATGCCTCCGGCGCCGCCTCCGTGGGTGATGATGCGCTGGTTGTTGAAGGTGGGGGCCACCGGCCCGTACGCCTGGAAGGTCTCGCCGCGAAGGGAACTGCCGGAGGTGTCCTCCTTCAGCGGCTTGGCGGAGATCTTTCCGTTCACGTACAGCTCGGTGTAGGGCCGGGAGGCGAGTTTGCCGGCTTGCAGCGCGGCCGCGAAACGGACGAGGTCGGGGGCGGTGGAGAAGCCGTTTCCCCCGCCTGTGCCCATCCATCCCCGCGCGGAGTTGCTGTCTTGGCCTGCGTCGCCGTAGACGGAGCCCTTGTCGAGATTGCGGACGGCGTCGACCCGCGTCCCGTCTTTTTGATACATGTACGGATGGGCGATGCGCTTGTCGGCCAGCCACTGGCGGCGGGTGTAATAGGCGGAGTCCTTCATGCCGGCCGGAAGAAAGATGTTCTGGCGGGTGTAGTCCTGGAACGACATGCCGGAGACCCTCGCCACGAGTTCGCCGAGCAGGTTGTAGCCCATGCTGCTGTAGGCCTTCCTCGTCCCGGGGGTGAACTCCAGCTCGAAGGTCCTCAGATTTGCCCAGAATGCCGCCATCTGCTCTTCGTAGCTGTTGTAGATCTTCTCCGGCGGCGGCTTCTCACCGGGACGCCGTGCGTCACCCAACCCGCTGGTGTGTGTCAGAAGATGGTGCACGGTGATGCTCTGGGCCATCTGCGCCGGTAGGCCGTCCAGGTGTTTGCTCACCAGGTCGTAGAACTTGAGCTTGCCCCGCTGAACGAGCTGTACGACGGCCAGCCCCGTGAACAGCTTGGAGGTGGAGGCCAGGGCGTACATGGTATCGATCTTGTTCGGTACCTTGTTCTCCTTGTCCGCCCAACCATAGGCGCGGGCCAGGATGTGACGGCCACGGTGGGCGATCGTCACGGTGCCGGAGAACTGATCCTTGTCCGCCAGTTCTTTGAGGTACCGGTCGAAGGCCCCTCCAGGGCGCAGGTCCTGCGGAATCCGGCCAGAACCCGCCGAGGCAGCGGTGTTCGCCTCGGCGGTTCCCGGCGCGGCCACCAGAGCACCGGCCGCCAACGGGAGGGCGCCCAGCAGTCCGAGGGTCGAACGGCGCGATGGGGCATGGTCGGGCGAGGGACGCGGCAATGCCATGGAATCTCCTGTCACGGGAACAGATGCGCCAGCGATGCAATCACGGCGTTTGTTTCCTCGGCGTTTCCATCGCTTCTTACCGACAGTTCCAGTTCAGAGGTACTGAACGCCGTCGATGGCCAGCGCAGCTCGCCCAGCACCACGCTCGCAATCGTCGTGTTCGCGACCGCTCATGGCCTGATCGACGCCGACGCCAGTGGCCGGCTCCGGTCCGAGTCCGGCTGGACCGACATCAGGTCAGGCATGCAGTTCCTGATTGGGCTTCCGCACAACCGACAAGTGGCGTGCCGGCGCCCCCGTCAGGCACGCACGAATGCCCCAAGCGCGTGACGCGGTCACTTGACCGAGGCCGGATGCTCACCACCGCGACAGTGTGAGACGCCACAAGCCGGGATCAGATGGTCGACACACTCTGTCTCCCTCGATCTAGCCCATCACGGACTTCGGCGCACCAGCGCGACCTGGATGGTGACGCAGGATTTTCCGCTCCACGCCCTCGGCAAAACGGTGTCCTCCGTGGAGAGGCGGACGAGTCGTGTGTAGCAGCAGAGGGCCGACGAGAAGAGGCAGTCGGATCGTCGGTGACAGGAGGTGCCTGCCGGCACGGAGTCCACCCGACGATCCACGGCGGTCCTCCCAGGCGTGGAAGCGCGCCACCCGCACTCGCTTCGCCCAGCACGCCCCCGAGCGGGCCACCCGGCTGGCCACCGCGCTGCTGCAACCATTGGGCATCAAGCCCGGCAAGAAGGCCGGCGACACCGCCTACCTGCTGTTCTTCGGCTACCGCCAACTCCAGGACATCATCGGCCTGGTCGCCGACCAGGCCGCCGACCTGACCGCTCTGGAAGACGAGGAACTGGCCAAGGCCGTCACAGACCTCCCCGTGGCCGCGCAACTCCAGCAAGGCCACCCGATGGACGTGGCGCTGTTCGGCCGCATGGTCGCCGACATCCCCGCCCTCAACGTCGACGCCGCCGTCCAGGTCGCCCACGCGCTGTCCACCCACGCCGTCGACCTGGAGTTCGACTGACCGCCGTCGACGCCTTCATTCAGCATTTCGCCCGCTCCATCCTCTCCGGCCACCAACACTCCTTCGCCCACCGCACCCTGCCCAGCCTGCTCGCCGTCGTCGTGCGCGAAGACCAGCCGGTCAACCTCGTCTCCGCCCTTCGAAAAGCCGCTCCTACCCGAAGACGACGGCGAGGGCCTGGCCGCCGACTCCGCCGTCCGGCTGGCCGTGGAACACGACCGCGCCACCCGCCAATGGGGTGACACCCCCGCGCACGTCGCCGTCTGCCACACCTTCGACCCCGACCGGCACACCGGCGAACGGCTGGCCACCATCCTCGGCCCGAACACCCCCTTCTCCGCGCTGATCACCGGCGTACACGCCCGCCTGGCCGAGCAGATCGGACAAGCCCGATGACCACCCCACAAGCCACCCCTCAGGCGACCCTGGTGCTGCGGCTGGCCGGCCCCCTGCAGTCCGGGGGCGACCGCAGCGTCTTCAACCGGCGCGAGACCCGGCCCGAACCCACCAGATCCGGCGTCCTGGGCCTGCTCGCCGCCGCCTGCGGCCGGGAGCGCGAAGACCGCATCGACGACCTGCTCGGCCTCCACCTCGGCGTGCGCGTCGACCAGCCCGGCAGCCTGCTGCGCGACTACCACACCGTCAGCGACTACCGCGGACGCCCGCTGCCCCAAGCCGGCGTGTCCGCCAAGGGCGTGCAAAAGCCCACCTCACCCGCCAAACACACCCACATCACCCAGCGCTTCTACCTCCAAGACGCCGTCTTCCTCGCCGCCCTGCACGGCCCCGCCACCCTGATCGAAACACTGGCCCAGGCCGTCCGCCGCCCCGCCTTCCCCCTCGCCCTCGGCCGCCGCTCCTGCGTCCCCACCCAGCCGCTCTTCCTCGATGTGCGCCCCGGCCCGCTGCTCGCCGTGCTGAAGGCCGTGCCCTGGCAGGCCACCGACACCGCCAAACAGCTCTACGCCCGCGACCGAGGCCGCCCCGACACCGTCCGGCTGCCGGCCACCCTCGACGACCCCGACGGCGACGACTCCCGCACCGACGTCCCGCACTCCTTCGCCCCCCGCGAGCGCCGCTTCACCAGCCGCCGCGTCCGGCACCTGTGGATCAGCCCGCCGACCGGATTCGCCAACGCCCGCAACACCCCGGACAACCCGCCCAACCACGACCCGTTCGCCCTTCTGGGCTGGTGATGCAAGCCATGACCTACCTGTCCCGCCTCAGAATCAACCCACTGCGCGAAAAGAGCCTGACCGAAGAACGCGACGTGACAGCGTGATCTTCGTCCCGGCGAGGGCTTTCAAGCGTCTCCGCCGTAATCACTCGTGAGCAGGCCATTCCTCGGCCAGGAGCGCGTATGAGAGACCGTCGAGCCATCCCTTGGTGCGGTGGAGTGAGTCTCTCACCGTGTGCTGTTCGCGGCGCATCCCGACCCGCTCCATCAACCGCCACGAGGATTCGTTGTCGTAGAAGCAGTCCGCGTGCAGGCGGCGCAGGCCAAGACTCTTGAAGGAGATGTCGATGAGGGCGCGTACCGCTTCGGTGGCGTAGCCCTTGCCGCCATAGGAGGGATCGAGCGTCCACCCGAGCTCTCCTTGGACGCTTTCCGCCTGGTCAGCGACCTCTTCCTGGGCCCAACCGTCCTGGACCTTCAGTGTCAGGTCGCCGATCACCCGGCCGTCCAGTTCGACGATGAGCAGGTCTACGAGCCGCTCCTCGCGGAGGAAACGCTCACGGTAGTCGTCGTAGGTCTTTGTGGCGGCCGCGACCCATTCGTGAGTCTCCGGCAGTTGCCGGAAGGCCCAGGTCGCGTCCAGGTCATCGGGGGCAGCCCGGCGCAACAGCAGCCGCTCGGTGGAAATCGGCCAGTCCAGTGTGTCAAGAGGGTGACGCATGGGCCCTCATACTGACAGCGGGCTGTGGTGATACACAAACGGATTGCCGCGGACGACATCTCCGACAACGACGCGGCGATCGCCCTACAGGAACCGACAGGACACCGAAGCGACCAGGGCTCCCGGAAACCCGCGTCCTGAAAATCAAGTGGGCCCGGAGGCCGGGGCGGGATTGGTCGGGTGTCACAGGGCGGGCGGGTCGTCGGCTCCGTCTGGGTGGCGCCGCGCAGGGCGTCGGCGTACCGCGAAGCTCGGATGAGCAAGGCGCGTTCAGATCAGTCAGTTTGAAGATGACCTCGGGAATCAGTGCAGAGGACTTCACAAACCGCGCCCGATGTTCTCGGGTTCCACGCGCCGTCGAGGGGTAGGGGGTGCGAGCTCTACCGTCGCCCCGGGTCGGCTTACCTGTGATGTACCACCAGCGGGTGCGGATGACGTTCGTCCGCTGGTGCATCGGCCGCAGTTGGTGCACGTGCTGCTGCTGCCCAGCAGTCTGACAGAGAGGGCCGACAGCGCTTGCGGCCGGCGAAGACGCATGAGCTCGTGCCTGGGGGTAGGGGAGAGATGAGTTCGAAAAGGGGAGGGTCTCATGAACACCCGACGCACTCCCGCCGTACGAACGCCCGTGCAGCTCGCCGTGCTCGTCATGGGGGCGGTCTTCCTGCTCGTCGGCGTGCTGGGCTTCATTCCCGGCATCACGACCAACTACGGCGACCTGCAGTTCGCCGGCCACCAGTCCGACGCACTCCTGCTCGGTGTTTTCCAGGTCTCCATCCTGCACAACGTCGTCCACCTGTTGTTCGGCATCGCCGGCGTCCTCATGGCCCGCACCTGGAGCGGCGCGCGCAACTTCCTCATCGGTGGCGGCGTCGTCTACCTGGTGCTGTGGGTCTACGGCATGCTCATCGGCCATGAAAGCTCGGCCAACTTCGTCCCGCTCAACGCCGCCGACAACTGGCTGCATCTGGTGCTGGGCATCGGCATGATCGCCCTGGGCCTTCTGCTGAGCCGTCGCCATGTGACCGCTGCTCGGTAGCCGTCCGGACACGGCGGAGCCTGGCTCATTCAGCGGGAAGACCATGCCTTGGGAGGGAACGGCTCTTGCGTGTCGTCCCGGGGCCCATCGGAGGCCACACACGTCATCGTGCGGGACGCTGATCATTGATGCGTTCTGACGTGCTCAGGGTGAACATTCATCCGTTCTTGACCGTCTGAGGTCGAGACGGGCCGACGTCCACGCCTGCTCGGGACGGCTGCCACGAGCCGGCGCTTCGGTGGCACGCCGGCTCTCCGTTCAGTTCAAAACAGCCCCTCCCTCTGCGGGCAGATCTGGTGGCTTACGCGTCCCTATCTCGCCAAGCCCGCGCCACTTTTGTCCGATATATGGTATTTCGTCCCCTTTGAGGGCAGGTCCAGGCGGAGAGGCATCGGTACGTCCCCAAACGGCTAATGCGCGCACATGGGGATGGCTGGCGAGTGAAGGAGTGCTGATCATGTCGACTAGGTTGCAAGTAGCCTTCGCCGTACTCGCGGGCTATTACCTCGGACGGCGCCGCAAGCTACGGATGGCGGCAGCACTGGCCGCGGCGGGGCTGGCGGGACGCGTGCGCAGCGGAGAGGGTGGCCTGCTCGCGCAGGGCATCAAGGCCGTCGGCTCCTCCGCAGAGCTTCAGCAGATCACCGACCGTCTCCGCGGCGAACTCGTTGAGGTCGGCAAGGCGGCTGCCATCGCCGCCACGAGCAGGCAGATCGATTCCCTGAGCGGCAAGTTGCACGAGCGCGCCGAATCCATCCGGGAGCCCGAGGGCGCCAAAGCGGCAGGCCAGCCCATAAAGGAGCCTGCAGCCGCCGAGGACGAGGACTACGAGGAAGAGGGCTACGAGGAGGAAGAACCCGAGGAGCCCGAGCAGCCAGAGAAAAGCAAGGCGCAGCGGCCAACGCGTCCTGTCCGGCGGGCTGGCCAGTCACGGGGGTGAGTGGAATGGCTGATGCAACAACAGCGACGAAAGCGGCGACCGAAGCCGTCCGTGGAACAGCGGGCGCGGCCGAGACGGCCGGCCGAGCCGCGAAAGACACGGCGGGAAAAGGCGCCGAGGAAGCTGTGAGCAAGGCCGGGGAGGCTGGTCGGGGATTGGCCGACAACCTGCCGATGGATCGGCTGGTGCAGTCGGCCCAAGGTCTTCTGCAGGCGGCCGGCACACGTGCGCTCTCCCTGGCGGGAAACAAACTCGACGGTCTGACTGGCCGGCTCACCGACTACGTCGAGACCGGGGGAAAGGGCTTGATGAGTGCGGTGACAGGGTCGGACAAACCGGGCGGCATGTTGGGCGGCGCTCTGAAGGGCGGGCTCAAGGGTGGCCTGATGGGCGGCCTGAAGGGCATGGTGCAGCGGATCACCGGCGGCCGCGGGAAAGGCGGCCACGCGAAGCTCACCAGTATCGTCGAAACGCTCGACATTGGTGCGCCACGACGTCTGGTGTACGACCAATGGACCCAGTTCCAGGACTTTCCGAAATTCATGAAGAAGGTCGAGACCGTCAAGCAGGATGCCGACGAGAAGCTCTCCTGGAAGGCTCAGGTCTTCCTGAGCCACCGGATGTGGAAGTCCCACGTTACCGAGCAGATCCCGGACCAGCGGATCATCTGGCACTCCGAGGGACAGAAGGGGTACGTCGACGGAGCCGTGACCTTCCACGAGGTCACTCCTGATCTGACTCGGATCCTGGTGGTACTGGAGTACCACCCCCAGGGCTTGTTCGAGCGGACAGGCAACTTGTGGCGAGCTCAGGGGCGACGGGTACGGCTGGAGCTCAAACACTTCAGACGGCATGTGATGGCGCACCTCCTGCAGAACCCCGACGAAGTGCAGGGCTGGCGTGGCGAAATCCGTGATGGCGAAGTCGTCATGGACCACGAGAGCGCCATCCAACAGGAGCAGGCTCAGCAGGGCGAAGAGGAAGAGGAGCCTGAAGAGGGCGAAGAGGAAGAGGAGCCTGAAGAGGGCGAAGAGGAAGAGGAGCCTGAAGAGGGCGAAGAGGAAGAGGAGCCCGAGGAGGGCGAAGAGGAAGAGGAGCCTGAAGAGGGCGAAGAGGAAGAGGACATGTGGAGAGAGGAGGAGCCCGAGGAAGAAGAGAAGCCCCCGGCGAGGAGGGCCACCGCGCGTCGCACGCCCGGAGCGCCCCACCGCCGAGCCCCCGAGCAGGAACGTCCGATCCGCCGGCGCCGGACCCGGACCGAGTAGCCCGCGTCTGAGGGATGCCGGCGAAGACCCTGCCAACGATCATCAGGGAGGCGATATGACCATGCAACCCGCCAGCCGCGGCATACCAGGGGGCGATGGCGCCTCGGCGTCAGGTCTGGCAGACGTCATCGACACCATTCTCGACAAGGGCCTGGTCATAGACGCGTTCGTCCGAGTCTCTCTTGTCGGCATCGAAGTGCTGACCATCGACGCGCGAGTCGTCATTGCGAGCGTGGACACCTATATGCGTTTCGCGGAGGCGGCCAACCGCCTTGACCTGTCGGCCACGGAGAAGGGCCTGCCGGAGGTCGTCGAGGGCGTGACGCAGGCCAGGGCCATCGACAAGGAGAAGGCGACGGTCAAGGGAGCGGTGGAGCCCGCTGGCGAAGAGCTACAGGACGACGTGCTGGACGGTTCCGCTGGCCGCGAAGAACAGCCACGTCGGCGCCACCGCCGAGAGGATGGTTGACCATGCCGCAACGCAGACAAGCTTCCCGGCCAGAGGAGAGCGCAGGGGCTCGTACGGACAGCAGCGCCTCCTATGTGTACGGGATCGTTCCGGGAGATGTGGAAATGGCGCCCGGCATCGAAGGGGTCGGCGAACCCGCCGGGCAGGTGCGGCTGGTGACATTCGGGCAGATTGCCGCGCTGGTGAGCGACGTGGAGGCGGATCGCCCTCTGGGTCGGCCAGCAGATCTCCAGGCGCATCAGCGACTTCTCGATCAGACCGCGATGGAGGTCCCGGTGCTGCCGTTCCGGTTCGGAGCGGTGCTGACGAGTCCCGAAGCCGTGGTCGAGGAACTGCTGAAGCCGAACCACGACACCTTTGTTGACGGCCTGCAACAGCTGGAGGGCCTGGCCCAGTACGTGATCAAGGCGCGGTACGACGAGCGGGCGATCTTGACCGAGATACTGGAGGAGAGCAGGGAAGCAGCCGAGCTTCGCCGGCGGATCGCTGGCCTGCCCGCAGATGCGACACGCAACGAGCGGATACGGCTGGGGGAGATCATCGAGCGCACGATCGCGGGCAAGCGCGAGACGGACACGGAAACGGTGGTCGAGGATCTCCTGGACCTGTGCGAACAGGTGGTCCTGCGCAATCCCAGCCACGAGCGCGACGCCGCGCACGTGGCCGTGCTGATGGAGCAGGGCCGACAGGCTGAACTCGAACAGGCCGTGGACAGGCTGGCCAGCCAGTGGTCAGGCCGCGTCGAGATGCGCTTGCTGGGGCCGCTGGCACCCTACGACTTCGTCACGACGAGCTGACGGCTATTACAGAGAGTGACGATATGGAGGAGTGGGAACCGATGGGACTGGGAACACTGCTCTTCGGCTGGCCACTCATGCCGATCTACGCGGTCATCAAGCTGGGCGAGATGCTCAGAGACCAGGTCGAGCGGGAAACGCACGATCCAGTCGTGGTCCGGCGCCACCTGGAACAGGTGGAGGAGGCCAGAGCCACCGGCCGGATCTCCGAGGAGGAGGCGGCCCGGGCGGTGGAGGAGATCATGCAGAGGATGGCCGGTCGGTAAGCACTGACGGGAGGCCGCACCAAGGATACGGGGGTGATTCTCTTGCCTGCCAGGCAGGGAACCGAGAGCGACCGCACAGCACACAGACACGTCGCGGACGACCGCCGCGAGGCAGAGCCGTCTCGCGAGATCACCGCGGAGCTCCCGGCCGCAGAGGCGGGCGAGGCGGGGTTGCACGCGATAACCTCGCTGACGGGCAAGGAAGTCGAGGGCGTCACGCTGGTCGAGCCGACGGACGACGGGTGGCTGGTCGGGGTTGAAGTCGTGGAGGACCGCCGCATCCCATCCTCTGGGGACATCCTGGCCCTCTACAATGTCGATCTCGACATGGGGGGCAATCTCCTTTCCTACCGCCGGACACGCCGCTACAAGCGGGCCAGCGGCGCAGCCGCAGAGGGCGCGTGGTGAGCCCCGCCGTGCGGTCGAGCCCGTACATAGGTGACTCCACTCCTTCCCCCTACGGCGGCCGCGAGTCGGCGAACCTTGGAGACATCCTGGAACGGGTGCTCGACAGGGGTGTGGTGATCGCGGGCGACATCAAGGTGAACCTGCTTGACATCGAGTTGCTGACGATCAAGTTGCGCTTGCTCATCGCCTCGGTCGAGACGGCTCGCGAAATGGGCATCGACTGGTGGGAGCACGATCCATGGCTCACTGGCGACAACCAGGAACTGGCGAAGGAGAACGCCACGCTGCGGCGCCGTCTTGCGACGTTGGAGGAAACGCTGGCCGTACGGGCCGAGGAAAGGGACGCCGCGAGCGTCGGCCGCCGCTCCACTCAGGCGGTCGAGCATGGTCGCTGACCAGGGCGTCTACGTGTACGCGATCACGCGGGAGGGGGGCGAAGAGCCTGACGGCCTCGTGGGCGTGGCTGGCGAGCCTGTGCGTTGTCTTGTGCACCGCGGCCTTGCCGCCTTCCTCACTACGGTGTCGCTCGAAGAGTTCGGTGAGGAGCGGTTGCGGCGGTCGATGGAGGACCTCGGCTGGCTGGAAGAGACCGCGCGCACCCACCACCGGGTCGTGGAGGCCGTCGCCCGGATGCGGCCCACGGCCCCGGTTCGGCTGATCACCGTCTATTCGGGTGAAGAACAGGTAAGGGAGCTTCTCGCTACGAGGTACCACGAGTTCGACTCGGTGCTCTCCCGAGTGGCAGGCCGCTGGGAGTGGGGTGTGAAGGCCTACACGGTAGCGGGTGTTCCCGAGCCGGTCCCCGAACTGGTCCTCGAGCCGCAGGGCGCGGCACCGGGAACGGCGTACCTGAACCGCCGCCGGGCTGCCCTGCGCGGACGGGAGGCGGACTGGCGACGGGCCGCTGAACGCGCTCAAGCCGTGCACGATGCACTGATGGGCATCGCTGTCGTCGGTAGACGTCACCGGGCCCAGGACCCGCAGTTGTCCGGACGACAGGAGCCGATGGTGCTTAATGGCGCCTACCTGGTGGATGAGGAGCGTGCCGACGAGTTCGTACGGACGATCGAGGGCATCGCAGGGCAGGGTGTCGCTGTTGAGCTCATCGGCCCTTGGGCGCCCTACTCCTTCGCCGCGCTCGAGCCGGACGGCGAGGCGGCGTGCGGTGGCCCTTCCTGAGCCGCGGGGTGCCCGGCTCGCCGCCGAGGGTCGCCTGCCCGAGCAGCGGGTGGCGTTGGTCGATTTGCTGGACCGGATGCTGGCGAGCGGGGTAGTGGTGACGGGTGACATCGTCCTGTCCATCTCCGGCATCGACCTTGTACGGATCTCCCTGCGAGCACTGCTGGTGTCCGTGAGGGAGCATGATGCGATCGAAGGAGGGCTGCGGCATGACGGACCAGGCTGACCGGCCGGCAGTGAAACCGGACGGGTGGCGGCTGGAGACCGACGCCGACTGCGTGCAGCGTGACCTGAGCCGCCTCGTCCTGACGTTGGTCGAGCTGATCCGCCAACTCGTGGAGCGTCAGTGCGTGCGGCGGATGGACCGCGGTGACCTGACCGACGAGCAAGTGGAGGCACTGGGACTGACCCTGATGCGGTTGGAAGAGGCCATGACCGACCTTTGCGAGCGGTTCGGTCTGGCACCGGAGGACCTCAACCTGGACCTCGGCCCGCTCGGTACCTTGCTCCCGGCTGACTGAAATGTCTGCGAAGGCTTTTGATCTGAGTGTGTTGCGATTTATGTCTGAGTCTTGTGAATGGTACGGACATCCTCCGCACATGGCCTGATCGAGGCCGCGCCGCGCCTGCTCGGCGATCCGGCGTTCGTCGGGACCCGGCACATGGCTGCGCCGGTGCTCAAGATCGTGATCCGTGAACAGCAGTTTGGCGCGGCTGAAAGAACACCGGTATCGCGAGCCGTGGGTCCCAGTCTCGTCGCTTACGATCATTGTGGTGGTCACGCCACTGCATCTCGCAGGACGACGCACCTCCGTAATCGCGTCCGTGTCTCAAGGGGGCTCGCTCGACTTTGCCTCTAAGGCGCCCTCGACTGACGCACGGCGGGGGTCGATGGGGGCTGAGACGATCGGGATCGCCGGACGTGAGCATCTGGTCTCTCTGGCTCTCGCCGCCCTGCCAACTGGCTCGCCGACGTGGCCGGCTTCGGCCTCTGTCGCAGGATGTCGGCATGCCGCCACCTTCGTCACGGCCAGGTCGTCATCTTGAGATTGTTCTCCTCCTGGGGGCGATCGTCATGACCTGACTGGATTGCCTGGCGGGCACTTCGAGACGGCGTACGCGGGCCTTCTCGACGCAACACCGGGCGTACACGTTGGAGATTTGAGTGGAGCGAGACCGTGATACCGGCAAGCGACGGAAGCCGCTGTGGGAATCCGCCGCCTGCGCGCTCTGGCGGGATCAGTGTTTGAAGGCGTCCTTCACCTTCTCGCCAGCCTGCTTGAGATTGCTCTTGACCTTTTCGGTCTTGCCTTCATCCCTGAGAATCTTATCGTCTGTGGCCTCTCCGGTTCGTTCCTTAGCCTTGCCCTTGAGCTCCTTGGCCTTGTTGGAGATCTTACTCTTTATACCCATTTTCGGGCTTCCTTCCCGCTATATGGCAAATGTCCGCCAATGGACGACTGCCCGGAAAGTGGGTAAGAGAATACCTGGTCGATCTCATGGTTTCGTCAATGTGGGTAAAACCTGAGACGGTGAATGCATGCGTCGAACTAAGGCGGCAGCACCTTGACGGAATTCCCAGGCGAGTCGCCGGAGCGCCATCTCTTGCCGCATCAGATTTTGACCGAACATTGCCGTCTGGTGACGGGTGCCTGACCTCAGCGGCCGGGTCGCGAGCAGCTTGATCTGTCGGCCCCATAGGTCGGCGCCTTCTAAAAGCCCTTGCAATACCGACCACCCAGGAAGGACTTTGGCAAGTCGAGGCGGGCCCGTGACTCAACCTAACCCCGAGCTCCACACTTTCCCCCACCGAAAGGGGTATATGTGGATATAGGGGTTGAAAAGTGACAAGGTCGCCCGGAAAGGCCAAAGGGGGGATTCATATGACGGAGACCAATGCGCCATCGACCCAGGGTGTGCCAGTTCAGCGAGAGAGCGCCCACGACCATGCGGTTGCGGGGCGTACGGCAGGCTCCAGCCTGGTGACCGACCGGGGCCGCACCACCATCGCCGAAAACGTCGTCGCGAAGATTGCGGGCGTGGCTGCCCGGGAGATCTCCGGGGTTCACGACTTCGGCACCGGCGCAGCACGCGCGTTCGGCGCGTTCAAGGGCAGACTCGGCGCCGAGAACGGCGTGACCCGCGGTATCGCCGTTGAGGTCGGCGAGCGCCAAGCAGCCGTGGACATCGACCTGGTTGTCGACTATGGCGTGGCCATCCCGGGCCTCGCCGCAGCGGTCCGCGACAACGTGATCACAGTCGTCGGGCGGATGTGCGGGCTTGAGGTGTCCGAGGTGAACGTCGCGGTGGACGACGTCTACCTACCGAGCCAGGACGAGTCCTCAGGCACCACGGGAGGGGCGCGGGTTCAATGACCACGGGCAGGGGCCGTACGGACCTCAGGTTCGACCCGGCGGTTCCCGCGAACCCGAGGATCACGCAGCCCCGGACCACTCCGGATGCAAGGCGGATTGCCGAGATGGTGGCCTCCTGCCCCGGCGTCGCCGCGCTCACCGGCGGCCCGTTCGGGACGGTTGCCACATACCTTCCAGGCGAATCCGTGTCAGGGGTATGCCTGCGCGATGAGGAGATCGAGATTCATGTGGCCGTCCGGTACGGCAGACCGATACCCGAAGTCGCCGCTGAGGTTCGCGAAGCTGTAGCCCTGCTGGCCGACGGCAGGCGTGTGAACCTGACGGTCGACGATGTCACCGGCATCGAAGAAAAGAGAAAGGCGAGATCATCATGAGTCAGTTCCCTGTTTGGTCTGTCGTCGGCCTCACGTTCGGCACGATCCTAGGAATCGTGGGTGCCTTTGGCGGCCTCAACGCTTTCCTCATCGTGCTCGTCCTCGGGGCCGTCGGCTTCTTCATCGGGCTCATCTTCGAGGGCGGCTTCGAGATGCCGACGCTTCGGGCAAGGCGGCAGTGACCGCCACGGCCGGGCACGGCGCCACCACAGTCTCCGAGCGCGCGTTCGTGAAGATCGCAACAGAGGTGGCCGCCGCCGACGACCGGCTCGCGGAAAGGCCACGCGTGTCGGCGTCTGTCAGCGGAGCGGTCGCCGCCGTGCGGGTCGGCATCGCCGTTCGCTATCCGGCACCGGTGCGGCAGGTCGCGGCGGAGACGCGCGAGCGGCTCATGCGCCGGGTGGGTGACCTAACCGGCATCACCGTTGAGAACGTCGACATCGATATCGTCCGGCTCGTGCCAGGACCGAGGAGCGGCTATGACGACTCTCCACGCGGGGGTTGAATCCCCCGAACCCCATCGAACCACCGGGGAAATCCCTAAACCCCGCGCGTCCGCGCGCGGGATGGGGGCGGGGCGCTTCTTTCGCACCAGACGGAAGGTTCCGGCTGCGATCGCCGCACTCGTCCTGTTCGCGGCTGGGCTGGTGACCGCGGTGGAAACGATCTCGGCGATGTTCGGTCGCCCGGCGTTGATCGTGCCGTACGATCGCGTGGCGGACTGGGCCCGTGCCTCAACCTGGCAGGACACCGCCGTCATGGCGTGCGCCGTGGCCATAGGGATTGCAGGGATGTTGCTCATCCTGATCGGGACAATCTCCGGCCGGCCCCGACTGGTGCCGCTGCGCAGCGGCGACTCCCACATGATCATCAGCATGCCGCGGCGCATGCTGGCCCGAGTGCTCGGCACGGTGGCGGCCCAGGTGGACGGCGTGCGCCGGGCACGGGCGAACGTGTTCGGGCGGCGGGTGACCATACGCGTGAGCACGAAGCTGCGCAACACAGCCGCGATACACGAGCGCGTACGGACCGCTGTGGAGGCCGAGTTGTCCAGGCTCGCGCCGGTCGGTCGCTACACGGTCAAGGCCAAGGTAAGAGGTGCGTCATGAGACGAGGCAGAGCCTTTGGCCGGGGCATCGCGTGGGGAAACCGAACCGGCCTGACGCTGCTCGGCCTGATCCTTTTCGTGGCAGGCGGCGCCGCCCTGGCGCGCGGCCTGGGCGTCTTCGGCGTAAACGCGGCTCGGGCGCCGTTGCTGCCTGCTCCCGTGTCCGCCTTCGCCCGCTCCACCTCTTGGTTTTGGCCAGCCATCGCCGCCGGCGGCGTCGTGGTGGGCGTTATCGGGCTGAGCTGGCTGCTCGCTCAGTTCCGGCTCGACCGCCTGGGTCGCATGCGCCTGGAGTCCGGCCCGTCCGGGGTCACCGAGATCGGCGGCAGGCAGGCCAGCGAAGCCGTGGCCGATCAGGTGAGCGCCTACGAGGGCGTGCGGCGCGTGCGGGCCTCGCTGCGCGGGAAGCCGGATATACCCGTCCTGGACCTGCGAGTGACCTCGCAAGCTTCGGCGCATCCGGATGCCTTGATCACCCGATTGCACGACGAGGCACTCCCCGACCTGCGGGCCGCGCTAGGCCTGGAATACATGCCCGCCGTGGTACGGCTCCGCTTCGACACGAGTGGGCGGACCCGCGAAGTGCATTGAAGCCGACACGGTGCCGCACGGCCGGGCTGACGTTATGACCCCGGTGGTCGGCCTGCCGCCCGCGTCGCCGAAGCAGTTCGTGCAGGAGGTCCTCGGTCACGCCTCCTCAATCCTCACTCGCGACGTCGCCTACCGCGACCACGTGGTCGGTTGCTCTAACTCTTGGAGAGGCAAGGCGCCTATCTCAATGCCGCAAGGCCAGACTCGGCATCGGCGAGATCAGAGGGATAGCGGCGGTTCCGCACCATCCGTCCACTATCGCCACCTCGCCCCTCGACGCAGCAGCGGACACGCCCACCGTTATCGACCCTTCTCAAGCACCCACTGAAGAAGACTGAGGCCCCTCGAAGTGCCACCGTGATCGCCCATGTACGTGATAAGAGCCCGTAATCACGTACATGGGCATATCGATCGCCGTTCATAAGGGCGTCAAGGAACAAGATGGACTAGAACCTGTGTGCCGCGCCCTGTCTGGTACCAGAACATCCCCTGTTGCAGGTGCAGAGTAGGAGGTGCCTTGTCGCCGCGGCGCGTCGGGGTATGGAGCAGCAGACCGGTGCGTCCCGTCGCGAGGTCATGCACGGCCGAGGCTCTCTTGCCGGCGGGGTCACGTTGGTGGAGCAGAATGTAGCGGCCCGAGTAGAGGTCGCCATGGGTAGCTTGCCCCGGCAGGGCACGGTGGCCGGTGCCGTCGCGCCGCCAGGCCTCGATGTCGTTGAAGCACCACATCACTCCGCAGCCATCCCACGACGTCCGGCCCGAAGGAGGGGTCGCGTCCTTGGTCTCGCCGGTCAGCACGTTCTTCAGATGCTCCATCGGGCGGGGGATGGGGTGATCCACCATGCGTTCGTTGCGCGGCCAGCCGGCCCAGGGCCATTCGACCAGGTAGAACCCTCTTGTTCCGCTGATCAGGGTCGGACTGCCGCCCTTTAGCGAGAGTCGGTAGACGCCGCCCTCCTCCGGTGACCACACCACGGCGCCGTCGGCGATGGCCAGGTGGTCGGCCCCCATGATCATATTTTCGCTGGTGATCGTGGCGGTTACCGAGCCGAGGCGGCGGGGGACGCCGCCGGTCACCGGCACGGCCCAGATCTCCGTCTTACGGTCGCGGAAACCCGACCACGCGACATACCCGTCGCCGAAGACCACCGGCTCATTCGTGATGAACCTGTTCACCAGGCTCGCGATTCTGGTGAACCTGCGCTTGCGCACGTCGTAGGCCCAGATGCTGTCCGGCCGGTTCTTGGTGAGCCCCCGCCCCACCACGACGCGATCGGTGACGAACACGTCAGGCTTGAACGCCCGGTTCCCCGGCGCGGTGGTCGGAATCTCGTGCACGGCGTTCGGCCACACCTGCTCAACAGGCGGTGCGAGAGGGCCGACGTAGGGCGTGGGCCGCACGGCCGGCGAGGGCGGGGCGATCGAACGCGTGGCCACGAAAGTGATCGTCACCATGAGCGCGATTGCGGCCGCCACCGCCAGCGGCGCCCACCAGCGGGTGGCCGACAGGCGCGCGCGCGGCGCGGGCAGGGCACGCGGTCGGCCGTCGTCGCGTACGGTATCGGCCTTGGCGATCAGCGCGTCCCTGAGCCGTTCCTCGATGCCGGTCATGCCTTGCCTCCCAGTTCGCGCTGGAGGCGGTCCAAGGCCCTGGAGGCGGTGGACCGCACGGTGCTCTCCTTGACGCGCGTCGCTTGCGCAATGTCGGCGTCGGACAAATCGAGGTAGTAACGCAGAATGAGGATTTCGCGCTGCCGCCTGGGCAGCCGGCCCAGTGCCGTCAGCATCTCCTGCCTAGACTCCCCCAGCAGCGCGGCCGTCTCCGCCGAGCCCACCGGCTCGTCCATTCGGCCGGGCGCCGCCGCCCGCGCGGCCACGCCACGTCGGCGCAGGACCGAGCGGGAAGCGTTCAGCACACACACGCGCACATACGCCAGGCTCAGCACACCGGGGCGCTTGCCATGCAGCCGGGAGAAGACGTCCTGGACGACGTCCTCGGCGCTCTCCCGGTCGCCGACGAGCAGCACGGCCAGGCGCACCAGGGCGAGCCAGTGCTCCTGGTACAGGGCCGCCAGCACCGTCCCGGAGTCCGGCGACGCGGGTGCGCGGGCGGCTGTCTCACTGTTCATGACCTAGTAACGCGCGCCGCCCTCGATCCGCTGCGTCCCACACCCGCACGCTTCGATGGAACGGCTCTAGTGAATGAACCTTCATCCTGCTGAATCGGCCTCAAGCGGCGACACCATGAAGTCCGGGACGGAGGTAACAGGGGCTCGATCAGCGCCCACTCGGCATATCGATGAGATCAGCGCGATAGCGGCGATTCCGCATCATCCGTCCACTATCGCCACCTCGCCCCCCGACGCAGCAGCCCATTTAGTGGGCGTTTCATCCTGTCTGGTTCCGGGTTCAGGTGCCGCGCCAGGTGGGGGTGTTCTCGCCGGTGAGGCGGCGGCTCATGAGGTCGATCATGGCGATGTGGATCATGGCTTCGGAGCGGTCGGGTCGGGCTTCGTAGTCGCGGACCAGGCGACGGTGGAGCATCGGCCGGCCGAGCGTGCGCTCGGCGACCCAGCGCCGCGGCAACGGGGTGAATCCTCTGGTCGCCGGGTTGCGGCGGACGACTTCGACATCGATGCCCAGGGCCGCGCCGTCCTCGATGACGGTGGTGCCGTAGGCGCTGTCGGAGATGCCGGCGGCGGTGACCAGTACGGCGAGCAGGAGGCCGAGAGTGTCGGTGATGATGCTGCGTTTGCGTCCGGCGATCTTCTTGCCCTTATGCCGGGACCGGCATAAGAACAATTATCTGGGCCGCGCGGTTATGCGGAGCCGGGCGAGGGTTCTGCTGGTCGGTGTGGTCCGGGATGGCCAGAAGGGCGTCATAATCGCAGGCCCCTTCGCGCTCTGGCTTGGCCACACCGCCACCGAATCCATGACCTCGCCATGCAGGGAGAAGGCCCTCGTCGGCCCCCCTCCCATCGGCACCCGCCTTACCGCCCCCGGCCCGCCGACAACCACCTCGCCGTCGTTAACAGCCCGGGTTATGCCGCGCTCGGGCCCGTTCCAGACCCCTCGACCAGGAAGCCCTCGCCTGGCCCCGCATAACGGGACGCCCCAGATAATTCGCGCCCCGGGGGGCACGCCGGCTCTCTGTTCAGCTCAAACCGCCCCTCGGGCTGCCGGCAGATCTGGTGCCGTCAAGCTGGCCGCCAACGCGATCGCGGTGTTGGTGTGCAGGCGGAAGCGTTCACTGAGCTTGGTGATCTCGATGAGACGGGCCGGCGGGCCCTGCAGTGCGGTCCAGTGGACACGACCACCGTGTTGCCCGGCAACGGTGAAGGCGTCCGGCAGCACACGCAGGCCGGTGCTGTCCATGAAGGTCACGTCTTCGTGGTGTTCATGGCGCATGCGAAGCGGTGACATCGAACCCCTTGACGAGAAGGAACAACTGAAGGTGACCTCCGACAGGCCGGCCATCCGCGACGCCGGCCAGCCGCCTTGCCAGCACGTCACCGCCCTGATCGACACCCACCTGCAGCAGGTCGACCAGCGCATCACCGAACTGCTGGCCACCCGCACCGCGCTGCAGACCCTGCGACAGCGGCCCGCTCAGGCCGGGCCGGCCGCCACGCACCACCGCGAGCGACGGGTAGTCGCCGCCGCCGGCCGGACCCGCGGTGTGGTGACAGGCGATGCCCTGGACCTCGGGCTGCGGCCCGTGGCTCCGTCTTTGCCACCCGGACACCTCGGTCACTGGATGGCCCGTACAGCTGCCCGCTCATGGCCTTGCTCGGCACCGTGAGCAGGTTCATCGGGGTGTGTCAGAGAAAATGCACCAGATAGGGCTAAAAACACCTATCAGTCACGAGAGGGGTTATAGGGGATCCTGGCGTAGTTCGCGCCGGGT
>NZ_JBFAIM010000110.1:0-29822 GCF_040654715.1 Nonomuraea sp. NPDC050643 | reverse complement strand
TTCCCAGCCGTATATACCCGGATCTGGGCGATCACTAGGCATCTTGGTAAAGATGTACATGATCCTAACCGGGGGGCTTCTTTCCTAAGCCATCGTACGGGCTGGAGTTTAGCCGTGAGCGCCCGCCGCGCCGGGAGTTTCGGGCTCACGAGGGCTCCGTCCGCGGGCGAAGCGCGACCACGGTCGCGCCGAGCGTGGCCGCGACCAGGGCGCCCAGGACGATCAGGGTCGCGGCGTCGGGACGGATCAGCGGCTGCCCGCGCAGGGCCTGCCAGAGCACCAGCAGGAACACCCCGCTGTAGGCCAGCCCGGCGATGATCACCAGGCGGGTCCTGGGCGCCTCGGGGCGCAGCGCCGCCAGGCGGGTCGACAGGGCGGCGAGCAGCAGCGCGAACAGCGGGAGCAGTTGCAGGGCGTGCATGCCGACGAAGTGGGGCACGCGCAGGTCGCCGCCGACGGTGCTCCAGCCCACCACGGGCAGCCCCGGTCCGCCGTCGGCCACGCCCACGCTGTGGGCGCCGGCGAAGTCCTCTGCCCACGTCTGCCTGGGCACGCCGGTCACCATCAGGGCGCCGGAGGAGATGCCGAGCGTGGAGACGATCAGGCCGAACCGTACGGACCAGGTGCTCACCCGGTCGGCCTGGCGCTCGACGAGGACGAGCACGGCGGCGGTGAGGTTGGCGAGCATGAGGACGCCGATGGTGACGCCCATGGCGATCCAGATCGCCCCGTCGAGCGGGGTGGCCTCGTTGAAGTGGCTGTGGCGGCCCCTGGCGGCCTGGAACACGATCAGCGCCACCTCGGCGAGCGCGGCCGTGACCAGGGCCGTGACCAGGGCCGTGCCCAGCCACCGGCTCAGCCGCCCGGCGCGGTGGCGCAGGGAGAGTAACCAGGCCCAGGTGAAGGAGTAGAGCGCGAAGGAGATCGAGAACTTCATCGGTTTGAACCAGATCGGGACGCCGTCGAGCGTGCGCGGGTCGGCGAGGGCGAGGACGAGGAAGACGGGGCTCAGCGCGGCCATGAGGGCGGCGAAGAGCACGAGGGGGCGGTGCCGGCGGAGCATGGGAGACCCTCCCGAAGCGGATAGCAGATAGTGCTACTTACTACTATCTATAGCTAGGCTATCCACAGACGGCAAGAGGGAGGCATGAAAGCGTGCGGATGGCGGAGCTCAGCGAGACGACCGGGATCCCTGTCCCGACGATCAAGTACTACATGCGGGAGGGCCTGGTGGCTCCTGGGCGGCCGACCGGCCGCAACCAGGCCGACTACAGCGAGGAGCACGTACGCAGGCTCCGGCTCGTCCGCGCCCTGGTGGAGTACGGAGATCTGTCCATCGCGGTCATCCGCGACCTGGTCGCCCAGATCGACAACCCGGACCTGGAGGAGCTCGAGCTCCTGGGGGCGGCCCAGAAGACGGTGACCCAGCGGAAGGAGGCGCGGCCGGGGCCGTACAAGGACGAGGCGGAGCAGCGCCTGCACGAGCTGATGGTCAGGCGCGGCTGGCGGATCAGGACGAACGACCCCGCCTACCGCACCGCCGTCGGCGTGCTGGCCACGCTCGACGAGGTCGGCCGGCACGACATGCTCGAAGCGCTCGACTCCTACGCCGCGGCGGCCGAGCTCATCGCCGAGGCCGACCTGCGGCTGCTCGGCGGCGACGTGAGCGACCGCGAGCGCGCGGTGGAGATCGTGGTCATCGGCACCTCGGTGGGTGACACGCTGATCGCCTCACTGCGCCGGCTGGCGCAGGCCACCGTCGGCGAGCGGATCTACACCTGAGCGCGAGAGGCCGGCGGGCACCGGGGGTCAGACCCCGAGGCTGGCCTCGCGCAGCAGGCTGACCGAGTGCGGGTCGCCGCTGAGCTCCACCCTGGCGTGCGCCTGCCGCCCGAAGCAGAACATCAGCAGCTCGGCCGCCCGGCCGGTGACCTCGACCCGGGAGCCGCCGCGTGCGCCGCCGAGCACCACGCCGCCGCCGAGGCGGTGCAGCACCACGCCCACCGGCGACTTTCGCAGCATCAGCCGGGCGCCGCTCGAGACCCGCTTCCAGATGAGCTGTTCGAGGTCGGTCGGCAGCTCGCGCGGCTCCCACGACGGCTGGGCCCGGCGCACGTCCTCGTGATGGACGAAGTATTCGAGCGTGTTGACGGCGTCGTCGAGGAAGGGGAGCACGCCGTAGATCCCGCCGGGCTTGCGGACGAGGCCGACCAGCTCGGGGTAGGGGTGCCGGGCCTTCAGGGCGTTCTGCACCGAGGCGGTGTAGCCGGCCAGCGGCTTGATCGCGATGCCGCCCATCGCGTCGGGCCTGCGCTCGCGCAACACCAGGTGGGCGGCCAGGTCAGCGGTGGTCCAGCCCGTGCACAGGGTCGGCGCGTCCGGGCCGAGCCGGTCGAGCAGGTCACAGAGCGCGGCGCGTTCGCCACGAGCATGAGTCACGGGGCCAACCCTACCTGTGGGAATAACCCAATGATCGGGCGTGATAGTGACATACGTAGAAACGTCGGATTTGAAGGGAATCTCACCGAGTGGCGAGCAAGGTCACCTCGGCCGTGATGCGTCAAGGGCTGCGTGTCCTTGGGGTGGCCATCCGCACTGAGAGAGCTGTGTTCGCGCTGGCCGTCCTGGCCAGCGCCGTCTATGGAGGCATGACCGTCGCGTCCGCGTGGGCGCTCGGCTGGGCCACGCAGAACGTCATCCTGCCCGCGTTCCGCGACGGCGAGGCCGCCGCGGGCGCGCTGTGGACCGGCGTGTTCCTGATCGTGGGCGCCGCGCTGCTCAAGTCGCTGGGCGTGGCGGGGCGGCGCATTCTGGCCGGCGTCATGCAGTACCGCATGCAGGCCAGGTCGCGCAGGGACGTGACCAAGCAGTATCTCCGGCTGCCGCTGGCCTGGCACCACCGGCACCCGACCGGCCAGCTCCTGTCGAACGCCAGCGCCGACGCCGAGGCCGCCTGGGCGCCGCTCGCGCCGCTGCCGATGGCCGTGGGCGTGATCGTCATGCTCTTCACCGCCGCCGTCGCGATGCTGCTGACCGACCTGGTGCTGGCCCTCGTCGGCTTCCTGATCTTCCCGGCCATCGCCGTCCTCAACCTCGTCTACCAGCGCAGGCTCAGCCCGCTGGCCACCCGCGCCCAGCAACTGCGCGCCGAGGTCAGCGAGATCGCGCACGAGAGCTTCGACGGCGCGCTCGTCGTCAAGACGCTCGGCAGGGAGGAGCTGGAGACCGACCGGTTCCGGCGGCGCGCCCACGAACTGCGCGACGCCAACATCGCCGTCGGGCGCGTACGCGGCCTGTTCGACCCCATGCTCGAGGCCCTGCCCACGCTCGGCGTCCTCGCGGTGCTGGGCGTCGGCGCGCTGCGCCTGTCCACGACCGCGATCGACGCCGGCGACCTGGTGCAGGTGGCGTACCTGTTCACGCTGCTGGCCTTCCCGATCAGGGCGCTCGGCTGGGTGCTGGCCGAACTGCCGCGCAGCGTCGTCGGCTGGCAGCGGGTGCAGGCCGTGCTGGACGCCACCGGCTCCATGGAGTACGGCTCCGCCGCCACCACCTCCACCACCCCCGCCGCGCTGGAGATCTCCGGCGTCTCGTACGCCTACGGCGAGGCCGAGGTGCTGCACGACGTCACCTTCGACGTGCCCGCGGGCCGGACCGTCGCCCTGGTCGGGCCCACCGGTTCCGGCAAGTCCACCCTGGTCCAGCTCCTTGTCCGGCTGGTCGACCCCGGCGAGGGCCGGGTGCTGCTCGACGGCGTGGACCTGCGCGAGATGGCTTACGGCGGCATCGCCGAGTCGGTGGCGCTGGTGCCGCAGCAGACGTTCCTTTTCGACGACACCGTGCGCGGCAACGTCGCGCTGGCCGCCGAGGCGAGCGAGGAGGACGTGTGGGCCGCCCTGCGCCTGGCCCAGGCCGACGGCTTCGTCGGCCGGCTGGCCTCCGGGCTCGACACGCGGGTCGGCGAGCGCGGCACCTCTCTGTCGGGCGGCCAGCGCCAGCGCCTGGCCCTGGCCCGCGCGGTCGTGCGCCGCCCCCGCCTGCTCATCCTCGACGACGCCACCTCCAGCGTGGACCCCCAGGTCGAGGCCAGGATCCTGTACGGCCTGCGCGACGCCGCCGAGTCCTCGACCGTCGTGGTCGTCGCCTACCGGCTGGCCACCATCGCCCTGGCCGACGAGGTCGTCTACCTGGACCGGGGTCGCGTCGTGGACCGGGGCTCGCACGAGGAGCTCCTGGCCCGCTGCGCCGGCTACCGCAACCTGGTGACCGCCTACGAGCGCGAGGAGGCTGAGCGGGCCGCCATCGACAGCCCCGCCGAAGAGGAAGAGATCAGCGCATGACGGCGCAGAGCATCCAGGTCAACGCGGAGCGTTCCGCCCTGGCCACGATCCGGCAGGGGCTGTCGTTCACCCCCGAGTTCCGCAAGGGGCTGGCCGGCACGCTGGCGCTGGCCGTCGTCGCGACCCTCGGCAAGATCATCGTGCCGATCGCGGTGCAGCAGACGATCGACACGGGGCTCAAGAACGGCGTGCCCGACCTGCCGTACATCACCGGCGCCGTCCTGGTGTGCGCGGCGGCCGTGGTGCTCACCGCCCTGGCCGGCTACATCATGAACGTCCGCCTCTACAAGGCCACCGAGTCCTCCCTGGCCACCCTGCGCGTCCGCGGCTTCCGCCACGTCCACGACCTGTCGGTGCTCACCCAGAACACCGAGCGCCGCGGCGCCCTGGTCTCCCGCGTCACCAACGACATCGACCAGATCAGCAACTTCATGCAATGGGGCGGGCTGATGATCATCGTGGCGTTCGGCCAGCTCCTGGTGGCCACCGTCCTGATGTTCGTCTACTCCTGGCAGCTCACGCTGCTGGTCTGGGTCTGCTTCATCCCGCTGATGATCGCCCTGCCGCGCTTCCAGCGGCTGCTGTCGCGGGCGTACACGGTGGTGCGCGAGCGTACCGGCGACATGCTGGCCGCCGTCAGCGAGTCCGTCGTCGGCGCCACCGTCATCAGGGCCTACGCCTCCGAGCGCCGCACCGCCGAGCGCATCGACACGGCCGTCGACGCCAACAGGAGCGCCCAGATCCGGGCCCAGACGATCGTCGGCTTCGTCTTCCCGCTGACCGAGATCGTGGCCGCCGTGGCCATCGCCGGCATCGTGCTGCTCGGCGTGCGGCTCGGCCTGTCGGGGGAGATCACGCAGGGGCGGCTGGTGGCGTTCCTGTTCCTGGTGACGCTGTTCGTCGCGCCCCTGCAGACCGCCACCGAGGTGCTGAACGAGGCCCAGAACGCCGTCGCCGGCTGGCGCCGCATCCTGGGCGTCCTCGACACCCCGCCCGACGTGGCCGACCCCGGGGACAAGGGCGTCACCCTGCCCCGCGGCCCCATCTCGGTCGCCTTCGAGAACGTGCACTTCTCCTATCCCGGCGGGGTGCCCGTGCTGCGCGAGGTCACGCTGGAGATCCCGCCCCGCTCCCGGGTCGCGATCGTGGGCGAGACCGGTTCGGGCAAGACCACGTTCGCCAAACTGCTCACGCGGCTGATGGACCCCGGCTCCGGCCGCGTCACCGTGGACGGCCGGGACCTGCGCGAGGTCCGCTTCTCCTCCCTGCGCGAGCGCATCGTCATGGTCCCGCAGGACGGCTTCCTGTTCGACGGGACGCTGGAGGAGAACGTCCGGTACGGCAAGCCGTCGGCCACCACCGAGGAGATCGAGCTCGCGCTGACCGAGCTGGGCCTGACCGACTGGCTCGAGGGCCTGCCCGCCGGCCTGGACACGCCGGTCGGCCAGCGCGGTGAGTCGCTGTCGGCCGGCGAGCGCCAGCTCGTCGCCCTGGCCCGCGCCTACCTCGCCGACCCCGACCTGCTCCTGCTCGACGAGGCCACCTCCGCCGTCGACCCGGCCACGGAGGTACGCCTGGCGCGCGCCCTGGAGGGCGTCACCCGCGGCCGCACCGCCATCTCGATCGCGCACCGCCTGTCCACGGCGGAGAACGCCGACGAGGTCCTCGTGTTCGACGCCGGCCGCCTGATCCAGCGGGGCCCGCACGCCGAGCTGGTCGACCAGCCCGGCGTGTACGCCGACCTGCACGCCTCCTGGATCTCCGCCGCCCACTCCTGACCGGGTGGTCCCCTCACGACTCGTTCATGGCCGCGAAGGTCACGCTCGTCCCCTTCGGCCCCGACACGATCGTGATGTGCTCGCACAGCATGCGCGTCAGCCACAGCCCCCGCCCGCGGAACTCCGACCCCGCGGGCGGGCGCAGGTCGCTGATCCACCCGGCCGGCAGCCCCGGCCCCTCGTCGGTCACCTCGCACCACAGCCGCCCGCCGTGCGACCACAGCAGCAACCGCCCGTGGCCGCCGCCGTGCACGACGGCGTTGGTGATGATCTCGTTGACCGCCAGCACGAAGTCCTCCAGTGACCGGCCGCTCAGCCCTTCGTACGTGGCGTGCTCGGCCACCGCCCGGCGCAGGAAGGTGATGCGCCCCCGCGCGAAGCTCGCGCAGAGCACCTGTCTACACATCGCCCACCCGGCGCACGGTGACGAACTCGTCCGCCCTGATCAGCCTGAGCACGCGGGCCATGGAGTCGCGGCAGACGACCGCGGTGCTCCCCTGGGGCCTGGCCATGGCCGTGACGGTCAGCAACTGGGCCGAGCCGGCGTCGATGAAGTCCAGCTCGGAGGCGTCGATCACGACCTCGCCCGGCTCCTTCTCCAGCCGGCCCAGCACCGAGGCGAACGCCTGCCGGTTGGTGAGATCGATGTCGCCCCACACCCGCAGCCCGCACGGGGAGCCGGTGTTGGCGAAGCGGAGCAGCGCCTGCTCGGGGGAGATGGGGTGCACCGAGGCGGCCCGGTCGAGGGCGTCGCGGGGGAACAGGTTGCGGTCGTACTGGCACACGGCCGCCAGCCAGCGCTCCCCGAACAGCTCGTTGGTCGCCGCCTCGAACGCCGCCTGGGCCGGGGTGTCGCGCACGCCCCAGGAGGCGTCGACGAGCGCGTACACGCCGTGCTGGCCGTGCCGGCGCGCGCGGTCGTTGGCGCCGGCCAACTCGGCGTAGACCCGGTCGGGGTCGGGGGTGCCGTTGGTGAAGTGGGTGTCGGCGCAGGCCAGGATCTCCACCTGCCCCGCCGACTCGGCGTCGGCGAACCCCGGCACGAGCGGCGCCAGCCAGTCGCGCGTGCGCTCCGGGCTGTCGGCGTGGGTGATGATCATTACTTTGGTACGGCGGCGCAGGCCGTTCAGCGTGAACGCCCTGGTCGCCACCATGCGCTCTCGTTCGCCCTCGAAGGGCAGGCAGACGTGGTCTCCCAGGTCGGGATCGAGGACGGAGCCCGCGACGTGCACCACGACAGTGTCCTCCCGTGTCCTCCCTTAGCACGTGACGCCTCAAGAACGTACTCCCCTCCCGGTCATCACGTAGCGCATTCTCTGCAAAACCCACCGTGACGCGATGCAGACAGGTGTACCTTTTCGGCGGGGCCGCCCACGGGAGGGGTTATGAGGAGCATGGGCGTGGATGTGCTGGAGATGTCACGACGCCAACACGGTGAGCTCGTGGTGGTCAGCCTGGCGGGGGAGATGGACGTGGACAACGTCGCCCAGGTCAGGAAATGCCTGGACGAAGCCGTACAGATGCCCAAGCCCCGGCTGGTGGTCGACCTGACGGCGCTGACCTTCATCGACACGACGGGCCTGGGGGTGCTGGTGCGACTGCTGGCCACGCTGCGCGACCGGGACGGCTCGATGGCCCTGGTGGCCCCGGACGGCCAGGTGCTGCGCCGCCTCCGGCGGACGAACCTGGCGCCGTTGTTCCCCATCTACGACACGCTCGCCCAGGCCCTGGTCGCCTGACCCGCCGCGCCCGGCAGTCTCGCGGCACACCCGTCCCGGCGCTCCGGCGGCCCCCACTGGGACGGCCGCCGGGAAACCGCAGGGGCCCGGGCCGGGGCGGATGCGGGTGACGGGGCTGGTTGAATGGGCGTATGGCCCTTGACCCCAAGATCGCCGCACGGTTGAAGCGCAACCCCGACGGCCTGGTCCCCGCGATCGCCCAGCAGCACGACACCGGCGAGGTGCTCATGCTGGCCTGGATGAACGACGAGGCGCTGCATCGGACGCTCACCACCGGCAGGGCCACCTACTGGTCGCGCAGCCGCGGCGAGTTCTGGGTCAAGGGAGACACCTCCGGCCACGTCCAGCACGTCAGGTCCGTGGCGCTCGACTGCGACGGCGACACCATCCTGATCAAGGTCGACCAGACCGGCGCCGCGTGCCACACCGGCGACCGCACCTGCTTCGACGCCGGCTCGCTCGAGCTCCCGCTCGGTTAGGCGACCGCTGATGGGCAGGGCGAGACGCGGGGAGCTGTGGGGCTGGGTGGTGCTGACCGCCCTGGGCGCCCTGCTCGTGCTGGTCGCCGCCGGCCGCACGTGGGTGCGGGTGCTGGGCGGAGGTGCCGGCGTGGTGGCCCCCACCGGGGGCGAGCTGAGCCCCGTCCTGACGCCCGTCGCGCTGGCCGGGCTGGCGGGCATCGTGGCCGTGCTGGCCGCCAAGGGGGTGACGCGGCGGGTGGTCGGCGCGCTGCTGGCCCTGTGCGGCGCCGGCGCGGCGGCCGGCACCTGGTCGGCCCTCGACGCCGGCACCGTCGCGGGCTGGCTGAGCGAGCGCAACGTGATGCACGGCGTCACCGATCTCCCCTGGGAGACGGTGCCCCTCTGGCCCGCCGTCGCGGGCGCCGGTGCGGTGCTGATGATCGCCGGGGGAGTGCTCGCCGTCGCGCGCGGCACCGCGTGGGCGGGCATGTCGGCCCGCTACGAGAGAGACGCGCCCCGTCCGGGCGCCAAGGCCGACAGTCAGGCCCACACACAGGCCGACACACAGGCCGACGGTCAAGCCAGGGACGACAGGGCGCTCTGGGACGCGCTCGACCGGGGCGACGACCCCACCGATTCCCGCTGAGACGCCGACCATGACGAAATCTCCACTGTTCTGAACCTCTGTCTGCTTGGGCGCCGTTTCCTCAATAAGCTGCCGTTTGCAATTCGTCACGAGCATCAGAGGAGCCAGCTCATGAGCTACGGGGATCAGGGCGGTAGCGGCGGCTACGGCGCGCAGCCGCCCGGCGGGAGCTACGGTCAGCAACCGCCCAGCCAAGGCGGCGGTGGCTACGGCCAGCAGCCCCAGAGCGGTGGCGGCTACGGTCAGCAGCCGGCCGGAGGTGGTTACGGCGGCTACGGGGAGCAGCCGCCCAGCGGCGGCGGATACGGCCAGCAGCCCCCCAGCTACCCCCAGGACCTCAGCTACGGCCAGCAGCCCCCCAGCGGCGGTTACGGCCAGCAGCCGCCGAGCGGCGCCTACGGCCAGCCCGGCTACGGTTACGCCCAGCAGGGCTACAACCAGCAGGCCGGCTACGGCTACGGCGCCCCCCAGCCCAGGACCACCAACGGCATGGCGGTGGCCTCCCTGGTCTGCGGCATCATCGGCCTGGTCTTCTGCGGCATCACCAGCATCCCCGGCGTGATCCTCGGGCACATCGCGCTCAACAAGATCAAGCGCAGCGGCGAGGAGGGCTCCGGCATGGCCGTGGGCGGCCTCGTCACCTCCTACATCACCGTGGTCATCTGGCTCTTGTGCTGGCTCATCTTCGGCGGCATGCTGCTGTCCCTGATCGGGTTGAGCGCCGCCGTCGAGTCGAGTTCGTACGACTACTGACCGGTCGGTAACTTCGGGTGAGCGTAGCCGGGCCGTGACGACCCGCTTGCGGTCCGATTACGAATTGTCCGCAAAATGGACGTTAGTCCTCGTAGAAGATGGTTTCTCGCTAGGCTGCCGCGCGCAACAGGACTCAAGGATGACGACATGAGGGGTCATTAGCATGAGTTACGGAAACCAGGGCGACGGCGGCTACGGCGGTCAGCCACCCGGCGGCGGCTACGGGCAGCAGCCCCCCAGCGGCGGCGGCTACGGCCAGCAGCCTCCGAGCGGTGGCGGCGGCTATGGACAGCAGCCTCCGAGCGGCGGTGGCGGTTACGGCCAGCAGCCGCCCAGCGGTGGCGGCGGCTATGGACAGCAGCCGCCCAGTGGTGGCGGCGGCTACGGCCAGCAGCCCCCGAGCGGTGGTGGCTACGGTGGTGGCGGTTACGGCCAGCAGCCCCCCAGTGGCGGTGGCTACGGCGGCGGTGGTTACGGCGGCGGTCCCGGGGGCAACCCGCCGGACAACCAGCTCGTCCCGGCCATCCTCACCACCCTGTTCTGCTGCCTGCCGCTCGGCATCGTGTCGATCGTCAAGTCGTCGCAGGTGAACTCCAAGTGGCAGGTCGGCGACTACGCGGGCGCCGCGCAGGCGGCCGAAGAGGCCAAGACGTGGTGGAAGCGCAGCCTGATCTTCGGCGTGATCTGGATCGTCTTGATCGTCATCGCCTACGTCGTGTTCGGCGTGCTGCTCGCCGCCAGCGTGCCGTCCTCCACGTACTAGGACGCGCCGCACCACGACGCGACGACCAGCACGTACCGGAAGGCGGATACTAGGAGCATGAGCATCGCAACAACCGGGCAGCGCGGGAGCGGACGCCTCAAGGGGCTGCTCGCGCCGCTCGGTGTTGCGGCCGCCACGGGCGCGGTGTTCGCCTTCGTCGGCGCCGTGGACCCGAACGAGCCGGGCCACTACCCGACCTGCCCGTTCCTGTGGCTGACGGGCCTCTACTGCCCGGGATGCGGCACGCTGCGCACCATTCACGCGCTGGCCCATCTCGATCCGGTCGCCGCCCTCGGCCTCAATCCCCTCGCAGTCGCCATGGTTCCGTTCCTGGTGTTCTGGTGGGGCCGATGGGTGGTGCGCGCCTGGCAGGGCCGTTCCAGACGCACCACGCTGGCCCATCCGGCGTGGCTGTGGGCCTTCATCGGGGTGGTCGTGGTCTACTGGGTCGTCCGTAACCTGCCTTTCGGGGCGTTCCTGGCACCTTAGGCTCCCTCTACTTCGGGGACCGGTGGTGAGGTGACCCCGCACGGGCCGATACCATCGCAGGACAAGGCAGAGAGCGTACGCGACGCGAACTCTCCGCCACCCCCAGAAGCCGACCGGAGGGACCCCAAGCGCGTGAGTGAGCGGACGGAAGGGCCGAGTGTCCTCGACGACATCCTCGACGGGGTGCGCGCCGACCTCGCCGCACGTCAGCAGGCCGTCTCCATGGACGAGCTCAAGGAGCGAGCCGAGCGGGCCCCGGCGCCCAGAGACGCCATGGCCGCACTCGGGGGCGACCGGATCTCGGTGATCGCCGAGGTCAAGCGCTCCAGCCCGTCGAAGGGCGCGCTCGCCGCGATCGCCGATCCGGCGGCGCTGGCGGCCGACTACGAAGCGGGTGGCGCACACGTCATCAGCGTGCTGACCGAGCAGCGCAAGTTCGGCGGCAGCCTCGAAGACCTGGCCGCGGTCCGCGCCCGGGTCGACATCCCCATCCTGCGTAAAGACTTCATCCTCACCTCCTACCAGCTCTGGGAGGCCCGGGCCCACGGCGCCGACCTGGCCCTGCTCATGGTCGTCTGCCTGGAGCAGGAGGCGCTGGTGTCGCTGATCGAGCGGGCCGAGTCGATCGGGCTCACGCCGCTCGTCGAGGTGCACACCGAAGAGGAGCTCGAGCGGGCGGTGGCCGCCGGCGCCCGGGTCATCGGGATCAACGCCAGAAATCTGAAGACACTCGAGGTCGACCGCGATGTCTTCGCGAAGCTGGCGCCGAAGATCCCCGATAATGTGATCAAGATTGCCGAGTCGGGTGTGCGCGGCCCGCACGACCTGCTCGCCTACGCCAGGGGCGGTGCCGACGCCGTCCTGGTGGGGGAGAGCCTGGTCACCGGCAAGGACCCGCGCAAGGCAGTGGAGGCGCTGGTGACCGCCGGTGCTCATCCGTCGACGCGCCCCGACCACTCATCAGAGGGATAGCAGTGGCATACGAAGGCTCCATCCTGACCGCCGCCGACCTGGCGGGCAACGGCGTGCGCGGCGACGACCCCGACATGCACGGCAAGTTCGGCATCTTCGGCGGCCGCTATGTGCCCGAGGCGCTCATCCCGGCGCTCGACGAGGTGGCCGCGGTCTACGAGAAGGCCAAGAACGACGCGGAGTTCCTGCGCGAGTTCGACCACCTGCTGCGCACCTACGCGGGCCGGCCCACGACGCTGACCGACGTGTCGCGCTTCAGCGAGCAGGCCGGCGGCGCCAGGATCGTGCTCAAGCGGGAAGACCTCACCCACACCGGCGCCCACAAGATCAACAACGTGCTGGGCCAGGCGCTGCTGACCAAGCGGCTGGGCAAGAAGCGCGTGATCGCCGAGACCGGCGCGGGCCAGCACGGCGTGGCCACCGCCACCGCCGCGGCCCTGCTCGGCCTGGAGTGCGTCATCTACATGGGCGCGGTCGACTGCGAGCGCCAGGCGCTCAACGTGGCCAGGATGAAGCTGCTGGGCGCCACCGTGGTGCCGGTCAACAACGGCTCCAAGACGCTGAAGGACGCCATCAACGAGGCCTTCCGCGACTGGGTGACCAACGTCGACACCACCCACTACCTGTTCGGCACGGTCGCGGGGCCGCACCCGTTCCCCGAGATCGTGCGCGACTTCGCCCGCATCATCGGCGTCGAGGCCCGCCGCCAGATGCTGGAGCTGACCGGCAGGCTGCCCGACGCGGTGTGCGCGGCGGTCGGCGGCGGCAGCAACGCCATCGGCATCTTCCACGCCTTCCTCGACGACGAGGGCGTGCGGCTGCACGGCTACGAGGCCGCCGGGCACGGCCTGGACAGCGGCGAGCACGCGCTCACGCTCACCGCGGGCTCGGTCGGCGTGCTGCACGGCTCGCGCACCTACGTGCTGCAGGACGACGAGGGCCAGACCATCGAGTCCCACTCGATCTCGGCCGGGCTCGACTACCCGGGCGTCGGCCCCGAGCACGCCTGGCTGAAGGACTCCGGCCGCGCCACCTACCACGGCGTCACCGACGACCAGGCGATGGCCGCGTTCTCGCTGCTGGCCAGGACCGAGGGCATCATCCCGGCCATCGAGTCCTCCCATGCCCTGGCCGGCGCGCTGGAGCTGGGCCGCGAGCTCGGCCCCGAGGCGACCATCCTGGTCAACCTCTCCGGCCGCGGCGACAAGGACATGGGCACGGCGATGAAGTACTTCAACCTCTGACACCGATGATCCGCTGGCGGCCTGCGCCGGGCCGGTCGCGGCCCGCGAAACGTCAGCGCCTCACCGGCGCGGGGGATTCTGGGGCGGGTGCGCGGCAGGGCATCATGGTGAGACTCGACCTTCGAAACGGATAGACATGACGACTCTTCAGACGGTCTTCGCCAAGGCGAAGGCGGACAACCGGGCCGCGCTCGTCGGCTACCTGCCCGCGGGCTTCCCCTCCAAGGAGGGCGCCATCGCCGCCGCCGCGGCCCTGGTCGAGGCCGGCTGCGACGTCATCGAGATCGGCCTGCCCTACTCCGACCCGCTCATGGACGGGCCGACCATCCAGGACGCGGTGCACAGGTCGCTGGTCAACGGCACGCGCATCGCCGACGTGATGCGCACCGTGGAGGGCGTCGCCGCCACCGGCGCGGCCACGCTCGTCATGACCTACTGGAACCCGATCGACAAATACGGCGCCGAGCGGTTCGCCCGCGACCTGGCCAACGCGGGCGGCGTGGGCACGATCACGCCCGACCTGACGCCCGAGGAGTCCGAGCCGTGGCGGGCGGCCTCCGCCGACGCGGGCATCGACACGGTGTTCCTGGTGGCGCCCAGCTCGACCGAGCAGCGCATCAAGGCCGTCGTCGACTGCTGCACCGGCTTCGTGTACGCGGCCTCCCTCATGGGCGTCACCGGCGCCAGGGAGACGGTCAACGTCGCCGCAGAGGGCCTGGTCAAGCGGACGAAGGCGCACACAGACGTCCCGGTGTGCGTGGGCCTGGGGGTCGGCACGGGCGCGCAGGCGGCCGAGGTGGCGGCCTACGCCGACGGCGTCATCGTGGGCTCGGCGTTCATCCGCCGCATCCTCGACGCCCCCGACGAGGCCGCGGGCCGCGAGTCCATCGCCCAGCTCGCCCGGGACATGGCGCGCAACGTGCGCCGCTGAGACCGCCTCACGAAGCGCGGTTCCCCCGGCGAGGGGAGCCGCGCTTTTTTGGTGGAAATTTCCGGATGAGTGCGAGGATCTGGCGTTCGGGTGCCTGGCGTGTGGTCCGGGGGCGGGTGATGATCGGGGCTCCCGAGCGGTGTGACGCATGACCGGAAGGACGACGATGCGTCCCGTAACTCTCGCAGCAGCCCTCGCCCTCACGGCCACGGCCATGGTCGCCCCGGCGTCCGCCGACCCGGCCCCCGAGCGGCCGTCCCCGGCGCTCACCACCTCAGCGCTCACCACCCCGGTGCCCGAGCCGCCTGCGGCGGAGCCGGCGCCCACCTATGACCTGCCCTCGCCCGACCCGTCGCGCACCGGCCCGCCACCGCCGGCTCCCACCGCGCAGAACCTGCCGCCCACACCGGCGCGGGTGGCCGAGCCCATCACGATCTCTTCGGCGGCCCTGCGGGTGGAGCTGGACCCGGCCTTCCCCCGCGTCCTGCGCTACACCGACAGGGCGAGCGGCGCCACGCTGGACGGCGGCACGGCGGTGCCCCCCGTCGTGCTCAACGGCGACCCCCGCACCGCCGCCGTCACCCTGGAAGCCCATGGCGGCGCGACCGCCCGCTACCGGCTGACGTTCGACGGCCTGCCGGGCGTCGCGCTGGCGGCGAGCGTCGGGGTGCGGGGCCGGGTGACGACGTTCGCGATCGACGAGGTGAGCGACACCGAGGCGTTCCGGGTCGGCACGATCGACCTGCCGGGGCACGACCTGGTGTCGGTGTCGAGCGCGCAGGAGGGCGCGGCGACCGCGTTCACCCGGCTGGACCCCAACTCCACCCGCACCGCCGACGTCTTCGCCCAGGTCACGGCCGAGACCGCACCGGAGGCGGCCCCCGTCGGGGCGACGTACGCGATCGTCAGCACCGGGCGGCTGGCCGCCGCCGTCGAGTCGAACTCCACCTACGACCGCCCCTCCGGCGTCACCGACCGGGACGCGGCCAGGTTCTGGCACCAGGCCAGGAGGGAGGCCGATGGCACGGTACGGGTCGGCGTCTGGAGCGGCCAGTGGACCCACCGCGCGAGCGGCGCGCCGTTCACCGAGGACCCGCCCTGGGCGAAGGTCGTGCTCACCCCCGACGCCAACGGTGACCGGGTCGTCGACTGGCAGGACGGCGCCATCGCGTTCAGGAGCATCGGCGTCAAGGCGCTGGGCGCGGAGCGGACCAAGGACCGCGTGGTGACGCACATCCCGTTCAACTTCTCCAGCCAGGCCACCCACCCCTTCCTGCGCACGCTCGACGACGTCAAGCGCATCGCGCTGGCCACCGACGGGCTCGGCCAGCTCGCGCTGCTCAAGGGCTACCAGTCCGAGGGCCACGACGCGGCGCACCCCGACTACGGCGGCAACCACAACCGCCGCGCGGGCGGCCTGCGAGACCTGAACACGCTGCTGAAGGCCGGCAAGGGCTGGAACGCCACGTTCGGCGCGCACGTCAACGCCACCGAGTCCTACCCCGAGGCGAAGAGCTTCGACGAGCGGCTCGTGAACAAGGACGCCAAGGGCTGGAACTGGCTCGACCAGGCGTACCTGATCGACCAGCGCGGCGACCTGGCCAGGGGCACCCTCGCCGCGCGGTTCGGGCGGCTGCGCGAGGAGACCGACGGCAACCTCGCGGTGCTGTACGTGGACGTGTTCAGGCCGTTCGGCTGGGTCGCCGACCGCACCCTGGCCGAGCTGCGCGCGCAGGGCTGGCAGGTGAGCACCGAGTGGTCGGACAAGCTGGAACGCTCGTCGCTGTGGGCGCACTGGGCCAACGACCTCAACTACGGCGGCGTCACCAACAAGGGCCTGAACTCGCAGATCATCAGGTTCATCCGCAACGACGAGAAGGACGTCTGGAACGCCCACCCGATCCTCGGCAACGCCCGCATCGTCGAGTTCGAGGGCTGGACGGCCGAGAACGACTTCACCGCCTTCTACCGCAACATCTGGGAGCACAACCTGCCGGTCAAGTTCCTGCAGCAGCACAAGATCATGGACTGGGCCGCCGACGAGATCGTGTTCGCCGGCGGCGTGCGCGGGACCTACCGGGACGGCAAGCGGGAGCTGTTCGCCGGCGGGCGCAAGGTGCTCGACGGCGGCACGTACCTGCTGCCGTGGCAGGGCCGGTACTACCACTACAACCCGGCCGGAGGGGAGACCACCTGGGAGACGGGCCGGGCGATGACCGTCTACAGGCTCACCGACCAGGGACGCGTGCGGATCGGCCGGGTGACCCCGTCGAACGGGCGGATCACGTTGCGGGCCGAGGCGGGGGTGCCGTACGTCCTCTACCCCGGCGCCGCGCCAGCGCTCCCCGAGCCGGACTGGGGCCAGGGCGGCGGCGTGCGCGACCCGGGCTTCAACGGGGACGCCATGAAGGGCTGGACCCGGGCCGGGCCCGTGCGCATCGGCCGCAACGACCTCGGCCACCGGGTGGCCATTCTCGGCGGCGGCACGCGGGCGCGGCTCGAGCAGCGGCTGAGCGGGCTGCGGCCGGGCCGCACGTACACCGCCTCCGCGTTCGTCGAGGTCGAGCCCGGCAGGACGCGTGCGACCACGCTGGAGGCCGGCGGGCGGGCGGTGACGATCGACCGCTCCACGGCCAGGAACTACATCGCCTCCGACGAGAAGCACGACACCTTCTTCCAGCGGCTCAAGGTGACCTTCACCGCGCCGGGGCCGGCCGTCACGCTGCGGATCACGGCCGCCGCCGCCGACGGGGAGGTGCGGGTGGACGACGTGCGGGTGTTCGAGCGGGAGCCGGCGGGCGAGGTGGAGACGTTCGAGTCGGTGGAGCCGGGCTGGGGGCCGTTCGTGAAGGGGGACGCGGGCGGGTCGTTCGACGCGCGCACGCACCTGTCCGAACGGCACGAGCCGTACACGCAGGCCGGGTGGAACGGCAAGACGGTGGACGACGTGCTGAACGGCGACTGGTCGCTGAAGGCGCACGAGGAGCGGCAGGGGCTGATCTACCGGACGCTGCCGCAGACCGCGCGGTTCGAGCCGGGGCACGCCTACGAGGTGTCGTTCGGCTACCAGAACGCGCTGGCCGGGACCTACGAGTGGGTGACCGGCTACGACAAGGGCGGCACGAGCGTCGAGACCCGGCGCACGCCGATCCCCGAGCGGCGGACCACGACCCGGTTCACCGAGCGGGTGGTCGCCGGCTGCGGCGACGTGTGGGTCGGGCTGCGCTCGCTCAGGGCCGAGCTCGCCGGGGCCGACTTCATCCTCGACGACTTCGCCGTCACCGACCTCGGCGCCACGCCGGACGCGCAGGCGTGCGGATCGCTGACGCTGGTGCCCGGCTCGGCGGCGTTCGAGCAGGGGGCGGCCAACGAGGTCACCACCACGTTCACCAACCTCGAGGACGTGGCGGCCGAGGACGTGACCGTGACGCCGGTGGTGCCCGAGGGGTGGACGGTGGAAGGCGACGGAACCGGCCGCGTGGAGCCCGGCGGCACGCTGACCACCACGTGGCGGGTGACGCCGCCCGCCGACACGCCCTACGCCACATACGAGCTCGGCGCCAGGGCCTCCTACACCGTCGGCGGCGCGGCCAGGTCGCTGACCGCCTCGGCGAGCGTGCGCACGCTGCCGCCCCCGCCGTCGGCCGACGCCTACGCGAGCGACCTGGAGTGGGTGAGCGCCGACAACGGCTGGGGGCCGGTCGAGCGTGACCGGTCCAACGGCGACACCGGCCCTGCGGACGGTGGGCCGATCGTCGTCGGCGGGCAGGCGTACGCGAAGGGGCTTGGCACGCATGCGCCGGCGAAAGTGCGTTTCTTCCTGGGTGGGCGGTGTACGGCGTTCACGGCCTTCGTCGGTGTTGACGATGTGCAGGCCACGCGGGGGTCGGTGCTGTTCAGCGTGGTGGCCGACGGGGCGGAGAAGGCGCGCAGCCCGGTGCTGGGGGCCGCCGACGCGGCGTACGAGCTGGGTGCGGACGTGAGCGGCGCCCGCTACGTGGACCTCGTGGCCGGCGACGCGGGGGACGGCATCGGCAACGACCACGCGGATTGGGGTGAGGCCCGGTTCAGGTGCGGCTGAGCTCGGCGTACAGCGGGGACCAGCGGTTGTAGAGGCCGGAGGGCACCAGATAGACGTTGATCGCGACCTGCATGAGCAGGAGCCAGACGATGTACTGCGCGGTGTTGACCCCCGGGACGACGTCGACCGGCAGGGCGTAGGCGATGACGACCCGCACCGCGGCGTCGATCAGCAGGCCGACGCCGTAGATGACCGTCACCACCCGCCAGATCCTGCGGAAGGCGGGCAGCCGCTCCCACAGCACGTCCCACGACTCGCGGTTGGGCCCGACGCGTCCTTCGAGGATGAAGCGGGTGAACACGAACGCCAGCGGGCGGTGGCCGCGCACGCTCCACAGGAACCACAGGCCCGCGACCGCCGTGAACCAGCCGTCCTTGGCCAGCAGCAGCCGGGCGTCGTGGACGAGCAGGGAGACGGCGGCGCCGGCCAGCATCATCGTCGTCATGTACAGGCCCAGGCGGTCGGGCCTGCGGCGGCGTACGAGGTCGGAGACGACGCTGAGGCCGGGGATCAGCGAGCTGATCACCAGCGCCGTGTGGAAGTCGACGCCGGCGCCGCGCAGCACGTAGTAGAGGCCCATCGGCAGCACGATGTCGATCGTCAGCGTGAGCAGGCCCCTGGCACGGGGGCTCATGCGCGGGTGGCGCGGGCGAACAGCTTCGCCAGCTCGTCGGCGTACTCGTCCAGGTCGGCGTCCGGGTCGGCCTCCAGCAGGAACGGCAGCCCGTCCAGCGACCGCTGCACCGCCATCGCCGTCACCCGGACGTTGAACGCGCCGAACTCGCCGCTCTCCTGGCCCCACGTCAGCAGCCGCTCGACGTGGGAGAGCACCGACAGGTCCGTGGCCGCGTCCTGCGCCGGTGTGCCGCCCTCCGGCCGGAAGTTGAGGAAGATCTCCGTGGCGGCCCGCATCTCGGCGCGATGGTCCCGGATGTACTCCACCAGCGATCGGATGTAGGTGTCCAGCGCGCCGCCCGGCGTCGTCTGGGCGCTCACCCGCCGCCCCATGAACCCCGCCAGATCCCCCCAGATCGTGGCGATGGCCTGGCCCATCAGCTCGTCCTTCCCGTCGAAGTGGTACGAGATCAGCCGCGTGCTGCTGAGCCCGGCGCGCTCGGCTATCCGGGCGAAGGACGCCTGGTGGTAGCCGAGCTCGGCGATCGTCGCGATCGTCGCCGCCACGATCTGCGCCCGTCTTGCGGCGCTCGTGACTGACTCGTCCCTCTTTACCTGCATAAGTAATTTTTAACCTGCCCGAGTAAAAACCGCAACTCTCTTGGTTTAGCCGATGCTTATCCGCCGCGTGGTCAGATGAGATCCCGGTACTGTGCGCATCTCGGCGCAGAGATAGAGGGAGAACGCTTGTGGCCGCGTCACGACCGTCACCGAACGCTAGATCTTGGATACCCTGGGTGACGACCGCCGCCCGGCTCGTCCTGGGCGGTGTGCTGATCGCGGCGGGTGCGCTGAAGATCGGCAACCCGGCCGACTCCGTCGTGGCGGTCAAGGCTTACCAGCTGCTGCCCGAGCCGATCGCCGTCACGGTGGGCTACGCCCTGCCGATCCTGGAGATCGTCGTCGGCGTGCTGCTGGTCGTCGGTCTGCTGACCAGGGTGGCCGCGGTGCTCGCCGCGCTGCTCATGTTCGCGTTCGTCTTCGGCATCGCCTGGGCGTGGGCGAACGGCCTGCGGATCGACTGCGGCTGCTTCGGCGGCGGCGGCCAGCTGGGGAAGGGACAGGAGCCGACCTATCTGCTCGACATCCTGCGTGACTTCGGCCTCGTGCTGCTGGGCGCCTGGGCGGCACGTTTCCCGTCGGGCCGCTTCGCGCTCGACGGGGCCCTCGGGCTCGGGGGCGACACCAGTGATGACGAGGAGGACCAGTGATGAGCAAGGGTCAGCGGACGAAGACGCAGTCGAAGTCGGCGCGCGACAAGATCAAGGAGCAGCAGGCCGCGGCGCGCGCCCGCGACCGGCGCAAGCGGGTGGTGACGTACGTGTCCGCCGGCGTGGTCGCGGTGGCCGCCGTCGGGGCCGGCTGGTGGTACGCCGCCAGCACCTCCAAGTCGGAGGAGGCCACGGCCGCCCTCGCGCCGATCACCGTGCAGCCCGACGGCACCGCCGTGATGGCCCAGAGCGGCGTCACCAAGCCCGTCGTGGACATCTACGAGGACTTCCAGTGCCCGGCCTGCAAGGAGCTGGAGCGGGTCAGCGGGCAGACGTTCAAGAACCTCGCCGCGGAAGGCAAGGCCAAGGTCGTCTTCCACCCGATCACGATCTTCTCGCAGGAGCCGACCAAGTCGAACTCCGTACGGGCGGCGAACGCGGCCCAGTGCGTCGCCGACGGCAAGCAGTGGCTGTCCTTCCACGACCTGCTCTTCCAGAACCAGCCCTCCGAGACCGCGCAGGGGTTCATGCCCGACCAGCTCAAGGAGTGGGGCAAGCAGGCTGGGGTGACCGCGCCGGGCTTCGACGAATGCGTGACCTCGGGGAAGAACGACGCGGCGCATCTCGCGTACAGCAAGAAGATCACGGACGAGCAGAAGCTCAACCACACGCCGACGGTGAAACTGAACGGAACAGAAATAGACAATCAGGTACTCTTCAGTCCGCAGCAACTGCGCGAAGAGATTACGAAGGCGGCTAAGTAGCCTCGCTTCCGCTACCCTCACCTGACATGCCCCTTGCCTCGATTCCCAGCCCTTCCCAAGGGGTCTGGTATCTCGGAATCATCCCGATCCGGGCTTATGCGCTATGCATCGTGCTCGGCGTCATCGTCGCCGTCTGGCTGAGCGAGCGCCGCTGGCGCGCTCGCGGCGGCCAGAAGGGGACGATCGTCGACATCGCGGTCCCCGCGGTCATCTTCGGTCTGATCGGCGGCCGCCTCTACCACGTCATCACCGACTGGCAGACCTACTTCGGCAGTCGCGCGATCAAGGAGCCCTACAAGGCCCTGTTCATCTGGGAGGGCGGCCTCGGCATCTGGGGCGCGATCGCGCTCGGCGCCGTCGGCGTGTGGTTGTCCGTGCGCAAGCGCGGCATCTCGATGAGCGCCATCGCCGACACGGTCGCCCCCGGAATCGCCTTCGCCCAGGGCATCGGCCGCTGGGGCAACTGGTTCAACCAGGAGCTCTACGGCTCGCCGACCACACTGCCGTGGGGCCTGGAGATCGACGTCGAACACGGCGGCGAGCCCGGCGTCCTCTACCACCCGACCTTCCTGTACGAGTCGGTGTGGGACGTGGCGCTCGGCTTCGCGCTCCTGTTCGCCGGGCGGCGCTTCGCCCTCCATCACGGCCGCCTGTTCGCCCTCTACGTCGCCGGTTACACGCTCGGCCGCTTCTGGATCGAAGGGCTGCGCATCGACCCGGTGGGCGGGGTCGACCACGCCGTGGAATTCGTCGGGCTGCGGATCAACCAGTGGACGTCGATCGTGCTGTTCGTGGGCGCGGTGGTGTACTTCTGGGCGACCAGGAACAAGGAAGGTGTCGAGGTCCTGGTGCCACCCTCGGAGGCCGGCCCGGCCGCCGCCGGGGCCGATCCAGGGGACGCGGGGGCGGCTGACGAGGGCGCCTCTGACGGGGATACCTCGAAGGCGTCCGATACGACCTCATCCGACACCACCTCGTCCGGGTCCGACCCGGTCTCATCCACATCCGGCTCGGCGCCCTCCGACGGCGTCGCGTCCGACGACATCGCGCCTGGTGACGCCGTGTCCGGTGATGCCGCGTCCAGCGATGCCGTGCCGGGTGATGTCGCGTCCGATGATGTCGCGTCTGGCGGTGCCGCGTCTGGTGGTGACGCGTCGGCCAAGCCCGGCGAGCCCGAAGCCGAGGCGGCCGCGGGTGAGAGCCCTGCGGCCGATGAGCCCGAGGGCGAGAAGCCCGCAGGCGAGAAGGCCGGCCTCGCGGACGAGACCCCTGACACCGAAGTAGCCGGGACGAAGGAGAAGAACTCGCGATGAGCGGTCGCGCGGAGGCCCACCAGCAACCTCGTGACGTCACCGGAGGCCGACCATGGCCGTCGGTGTCCGGCGCGATCGACGGCCTGGTGTCGACCTTCGCGCTCATCGCAGGCGACACCGGCAACACGAGGATGGTCGCGCCCGGCGGCACCGCCGGGCCGCCGTCCCCCGGCGAGGCCGTGTCGGCGACCGGCCGGCACGAGCCCACCCAGGCTGAGAACCACGTCGAGTGGCGAGAGCCGGTCCCCGCCGTGACCGACGTCGAGCGGCGCGATCCGGCCCAGGCTGAGATCGGCGTCGGGCGGTGGGAACTGGTCGAGATCGGGATCGGGGTCGAGCGACGGGAGCCGGTTCAGGTTGAGATCGATGTGGCGCGGCGAGAACCGGTCCAGGCCGGGGTGGATGTGGAGCGGCGCGCGCCGGGCAGGCGTCCCTCGGACGAGCGGGCGGAGCCGGTGGCGGGCGGGGCGCTGTTCGCGTCCCGCGGGCTGGTCTCGTCTCGCGGGTCGGTCTCGGGCGGCGGGCCGGTCTTGGGCGTGACGGCGCGGAGCCGGTGGTATTCGGGGCAACGGCAGTTCATGGCCTGTTCGGCGACGGCCGCGGCCACATTCGGTGTCGGGAACGTGATCAGGGCGTCGGGGCTGTGATGGCCCGGAGAAGAGCCGGCTCGGGCTCCAGCGGCGGCCGCTCGTCCACGGGTACGGGCCGCGGTCGCCGGTCGGCCTCGAACACCGACGGCGGCGGCTGGCAGGCCACCGGCCCGGACGACGACGACCGTCAGGCTGGCGGCCCGGAGAACAGTCGTCAGGCCCCCGGCTCAGAGAACGGCCGCCAGACTCCCGGCACGAACGGCGACTGGCAGGCACCAGGCCGACCTGGGACAGGCCCGGACGGCGGCTGGGCGTCGGCCGGTGGCGGCCGTCCTGCGGCGGGCACCGACGGTCGCGGATGGGAAGCCGCCGGTGGTCGTCCTGCGGCGGGCACTGACGGTCGCGGGTGGGAAGCCGCCGGTGGTCGTCCCGCGCCGGGTGTTGACGGTCGTGGGTCGCATGCTGCGGGTTCGGATGGCGGTGGGCGGTCGGCGGGTACCGACGGTCGTGGGTGGGAAGCCGCCGGTGATGGGCGGTCGGCGGGCGCGCCGGAGGGTCATGGGCGGTCGGCGGGGACGCGTGGCAGCCGGAGGGCGGCGCGCTCACGTGGCGGACGGGCGGCGGAGCCCGTCAGCGGCGTGCAGCCGTCGGAGCCGATCGGCGGCCGGCAGGGTGCCGCGACTGACGGTCGTGGGCGGCCCGTCGCGCCTGGTGGCGAGGGTCGGCTGACGGAGACCGGCGACGGTGGGTGGCGGCTGGACGACGGCGCGGGTGGCGGGCAGCGGCTTGAGGATGGCGCAGGCGGTGGACGACGGCTTGAGGATGGCGTTGGCGGTGGGCGGCGCAGGGATGACGGTGCGGGCCGCGGTGGGCGGCGTTCGGACGACGGTGCCGGTCGTGGTGGGCGGCGTTCGGGTGATGGCGCCGGTGCGCGGCGGTCGGATGATGGCGCCCATGGCGGTGGGCGGCGGCTGGACGAGGGGGCCGGTGTCAATGCTGGTGCCGCTGGTGGTGGGTGGTCGGATGGGGAAGGTGATGGGCGGTCCTCTGAGGGGGACGGTGGGCGGGCGGTGGTCGGTTCGCGGAAGCGGCGCCGTACCCCCAAGTCGGACTGGGAGTTCCCGGTGCTCACCGACATCCTGGGCCTGCGCCCGGAGCAGCAGCGGCTGATCGTCATCATCGCCACGGTCATCGGCGTGCTGGTGGCCGGGACCGGCCTGGTGATCGCCATCAACTCCATCGGCGACTACGCGCCGGAACGCCAGGCCAGCGCCGCCGTGCTCAGCCCCGACGCGGCCCTGCCCCAGGTGTTCCAGGGCTGGAACTCGCCCAAGCTGTTCGACCCCCTCTCCGAGCGGGCCAAGGACGGCAAGGCGCTCACCGAGAAGGAGGTGTTCGGGCAGAGCGAGCTCGCCGTCAGCAAGAAACTCAAGCTGAAGCTGGTCGCCAAACGGCTCGACACCGACTGCTCGGCCGCACTGTGGGGTGAGAACCTCCTCGAACAGGTGTCGGACGCCGGCTGCACCCAGGTCGCCCGCGGCCTGTACGCCAGCTCCGACGGCCGCTACATCGGCCAGTACACGCTACTCAACCTCAAAGACGGCACGTCGGCCTCCGAGCTGGTCCAGGCATTGAACACTCTTTACCGCGGCGGCTGGGCACGTCCCCTGACCTCCGCCAAGGCGACCTTCCCCGCCGGGGGCTACTCCGAGGCGGGCGGCTACGCGCTCGGCCACTACGTCGGCCTCGTGTGGCTGGGCCGGACCGACGGCACGGAGCCCACGCCCAAGGACGACTTCGTCTCCCTGACGCTGGCCCTGCGCGGTGCGGAGAAGGCCGTCTACCGCCGCGTCGTCACGATCACGGGACCGTCCTCCTGATGTCTCCGCACCGTCATCACGATCACGAGGGCGTCCTGCCGGCGTCCTCGCACTGCCGTCGCGATCGCGAGCGCGTGCTTCCGGTGTCCCGTGCCGTCGTCCTGAGCTCGGAGGCGTACGTCTGATGTCCCGGCGTCTCGTCAGCTCCGTCGTGGTGGCCGTCGTGGTGGTCGTCGCCGTGGCCGGCTGGGTCTGGTTGCGTCGTGAAGATCCCCGTCCCGCGACCTTCCACGCCGAGCCCACCTCCGCCTTCTACGCGGCCATCGACACCCGCCAGAGCGACGCCGCCCCGCTGACCCTCCAAGAGGTCTTCACCCCGGCCACCCAGACCCTGGGCGCCATGCGCCTGGAGAGCACGCAGGCGTACACCGACTGCGACGAGGTCCTCTGGGGCGCCTCGGCCGCGGGGTGCACGCAGGCACTGCAAGGCACCTTCAAGGGCGCGACCGTGGCCGGCCAGTTCGTCATCTTCAACCTCGGTGACGGCCGCGCGGCCGACGCGCTGGTGGCGGCGCTGGGCAAGGACGGGTTCGTCCGGCAGGGCATCACGTTCGAGCCCGCGCGAAGCCGTGCCCAGGCCCGTGCGATGGGCCACTACGTGACGGTGAGCTGGGCCGGCGGGACGGCCTCCCCGCAGGAACTGGTGGGCGCCCTCATCGCCCTGGACAGCCTCGGGAAAGTGGTCCAGGGGCGCGTGGTCGCGGCGACCTGACCCTCGCCAGGGCGGTCCGAGGGTGAATCGTCACGGGAGCCCGATCTCCGGGAGGCGGGCCATCGCGGGAGCCCGATGCCCGGGACGACGGCCGGGCGGCTCGCTCAGGTGGTGGTGGTCAGGGCCTTGACCGTCGTGGTGACGGCGTCAGGCAGGGCCGACAGGCGGTGAAGCGGGGCTTCGAGCGGGGTCAGGTCGTCCGACCAGGGGGCCGCTTCGCGGATCAGGGTGCGGGCCTCGTTCTTGGTGAGGGTGGTCCCCTGGGCGCGGGCCACCGCGACGAGGGCCTCGCGCCACGTGTTGGCCAGCTTGGCGTGTCCGTTGTCCAGGATCTTGCGCAGCACCGTGGCCGCGTCGCCGTCAGGCTGCGGCAGGCGTACGGCGTCGAGCGCGCCGTTTGTCACGCTCACCTCATAGAGGCCGGACAGCACCTCGGGCAGGGGCGGCAGCGCGTCTCCTGCGACGCGGACGTGTGAGGCGCGGGTGGCCAGCAGCACGCGGGGGAGAGCGGACTCCAGACCGGGCGGCAGGGCGACGGCCACCCGGTCGGGGGCGGTGGCGTGTGGCTTGGACAGCCAGGTCGAGAGCTTCGCCCGGGGCCGGCCGAGCTCCTTGGGCCACTCGCCCACCAGCAGGTCGGGGGCGAACCCGGTCAGCGCCTCCGAGGCGGCCCCTCCCGGCGTGGCGGGCGCGCTCCGGGTGCTCTCGACGGCCTGCGGGCCCTGGGTGTAGATGGCGGTCGCCTGGCGGCTCAGGCGGGACGTCACGGCCGGGCGCGTCTTGGTGGTGGGGCGCAGGACGTAGAGGTCGGCGGCGGAGCCGATGGCCTCCGCGCCGTGGTAGCGGTTGAAGTCGGGGTGGACGGCCTCGTAGACGAGGTTGAGGTCGGTGAGCGCCTGCTGCACCTTGAAGGCCAGCATCGGCGTGCGCTCGCTCGCCCCGTACGCCAGCAGCACCCGCCCGTCGTCCTTCAGCCCCTCCAGGGCGCGCGCCACGAACAGGCCCACCCCCTCCGGCGTGTACGGCGGGTCGGTGAGCGCCAGGTCGTGGTCCCTGGCCGAGGCGGGCAGCCCCAGCCGCAGGTCGGCCCACCGTGTGCGGACGCCCAGCCCCTGGGCGTCGATGTAGGCCAGGATGCGCTCGTCGACGTCGACCACCGTGACGTCGGTCTCGGGATGGACCAACTTGACGGCCAGCGAGGTCAGGTCGTGGTCGCCCACGCACAGCAGCCGCGCCCTCGGCAGCCAGAACCGGGCGCCGAGCAGCAGCGCCCGCCGCAGCACGGTCTCCGGCGTGGCCGAGACGTGGTCGAGCACGTGGCGGGCGCGCGGCGCCCCCGCCACGAGGGCGGTGAGGCGGTCGAGCACGTGCGTGTAGTGGGGGAGCAGGTGGGCCACCGGGTCTTCCGGCGGCGGCGCCAGCGCGAGGAGGTCCTGGTAGGCGGGGGTGTCGATGAGCGGGACCCGCAGCTTGTCGCCCTCGCGTTCGAGGGGCAGCTCGCGGAGCAGGGCCTCGATGGTACGCCGCGCGGTGGCGGTCTGTCTGACCAGGTCGGGCTGAGTCCACCACTGGCCGTCACACAGCAGGCTCAGCGCGTGCCTCAGTCGCCTGCTGTCGGCCCCGGCCTCGGCGAGCAGCCGTTCCACCCCGTCGCGCTCCATGCGCAAACCCTATCGAGGGCCGGTCACCGTCCATGCCCGTGACGCATGGACGGGCGTGCGACGGGGTGACCGGTGGGGAGGGGCGTCGTAGGGTGGAAGGAAATCGCTCCCTGTGCCGTATTTCCGTGGTCAGATCGGGAATTACGGCGCCCAGGTCCGGGGTTTGGGATAGGGAGTTCGGATGCTGGGATAGCCCGAATGTTCGCAATGCGGACGTGGCGGGCACCATTCCGGCATGGTGCGGTAACCTCTACCCACGATATGCAGCAGGGCCAACGTCGTCCCCGCCTGTAGAGCAGTTCTAGACAGACGAAGACGACGGGAGGGATTCAATGCCTGCTGCCCACCTCGGGTTCCCCGAGCCCCAGGGCCTCTACCACCCCGCCAACGAGCATGATGCCTGCGGTGTCGCCATGGTCGCCGACGTCGCGGGACGCCGTGGTCATGGGATCGTGGTCAAGGCACTGACGGCGCTGTGCAATCTCGATCACCGGGGGGCCAAGGGTAGCGAGCCGGACACCGGCGACGGAGCCGGGATCCTGACGCAGATCCCCGATGGGTTCTACCGCGCCGGCGTGCCTTTCACGCTGCCCGCAGCCGGCTCGTACGCGACCGGCATCGCCTTCCTGCCCAGCGACGAAGAGGCCAGGGCCGTCGCCGTCCGGCTGATCGAGGAGATCGCCGCCGAGGAGGGCCTCACCGTGCTCGGCTGGCGCGATGTCCCAGTCGACCGCGAGCTGCCGGGACCGAGCGCCCGCGCCGTCATGCCGCACTTCGGCCAGCTCTTCGTCGCCGACCCTGACGGGAGCGCCGGGCTGGAGCTGGACCGGCTCGCGTTCTGCCTGCGCAAGCGGGCCGAGCACGAGGCCGACGTGTACTTCCCCTCGCTGTCCGCCAGGACGATCGTCTACAAGGGCATGCTCACGCCCGACCAGGTCGAGCCCTTCTTCCCCGACCTGAGCGACGAGCGTTACGAGACGGCGATCGCGCTGGTGCACTCGCGTTTCTCCACCAACACGTTCCCGAGCTGGCCGCTGGCGCACCCCTACCGCTACATCGCCCACAACGGCGAGATCAACACGGTCAAGGGCAACCGCAACTGGATGCGCGCCCGCGAGGCGATGCTGGAGTCAGCCCACATTCCTGGCGATATTTCGCGACTTTTCCCCATCTGTGACCCGGATGGCAGCGACACCGCCAGCTTCGACGAGGCCCTCGAACTCCTCCACATCGGCGGACGCAGCCTGCCGCACGCCGTGCTCATGATGATCCCCGAGGCGTGGGAGAACCACACCGAGATGGACCCCGCGCGGCGGGCGTTCTACGAGTTCCACTCCTCCCTGATGGAGGCCTGGGACGGCCCCGCCTCGATCACGTTCACCGACGGCACGCTGGCCGGCGCCGTGCTCGACCGCAACGGCCTGCGCCCCGGGCGCTTCTGGGTGACCGCCGACGGCCTGGTCGTGCTGGCCTCCGAGGCCGGCGTGCTCGACTTCAAGCCCGAGGACGTGGTCCGCAAGGGCCGCCTGCAGCCGGGCCGCATGTTCCTCATCGACACCGCCCGCGGCAAGATCATCGAGGACGACGAGATCAAGGCCGAGCTCGCGGCCGAGCTCCCCTACTCCGACTGGCTGCACGCCGGCCTGGTCCGCTTCGAGGAGCTGCCGGCCCGCCAGCGCGAGATCCCCACCCACGAGGCGCTCGTCAAGCGGCAGCAGACCTTCGGCTACACCGAGGAAGAGCTGCGCATCATCCTGTCGCCGATGGCGAAGGCCGGCATGGAGCCGATCGGCTCCATGGGCACCGACACGCCCGTGGCCGTGCTGAGCGAGAAGCCGCGGCTGCTGTTCGACTACTTCACCCAGCTCTTCGCGCAGGTCACGAACCCGCCGCTGGACGCCATCAGGGAAGAGCTGGTCACCTCGCTGGCCAGCACCATCGGGCCCGAGGGCAACCTGCTCGACCCGGGGCCGTCGTCGTGCCGGCAGCTCGTGCTGCCGTACCCGGTGATCGACAACGACGAACTCGCCAAGATCATCCACATCAACGACGAGCACGACCTGCCCGGCTTCCACCCCTACGTCATCAGCGGCCTGTACGAGGTCTCCGGCGGCGGCGAGGCGCTGCTGCGCCGCCTGGAGGAGATCCGGGCCGAGGCGTCCAAGGCGATCGCGGACGGCGCGCGCATCATCGTGCTGTCCGACCGCGGCTCTTCCGACGCGCTGGCCCCCATTCCGGCGCTGCTGCTGACCGGCGCGGTGCACCACCACCTGATCCAGGAGAAGACCCGCACCAAGATCGGCCTGGTCATCGAGACCGGCGAGGCCCGCGAGTGCCACCACATGGCGCTGCTGATCGGCTACGGCGCGGGCGCGATCAACCCCTACCTGGCGATCGAGACCATCGAGGACCTGGTCGACACCGGCGCCCTGCCGATGGACAAGCGCAAGGCCGTCCGCAACCTGATCAAGGCGTACGGCAAGGGCGTCATCAAGGTCATGTCCAAGATGGGCGTGTCCACGGTGGCCTCCTACACCGGCGCGCAGATCTTCGAGGCGCTCGGCCTGAGCCAGGAGGTCATCGACTCCTGCTTCACCGGCACCACCTCCCGCCTCGGCGGCGTCGGCTTCGACGTGCTGGCCCAGGAGGTCGAGCAGCGTCACCGCCACGCCTACCCGCGCGTGGAGAACGCCCACCGCAGGCTCCAGGTCGGCGGCGAATACCAGTGGCGGCGCGAGGGCGAGCCGCACCTGTTCAACCCCGAGACGGTCTTCAAGCTCCAGCACGCCACCAGGACCCGCCGCTACGAGATCTTCAAG
>NZ_JBFAIM010000109.1:0-30184 GCF_040654715.1 Nonomuraea sp. NPDC050643 | reverse complement strand
CGGGGCGCGGCGCTGGCGCTGGCCGACCGCGACGGCAAGGTCGACCTCTACGCCGCCGAGCCGGCCGGGCTGGCCGACTGGTCGCGGTGCCGGGTGCTGGCCGTGGACGTGCCCGCGCTCGTGGAGCCGTACCTGGTGGAGGGCCGGTTGCCGCAGGAGGCCGAGCCGATCGCGCCGGAGCGGCGCCGGGAGCTGGCCCGCCAGGCCGACGGCCAGGTGGGCGCGGCCCTCGACCGGCTGCCCGCCGGCACCGAGATCATCCTGGCCGGGATCGGCGACCACGGCTCGGTGCCGCACCTGCGCGTGGCGATGTGGCAGCGCCCCGGGACGGAGACGCCCGGTCCCGCCGGTCCGGCGGTCGGGGCGAACTCCACGCGGCGCCACGACCTCGTCGTCCTGCCCGACATCACGCCCACCATCCTGACCGCCGCCGACATCGAGCCGCCCGCGACCATGATCGGGCTGCGGTGGCGGCTCGGCGAGCCGATCACGCCCGAGGACCTGCGCAGAGACGACGCCGCGGGCACCACCGTACGCGGCATGACCGGTGTCTTCTTCACCGCGTTCGCGACCCTCCAGGTCGGCTTCTACGCCCTGTCCTACTTCCTGCTCTCCCGCCGCCGGCGGCTCGGCCTGGTCGGGACCCTCTCGATCGTGCTGGCGAGCGTGCCCGTGTCCACCTACGCGGTCAACCTGCTGCCCTGGGACCGCAGCCCGTACCCGGTGGTGACGCTACTCGGCGGGGTGCTGGCGGGCACCGCACTGATCGCCGGCGCGGCCCTGCTGGGGCCGTGGCGGCGCGATCCGCTCGGGCCGCCCGCCGCCGTCGCCGTGACCACCGCCACGGTGCTCGTCGGCGACCTGCTCACCGGCACGACGCTGCAGTTCAACAGCCTCATGGGCTACACCGCCGTGGTCGGCGGCCGATACTACGGGCTGGCGAACATCCCGTTCGCGCTGCTGGCCACGGCCGTCCTCATGGCCACCGCCGTGGCCGCCGAGCACCTCGTGCGCGCCGGGCACCGGCGGCCGGCGGTGGCCGGGGTGGTCGGGCTGGGCGTGGCGGCGATGCTGCTGGCGGGCTGGCCCGGCATCGGCAGCGACTTCGGCGGCGTGATCGCGTTCGTGCCGGGGATCGCGGTCACCGCGCTGCTCGTCGCGGGCCGGAAGGTGTCGGTGCTGAAGCTGGCCGGGTTCTCCGTGCTGGGCGGCGTGGTGGTGTCGGTGATCGCGGTGCTCGACCACCTGCGGCCCCCGGCCTCGCAGACGCACCTGGGCCGGTTCGTGGGGCAGGTGCTCGACGGGACGTTCCTGCCCATGATCGGGCGCAAGCTCGGCGCCATGCTGCACACCATGCTCTCGCCGAACCTCATGCCGATCGTGCTGGCCGGGCTGGCCTTCCTGATCTTCGCCGTGCTGCGGCCCGGGCAGATCAGCGCGGGCGTGGTGCCCCGGGCGTTCGCGCGGGCGCCGATGCTGCGGGCCGGGCTCCTCGGCGCGCTCGTCAGCGGGGTGATCGGCATGCTGGTCAACGACTCGGGCACCGCCGTGCTGTCCATGGCGGTGGCGTTCACCGTGCCCTTGGTGCTCTACGCCGGGGTGCGCTCACCAGCGGAGGAGGAGCTCCTCGGGGGCGCGGTGGATGAGCGTGGCAGCCATGACGACGTCCTGGCTCGCGAGACGTAGGCCGGGCAGCTCGCGGACGAGCAGCTCAAGGGTGATCCTGAGCTGCTCGCGGGCCAGCAGCGCGCCGGGGCAGCCGTGCACGCCGTGGCCGAACGACAGGTGCCGCGCCGGCTCGCGCGCGAGGTCGAACTCGTCGGGCCGCTCGTAGACGGCCGCGTCCCGCCCGGCCGAGGCGAACGACACGAACACCGTGTCGCCCGGGCCCAGCTCGGTGCCGCTCAGCCGGAGCGGCCTGGTGACCTGGCGGCGGAAGCCCTGGACCGGCGCCTCGAACCTGGCCGCCTCCTCGATCGCCGCCGTGATCAGCTCAGGGCGCGCGCACAGCAGCTCCCACTGGCGGCGATCGCGCAGCAGGCGGTGCACGACGGTGCCGAGCAGCGCGGTCGTGGTCAGGTGACCGGCCAGCATGAGGTTCTCGACGTTGGAGGCGATCTCGTCGCGCTGGCCGGGGCTCGGCTCGCCGGGGCCGGGGGCCAGGCCGCGCGCCAGCTCGCCGGTGAGGTTCTCCCTGGTCCTGGATCGGGCGGCGTGCGCGTCCAGCAGGTGCCGCAGACCGGCGACCTCGCGGGCGGCGGCGATCTGGGCCTCCTCGGTCATGGGCGTGAACAGCAGCTCCTCGGCCCGGCGGCCGGCCCGGACGGCGCCGGGCACGTCGGCCGGATCCAGGCCCAGCAGGTGGCCGATGACGGCGGCCGGCAGCGGCCGGGCGTAGCCGGCCATCCACTCCACGCCGCCCTCCTTCGCGAACGACGCCACCAGCTCGGCCGCCGCCGACTCGGCGAACGGCAGCGCCGCCGCGACCCTGGCGGGCGACAGGCCCCGGGTGAGCGGCCGGCGGAGGCGGGCGTGGGCCTCGCCGTCGGTGCTCAGCACGACGGGAGCCCCGCCGGGGGCGCCGGCGAGGGCGGCCAGGGCGCGCGGGGCCGGCATCACGTCGGGGCGGAGCGCGCCGCGCGAGGAGAAGTCGTCCGCTCTGCTCAGCACCTCGCGCACGTCGGCGTGCCGGGCCACCAGCCAGGCGTCCAGCTCCTCGACGAAGGTCAGCCCCGGTGCCGCGCGGGCTCGGGCGTAGAGGGGATAGGGGTCGCGGTAGAGCGCCTCTCGATCCACCCGTCCATCCTGTAAGGCGGGGTGGCGCAGGGACAAGTTGTGAAATTATCTTTTAGTTCACTCCCAAGTCTTGAAAGTTATATCCACGAGCGATTGAGTTCGGTCGTGCAGACCCTCCGATTGCTGGCCGCCGCCGCGCTCGTCTTAGGCCCGATGGCCCTGAGCGCGCCCGCGCAGGCCGATCCCGCACCCCCCGCCGAGGACGCCCTCGAGGCGTCGTCCTATCCCGCGCCGTCCACCCTTCTCGCGCGGGCCGCAGCCGGGCAGCGCCTGGAGACGGCCAAGAAGACCCGGCCCGTCGCGCCCGGGATCTCGCTGACCTCGTTCGACACCTTTGACGCGCTCGGCTGGCTGCGCGCGGACGCCGTCACCGCCGACCTGGGCGGCGCGAAGGCCGACTACGTGTTCTCGGGCGAGGTCTCCAAGACCGAGCCGCTGTCGGGGCCGGCCAAGCGCTCGCGCGCCGTCGCGGCCGTCAACGGCGACTTCTTCGACATCAACAACTCCGGCGCCGCCCAGGGCATCGGCGTGCAGGACGGCACGCTGGTCCAGTCGCCGGTGGCCGGCCACGAGAACGCGGTCGCGGTGACCGGCGACGGCGTCGGGCGCGTCCTGAAGATGTACTTCGAGGGCAGCGCCACCCCGGCCGGTGGATCGCCGATCGCGCTCACCCAGTTCAACCAGATCGTCCAGGGCGGCGGCGTGGGCCTGTTCACGCCGCTGTGGGGCTCCTACAACCGGGCCCGCGCCGTCGAGGGCGCCACGTCCGTCGCCGAGGTCGTCCTGGTGGACGGCGTCGTCTCCGAGGTACGGACCTCCGCCGGCACCGGCCCCATCCCCGCCGGCACGACCATCCTGCTCGGCCGGGACGCCGGAGCCGCCGCGCTGTCCGCGCTGAAGGCCGGCGACCGGGTCGACGTGAAGTACCGGCCGAAGCCGTCGGACGGCAGCTCCGTGAAGGCGGCCGTCGGCGGCAACTGGGTGCTGGTCAAGGGCGGCGTCGTGCAGAACTCGGCCGACCCGGCCGCGCACCCGCGCACCGCCGTCGGGTTCTCCGCCGACGGCAGGAAGATGTACCTGCTCACCGTGGACGGCCGCCAGGCCGACAGCCGGGGCGTCACGCTCAACGAGCTGGCCGAGATGATGGTCGACCTGGGCGCGGCCGACGCGCTCAACCTCGACGGCGGCGGCTCCTCCACCATGCTGGCGCGCGAGCCCGGCTCCGCCGACGTCCAGGTGGAGAACAGCCCGTCCGACGGCGGCGAGCGCCACGTCCCCAACGGCCTGGCGCTCTACGCGCCCGAGGGCAGCGGCAAGCTGAAGGGCTTCTGGCTGGAGACGGCCACCGACCCCGCCAAGGCGCCCGGCGTCGGGCCGGTCGCGGGCGGCCGTCCCGAGCGCGTCTTCCCCGGCCTGTCCCGGCGGCTGAGCGCCGCCGGCTACGACGAGACGTACGGCCCCGCCGCCGGCACCCCGTCCTGGCGGGCCGAGCCCGCCGCGCACGGCGTCATCCGCGGTGGACGATTCCACGCCCTCGTCCCCGGCCAGACCACCGTCACCGCCTGGAACGGCATGGCCAAGGGCACCCTCGACCTGACCGTGCTGCAGCCCCTGCGGCGGCTCGGCACGACGGCCGACCGGCTCGGGATCGCCGCCGTGGGCGGGACGGCCACGTTCGGCGTGGTCGGCTACGACCACAACGGCAACTCCGCGCCTGTCGAGCCCACCGACCTCGCGCTCGACTACGACAAGGACCTCTTCGAGGTCACCGCCACCGAGCACGGCTCCTTCACCGTCAAGGCCAGGCGGGCCACCGGCTCCGGCCTGATCACCGCGAAGGTCGGCACGATCACCACCGCCGTGCCGGTGACCGTCGGGTTCGAGGACAAGCCGGTCGCCGACTTCGAGGACGCGGCCAGGTGGACGTTCGCCGCCGCTCGCGCCACCGGCTCCCTGTCGGCCGCGCCCGGGCAGAGCGGGGGCGGCCTGAAGCTCTCGTACGACTTCACCACCTCGACCGCCACCAGGGCCGCCTACGCCAGCCCGCCCCAGCAGATCGTGGTGGACGGGCAGCCGCAGGCGTTCGGGATGTGGATCAACTCCACCGGCAAGGGGGAGTGGCCGAGCCTGGAGTTCTACGACGGGCTCGGGCAGTCGCAGATCCTGCGCGGGCCGTACATGACGTGGACCGGCTGGAGGTTCGTCGAGTTCACCGTGCCGCCCGGCGTCAACTACCCGCTCAAGCTGCGGCGCTTCTACGTGGCCGAGACCAAGGCCGACGTGAAGTACACCAACGAGATCCTCATCGACGGGCTGGTGGCCAAGGTGCCGCCGTCGGTGTCGGCCCCGCCCGTGCCCAAGGTGGCCGACCCGGTGGTCAGGACCGAGGTGTCCGGGATGCCGTGGCGGTTCGCGGTGATGTCGGACGCGCAGTTCGTGGCCAGGGAGCCGGACAGCGACATCGTCAGGAACGCCCGCCGCACGCTGCGCGAGATCAAGGCGGCGGACCCGGACTTCCTGCTCATCAACGGTGACCTGGTGGACGAGGCGTCGCCCGAGGACTTCGCGCTGGCGAAGAGGATCCTCGACGAGGAACTCGGCGGAACGGTGAAATATCACTACGTCCCGGGCAACCACGAGGTCATGGGCGGCAAGATCGACAACTTCCGGGCCGTCTTCGGCGACACGTACAAGACGTTCGACCACAAGGGCACCCGCTTCGTCACCCTGGACACCTCCCGCCTGACCCTCAGGGGCGGCGGCTACGACCAGGTGGCGATGCTCCGCGCCGAACTCGACAAGGCCGCCGGGGACGACTCGATCGGGTCGGTCACGGTCCTGTTCCACGTGCCGCCGCGCGACCCGACGCCCGGCAAGGGCAGCCAGCTCGGCGACCGCAAGGAGGCCGCGCTCGTGGAGGGCTGGCTGGCCGACTTCCAGCGCACCACCGGCAAGGGCGCCGCCTACATCGGGGCGCACGTCGGGACGTTCCACGCCGACCGGGTGGACGCGGTGCCGTACTTCATCAACGGCAACTCCGGCAAGAACCCGGCCACCGCAGCCGACGACGGCGGGTTCACCGGGTGGTCGCTGTGGGGCGTGGACCCCGTGACGCGGGGCGAGGCCGAGCACGTCAGGCGGAACTGGTTCGCCGACGCGCCGGCGTGGATCGGCACCCAGGTGCGCCCGCACCTGGACGAGCTCACGCTCACGGCCCCCGCCACCGTCACGTCGGGCGCGCCGGCCACGGTGACGGCCGTGGTCAAGCAGGGGAGCCGGACGGTGCCGGCGGCGTACCCGGTGTCGGTGAAGTGGTCCGGCTCGCCGAACCTGCACGTCGGGACGCGTGAGACGGCCAAGCCGTGGCACGCGGCCGTGCTCGACCCGGCGACGGGCACGCTGACGGCCCTGCACCGGGGCCAGGTGACGGTCGCCGTCACGGTCAGCGGCGTCACCCGGCAGGCGCAGGTGTCGGTGGCCGCCAGGGCCGCCGCCTGACCGCACCCGTCCCGAGGGCCCCGTGAGACATCTCACGGGGCCCTTTTCGGTGTTCGTCCCGGCGGGTCGCGGGAAGGGGCCCGGGTACGAGATCGTGGGAGGGCCGCCTGACCGGGGCGGCCGATCGCCGGGAACCGACGGGGAGGGGGCGCCGATGTCCATCGAGCTCGATCTCGTGCCCGCCGGGCTCGCCCGCGCCATCGACCTGCTGCCGCTGGTGGATCACCACGTGCACGGCGCGTCCTCTCGCGACCTGACGCGCACGGCGTTCGAGGAGATGATCACCGAGTCCGATCGGCCGGTGCCCGAGTGGATGACCCAGTTCGACTCCCAGCTCGGCTTCGCCATCCTGCGCCACTGCGCGCCCGTGCTCGGGCTCGAGCCCTTCTGCACGCCGGAGGAATATCTCGCCAGGCGGGCCAGGCTCGGCGCCGCCGAGGTCAACCGGCTGCTGCTCGGCGCCAGTGGCGTCGGCCACCTCCTGGTCGAGACCGGCTACCGGGGCGAGGAGATCCTCGGGCCGTCCGGCATGGCGGAGGCGAGCGGCGTGCCCGCCGACGAGGTGGTGCGGCTGGAGAGCGTGGCCGAGCGGGTGGCCGCCGCGGGATGCTCGGCGGGCGCGTTCGCCGGCCGGTTCGCCGAGGCGCTGTGGGAGCGCACGCGCACGGCCCGCGGCCTCAAGACCATCGCCGCCTACCGCCACGGGCTCGACCTCGACCCCGAGCCGCCCACGCGCGAGGAGGTCGCCGAGGCGGCCGGGCGCTGGCTGGCCGGCGGGGGCGGGCGGCTGTCCGACCCCGTGCTGCTGCGCCACCTCATCTGGACCGGCCTCGAACGGGGGCTGCCCCTGCAGTTCCACATCGGCTACGGCGACCCCGACCTCGACCTGCGGCGCTCGGATCCGCTGCTGCTGCGCGGGCTGATCGAGCGGGCCGAGCCCACCGGGGTGCCCCTGTTGCTGCTGCACTGCTACCCCTACCAGCGGCACGCCGGATATCTGGCGCAGGCCTACCCGAACGTGTTCTTCGACGTGGGATTGGGCCTCACCTACACGGGGGCGCGCAGCGTGGCGCTGGTGGCGGAGAGCCTGGAGGTGGCGCCGTTCGCGAAGATCCTCTTCTCGTCGGACGCGTGGGGGCCGGCCGAGCTCCACCACCTGGGGGCGCTGCTGTGGCGCCGGGCGATGGCGCGGGTGCTGGGCGGATTCGTGGCCGAGGAGGAGTGGTCGGCGGCGCAGGCGGTGCGGGTGGCCACCATGGTGGGCGTCCACAACGCGCGGCGCGTCTACGGCCTGGGCCAGGCCGATGAGAAAGGAGCAGACGGTACGTGAGCGTGAACGGCCACCGGATGAGTGTGGAGGCGGAACTACGGGGGGCGCTGCGGCGGGAACTACCCGCCGCCGTGGAGCTGAGACGGGAGCTGCACGCGCTGCCGCAGGTGTCCGGACAGGAGGGCCCGACGCTCGACCGGGTGCTCGGCGCGCTGCCCGCCGGGACGGCGGAGCGGGTGGCGGGCACGGGCGCGGTCGTCCGCGTCGGCGGCCCCGGGCCGGCGGTGGCCGTGCGCGGCGAGCTGGACGCCCTGCCGATCACCGAGCGCACGGGGGTCCCGTGGGCCGCCGTCAACGGCGCCATGCACGCCTGCGGCCATGACGTGCACCTCGCGGCCGTGACGGCCCTGGCCCGCGCCGTGGCCGGCGTCACCCCCGAGCACGAGACGCCACTCGTGGCCGTGCTGCAGCCACGGGAGGAGACCTTCCCCTCCGGCGCCCTCGACGTCGTCGCCTCCGGCGCGCTGGAGCGCCACCACGTGCGCGCCATGATCGGCGCACACGTCCAGCCGGTGCTGCGGGAGGGGGTCGTGGCCTGCACCCCCGGCCCGGTGAACGCCTCGTCCGACGAGTTCAGGGTGAGCGTCCAAGGCGCCGAAGGGCACGCGGCCTACCCCCACCTCACCCGCGATCCGGTGTTCGCCATGGCGCAGGTGATCGTGGCCGCCCAGCAGCTCGCCAGCCGGGCCGCCGACCCGATGGTGCCGACGGTGGTCACGTTCGGGACGGTCAACGCGGGCACCACGCCCAACGCGATCCCCGGCGAGGCCGTGGCCAGGGGCACCCTGCGGACCATGTCGGAGAGCTGGCGCGAGCGGCTGCACCACCGGTTCGCGCAGGTGGTCCAGGACACCGCCAGGGCGTGCGGATGCGTGGCCGAGGTGGAGATCCTGCCCGGCGAGCCGATCCTGGTCAACGACCCGGCGCTGGCCGTACGCGCGGCGGAGCGGCTGCGGGAGCAGGGGTGGACGGTCAACGAGGAGCTGCGCTCGTGCGGGGCCGACGACTTCGCCCGCTACGGTGACGTGGCCCCGTCGCTGATGATGTTCGTGGGCGTCGACACCGCCGCCGGGCTGCACAGCCCCGAGTTCCTGCCCGACGACGCCAGCGTGGGCGCCGTCGCCGAGGCGCTGCTGGCCGGCTATCTGGCCGCGTCGCCGAGCACCAGCGGGATGATGTCCTCCAGCAGCCGCACCAGCGCCTCCTCCAGGAACACGTGAACCTGCCGCCGGGTGAGGCGGCCCCGCCTGAGCCACTCGGCGGAGGTGGCCTCGGCCAGGCCGCTGAAGCCGCGCAGCATGCCGCGCACCTCCGGTCGTGAGCGGGCGACCGGGCCCAGGCCGACCACCTCGATGATGTGGTCGACCATGCGCTCGCGCGCCTGGTCCACGATCCGCTCCAGCTCGGGGTCGCCGCCCGTGCTCATCGCCGCCAGCCATGTCTCCTGGTTGCGCTCGAGCAGCTCCAGCCAGCCGTCCACGCTCTGGCACACCCGGTCACGCACGCCGGCGCCGGCCACGTATTCGGGCACCGGGACGGGCGGCACGCTCAGCATCTCGGCCACGGCGGCCAGGTAGAGCTCGCGTTTCGTGCCGAAATAGTGGTTGAGCAGCCCCCGGCTGACACCGGCGGCGGCGGCGATCTCGGTGCTGGACACCTCGCCGTAGGGGCGCTCGCGGAACAGCGTCCACGCGCGGGCGAGGATCTGGCGGCGGCGGTCGTCCGGGTCCATGCGAGCCACGCCTTTCCACGTTCCCCGCTGGCGGATCGCCAACCGCTATTGGCGAACTGCCAACAACGTGTTACGAATCTCGCAAAACCGCCTCACGTCTTGGAGGAGACATGGGTGAGGGGACACGCAGAGACTTCTTCAAGATCACGGCGGCGCTGGCGACCGCCGGGACGCTCGGAGCCGCCGCCGGGGCGCCGGGCAGGCGGGTGGCCGTGCTCGGCGGGGGCGTGGCCGGGCTCTCCGCGGCCCACGAACTCGTCGAACGCGGCTTCGACGTCACCGTGTACGAACGCAAGGCCCTCGGCGGCAAGGCCCGCAGCATCCAGGCGCCCGGCGGATTACCCGGCGAGCACGGGTTCCGCTTCTTCCCCGGCTTCTACTTCGACCTCACCGACACGATGCGGCGCACCCCGTTCCCCGGCAACGCGCAGGGCTGCTGGGGGAACCTGACGCGGGCGACGTCGTACCTGCTGTCGCGGCAGGGCCGCCCCGACCTGACCGCGCCGTTCCCGTTCCCGCTGCCGCCCAACCCGCGCATCTACTCGCTGACCAGCCTCATCGACACGATCATCTCCGGCCTGCAGAGCGTCTACCGGCTCTCGCTCAACGAGGCCGGCTTCTTCGCCCAGAAGATCGCCGTGTACGCCACCAGCAGCGACGAACGCCGCCTCGGCCAATGGGACCACATCACCTGGGCCGACTACATCCGGTCGGACTGGTTCTCCGACGAGTACAACAAGTTCTTCGCCGACGGCACCATCCGCAACCTGGCCGCCACCAAGTCCAAGGACGCCAGCACCCACTCGATCGGCCTGGTGGGCGAGGCCACCCTCTGGAGCATCCTCGGCCTCGGCAACGAGCCGGGCGGGTCGGTGGACCGGGTCCTCGACGGCACCACCAGCGAGCGGTGGATCGACCCCTGGATCGCGTACCTCGGGACCAGGGGAGTGCGGTTCAACGTCGGCTGGGAGGTGGACGGGCTGGTGCTGCGGGACGGCCGGATCGCGAGCGCCACCGCCGGGCCCGGCCGGACGATCGACGCCGACTGGTTCATCGTCGCCATGCCCTCCGAGCGCGCCGCCCGGCTCGTCACCCCCGCCCTGGCCACCGCCGACCCCAGGCTCGCCGGCATCGCCCGGCTCCGGCAGGACTGGATGAACGGGCTCATGTTCTACCTCAAGCGGGAGGTGCCGCTCACCCCCGGCCACGTCAACTACGTCGACTCGGCCTGGGCCGTCACCTCCATCAGCCAGGCCCAGTTCTGGGACCGCGACCTCACCACCTACGGCGACGGCACCGTCAAGGACTGCCTGTCCACGATCATCTCCGACTGGTTCACCCCGGGCACCTTCAACGGCAGGCAGGCCAAGGACTGCACCCCGCAGGAGATCGCCGAGGAGACCTGGCGGCAGATCAAGGCCCACACCCCGGAGATCACCGACGACCTGCTGCACTCCTGGTTCCTCGACCCCGCCATCGCCAACGGCACCAACGACGAACCCCTGTTCATCCAGCACCCCGGCTCCTGGAACGACCGCCCGGAGTCCAGGACGGCCATCGAGAACCTGTTCCTGGCCGGTGACTGGGTCCGCACCCCGATCAACGTCACCACCATGGAGGGCGCCAACCAGGGCGGCCGCCAGGCGGTCAACGCGCTATTGGACGCGGCCGGGTCCGGCGAGCCGCGCTGCACCGTGCACCAGCTCTACCGCTCACCGCTGTTCGAGCTGGACAAGGCCGAGGACCGGCTGCGGTACCGGCTCGGGCTCCCCAACAAATGGGACATCAGAGACACCCGATGGCCGTGACCGACGCCGTGATCGTCGGGGCCCGCTGCGCGGGGTCGGCCGCCGCCGTCGCGCTGGCCGCCGCCGGGGCCGAGGTGGTCGTGCTCGACTCCGCGCGCTTCCCCTCCCCGACGCTCTCCACGCACCTCATGTGGCCGGGCGGGCTCGCCGAGCTGGCCCGGCTCGGGGCGCTGGAGCGGGTCACGGCGCTCGGCGCGCCCCGGCTGCCGCTCGCCGCCGTCGAGATCCCCGGCGTCCGGGCCGTCGGACGCTACAGCGCGGTGGGCGGCGTCGACTACGCCATGTGCGTGCGGCGCGCCGGGCTCGACCTGGCCCTGGTGGAGACCGCCCGCGCCGCCGGGGCCGAGGTGCGTGAAGGAGCCCGGGTAACCGGGCTGCTCTGGTCGGACGGGCGCGTGGCGGGGGTGGAGGTCGCCGAGCGGGGCGGGCGGGCGTACGAGCTGCGGGCGCCGGTCGTCGTCGGCGCCGACGGGCGCCGCTCCACGGTCGCCGGGCTGGTCGGGGCGGCGGAGCCGTACCTGCGCAGACCGGACGGGCGGGCCTGCTTCTACGCCTACTTCGACGACCACCGCGAGGACCTGCGGCCGGTGGCGGCGCAGTGGCGGCAGGGGGCGGAGCTGGGCACGGCGTTCCCGTGCGACGGCGGGCTCACCCTGGTCCTGCTCATGCCGCCGGACGCCCGCGCCGCCGACTTCCGGCGGCGTCCGGACGAGGAGTTCGACCGGACGATCGGCGACCTGCTGCCGGGTCTGGCGGCCCGGCTGGAGGGGTGCGTCCGGCGGTCGAAGGTGTTCGGGGTCTCGGGGCTGGAGTCGTACTTCAGGGTGTCGGCGGGGCCGGGCTGGGCGCTGGCCGGCGACGCGGGGCACTTCAAGGACCCCGTCACCGCGCAGGGCATCCGCGACGCGCTGCGCTTCGGCCGCCTCCTGGGCGAGGCGCTGGCCACCGGGGGCGACCCCGACCGGGCGACCGCCGCCTGGCAGGAGCGGCGCGACCGCGAGTGCCTGGAGGCGTTCCACTGGACCGAGCGGATCGGCCGCGCCGACCCCGTCGGCCCGCTCGACGTCGAGCTGCACCGCGCCCTGCGCGCCGACCCCGCCCTCATGACCCGCTTCCTGGACGTCTACTCCCGCGTCGTCCGCCCCGGGCAGGCGCTCACCGCGCCGCGGCTGGCCGGCTGGACGGCGCGCGCCCTCCTGCGCCCCGGCACCGACCGGGCCGGACTCCTCCGATACGTGCTCAGGACCGCGCGTGAGCTGCGGGCCGAACGGGTGTCGATCAAGTCCGGACACCGAACTCATCGATGACGAAATCGCCTGGAACCTCTAGGCTCGGGCGCGATGGATCTCGAAACTTTCACTCCCGGTTCGGGGCGACTCGAACCCAGGGCCGCTCTCCGCTCTGACGCGCCCACGCTCGGCCTCAACGGCACGTGGCGCTTCCGCCTCTCGCCCACGGCGAACGTCCCCGACGATTTCGCCCGGCCCGACTACGACGACACCGCCTGGGACGACCTTCCGGTCCCGTCCCACTGGCCGCTGCACGGCCATGGCGCGCCCGCGTACACGAACGTCGCCTTCCCGATCCCCATCGACCCGCCCCGCGTGCCCGACGAGAACCCGACCGGCGACTACCGCCGCGCGTTCGACCTGCCCGAGGGCTGGACGGGCGGGCGGCTGCGGTTCGAGGGCGCCGAGTCGTTCGCCAGGGTCTGGCTCAACGGCCACGAACTGGGCTTCTCGACCGGCAGCCGGCTGCCCGTCGAGTACGACGCCGGGCCCCACCTGCGGCCCGGGCGCAACGTCCTGGCCGTGCGCGTGCACCAGTGGTCGGCCGCCACGTACCTGGAGGACCAGGACATGTGGTGGCTGCCCGGCATCTTCCGCGACGTCACGCTCACCCGCTCCACCGCCGACGTGTTCGTCCGCGCCTCCTACGAGGACGGCCGCGGCACGCTCGGCTTCGAGGGTGATGGCACGCTGAGCGTCCCCGAGCTCGGCGTCGAAGGGCTCCGGCCCGGCGCCGAGGTCACGGTGGACGCCGAACCGTGGACGGCGGAGACCCCGCGCCTGTACGACGCCGTCCTGGCCACCGCCGAGGAGACGGTGAGCCTGCGCGTCGGCTTCCGCACGATCTCCATCGTGGACGGCGTGCTGCTGGCCAACGGCCGCCCGCTGCTGTTCAAGGGCGTCAACCGGCACGAGTTCCACCCCGAGCACGGCCGCACGGTCCCGTACGAGACCATGCGCGAGGACGTGCTGCTCATGAAGCGGCACAACGTCAACGCGGTCAGGACCAGCCACTACCCGCCCCACCCCGACTTCCTGGACCTGTGCGACGAGCTGGGCCTGTGGGTGATCGACGAGTGCGACCTCGAGACGCACGGCTTCGGGGAGGTCGGCTGGCGCGGCAACCCCACCGACGACCCCCGCTACGCCGACGCGCTGCTCGACCGCATGCGCCGCATGGTCGAACGCGACAAGAACCACCCCAGCGTCATCATGTGGTCGCTCGGCAACGAGGCCGGCGTGGGCCGCAACCTGGCCGTCATGGCCGACTGGACGCGCGAGCGCGACCCGTCCAGGCCGCTGCACTACGAGGGCGACCGGTCGTGCGCGCACACCGACGTCTACTCCCGCATGTACGCCTCCCACGCCGAGGTCGAGGCCATCGGCCGGCACGAGGAGGAGCCCCTCGACGACCCCGCCCTGGACGCCCGGCGCAAGTCGATGCCGTTCATGCAGTGCGAGTACGCCCACGCCATGGGCAACGGGCCCGGCGGGCTGGCCGAGTACCAGGCGCTGTTCGAGCGCTACCCCCGGCTGGCCGGCGGGTTCATCTGGGAGTGGATCGACCACGGGCTGGCCCACCCCGAGTACGAGTACGCCTACGGCGGCGACTACGGCGAGCCCGTGCACGACAGCAACTTCGTCATCGACGGGCTGGTCTTCCCCGACCGGACGCCGTCGCCCGGCCTGCACGACCTGAAGAAGGTGTTCGAGCCGGTTCGCTTCGAGTTCGGCGACGGCGTCGTGCGGATCGTCAACCGCCACGGGTTCACCGACCTGTCCCACCTGGAGTTCCACGCCTCGGTGCAGGTGGAGGGCGAGCCGATCGCGGAGCACCGTCTCGACGTGCCCGCGGAGGGCGGCGAGTGCAAGCTGCCCGACACGAGCGGCGGCCGTGGCGGCGAGCGCTGGCTCACCGTACGCGCCGTGCTGGCCGAGGACCAGCCCTGGGCGGCGGCGGGGCACGAGGTGGCCTGGGGCCAGGCGCTGCTCGCGCGGCCGTCGGAGCCGCTGAGCACGCCCGCCCTGGTGACGATCGAGCGCGACGGCGGCGAGCTGACCGCGGGCGACAGCGCGTTCGACGCGGTCACGGGGCGGCTGGTCCGGCTGTTCGGGGTGGAGGTGGAGGGGCCGCGGCTCGACCTGTGGCGGGCCCCCACCGACAACGACCGCTACGGCGGCCTCGAACGCCAGTGGCGCGATCTCGGGCTGCACCGGCTCACGCACCGGGTGGACGACGTCTCGCTCGGCGACGGGCTGACCGTCAGGACCCGGGTCGCGGCGGCGGCGAGCGACCTCGGGATGTGGGCGACGTACCGGTGGACGTACGACGGCGGGCTCCGGCTGGTCCTGGACCTGGAGCCGGACGGGAACTGGCGCGGCCCCATCCCGCGGCTCGGCGTCACGATGACGCTGCCGGGTGACCGGGTCGACCAGGTGACGTGGTTCGGGCCGGGGCCGGGTGAGGTGTACCCGGACACGGGCATGGCCGCCCGCGTCGGCCGCTGGTCGGCCTCGGTCGAGGACCTCCAGACGCCGTACGTGTACCCGCAGGAGAACGGGCACCGCGCCGACGTGCGATGGGCCCGTCTCGGCGGGTTCCGGATCTCGGGGAGCGCGACGTTCGGGCTGACCGCGCGGCGCTGGAGCACCGAGGAGCTCACGGCCGCCCGCCACCGGCCCGACCTGGTGGCGGGCGACCGGGTGCACCTGCACCTGGACCTCGCCCACCAGGGCATCGGCACCGCCACCTGCGGCCCCGGCACCCTGCCCTCCTACGACCTGCTGGCCAGGCGCGCCTCCCTGCGGCTCCGCTTCGACCCGGCCTGACCGACGCTTCGGCCGAGCCTTCGGGCCTTCGGGCTTGAGCGGCGCTCGGGTTGGGCTTTCGGGCCTGAGCGGCGCCTCGGTCGGGCCAGTGCGTGAAAGGGCCGGGTCCCCGGAACGGGACCCGGCCCTTCGTCCGGCCGGCGGGCGGGACGCGTCAGCCGGGCACGGTGAGGATCGTGCCCGCGCCGACCGTCAGGCCGCCCTCGCGGATGGCGAAGCCGAGGCCGGACTCGAGCGCGACCGCCTTGCCCAGCTCGACCGTCACCTCGACCGTCTCACCCGGCCGGGCGGTCTGCCCCTCGGGGAGCGTCAGCTCGCCGGGCACGTCGGTCGTCCGCAGGTAGAACTGCGGCCGGTAACCCGACGCGATCGGCTTGCGCCGCCCGCCCTCCTCCGGCGTGAGGAGGTAGACGCGGGCGGTGAACGAGCGCAGGGCCCGCTGGTGGCCCGGCCAGGCCAGGACCATGCCGCGGCGCACCTGCTCGCGGCGCACCCCGCGCAGCAGCACGGCGGCGTTGTCGCCCGCCTCGCCCCGCTCCATCGTCTTGCCGAACGTCTCCACGCCCGTCACGACGGCGGACAGCCCCTCGCCGAACCCGACCGCCTCGACCGTGTCGCCGACGCGGACCGTGCCCCGCTCGATGGCTCCGGTGACGACCGTGCCGCGGCCGGTGACCGTCAGCACGTTCTCGACCGGCATGAGGAACGGCGCGTCCACGTACCGCACGGGCACGGGGATGTGCTCGTCCACCGCCTGGAGCAGCGCCTCGACCGACGCCGTCCAGACCGGGTCGCCCTCGAGCGCCCGCAGCCCGGACACCCGGACCATCGGGACGCCGTGGTAGCCGTGCTCGGCCAGCAGGTCCTGCAGCTCGAGCTCGACCAGGTCGGTCAGCTCCGGGTCGGCGCCGTCGGCCTTGTTGACGGCCACCACCAGGTGCTCGACGCCCACCCGCTTGGCGAGCAGCACGTGCTCCCTGGTCTGCGGCATGATCCCGTCGTGCGCGGACACGACGAGGATCGCGCCGTCGAGCTGCGCCGCCCCCGTGATCATGTTCTTCACGTAGTCGGCGTGGCCCGGCATGTCGACGTGGGCGTAGTGCCGCGTGGCGGTCTCGTACTCGACGTGCGAGATGTTGATCGTGATGCCCCGCTGCGCCTCCTCGGGCGTGCGGTCGATCCGCTCGAACGGCGTGTACGTGGCCTGCCCGCGCGCGGCCAGCACCTTCGTGATGGCGGCGGTCAGCGTCGTCTTGCCGTGGTCGACGTGGCCCATCGTGCCGATGTTGAGATGCGGCTTGTTGCGTACGTAGGCCTGCTTGGCCATGGTTCCCTTCCCTACGAACCTGGAGAATTCGTGACCCGTCAGGGTCGTCAACCTCCCCCCGCCGGGTCACTTCAGGACTTACGGGAAGAGGTCAGCGCTCCAGGCCGTCGCAGGCACGCCCGAGCGCGCCCGGCATGGCGGGCGTCGCGAGGTGAGCGTGCAGGAACATGATGACCATAGTGCGGGCATCAGCGTCGGACCGCAACGGATTATTCCGCCGGACCCAAAGCCGCCACGGCCGCCCTCACAGCCGTCGCCACACCGGCCGCCACGGCCGCCGTCACAGGGAGCCGTCACAGGGAGCCGCTACGGCCGCCCGACGCTCATGTAGGTGAAGCCGAGCGCGCGCATCCCGGCCGGGTCGAGCAGGTTGCGGCCGTCGAAGATGACCGGCCGGCGCATCGCCGTCACGGCGTGCGCCCAATCCACCTCCTTGAGCTGCGGCCACTCCGTGACCACGATCGCCGCGTCGGCCCCCTGGAGGGCCTCCTCCGGGCTCTCGTGGCGGCTGGTGGAGGTCCACGGCTCGGTGTCGGCCGGGCGGGCCATCGGGTCCCAGCAGCTCACCTCGGCGCCCTCGGCCAGCAGCCGGGCCGCCAGCACCGTGCTGGGCGCCTCGCGCATGTCGTCGGTGCCCGGCTTGAACGTCAGCCCGAGCAGCGCCACCCGCATGCCCGTCAGCGTGCCCAGTTCGTCCTGGAGCTTCTGGACCGCGCGGCGTTTCTGCAGGTTGTTGACCTCGATCACGGCCGACAGGAGCTGCAGGTGGTAGCCGGTGTTGCTGGCGAGCTGCCGCAGCGCCTCGGAGTCCTTCGGGAAGCAGGAGCCGCCCCAGCCGATGCCCGGGCGCAGGAAGTGGGGGCCGAGCCGGTGGTCCAGGCCGACGGCGCGGGCCACCTCCTCGACGTCGGCGCCGGTCTTCTCGCACAGCGTGGCGATCTCGTTGATGAAGCTGATCTTGGTGGCGAGCAGGGCGTTGGAGGCCAGCTTGACCATCTCGGCCGAGCGCACGTCCATCACCACGACCGGGCCCTCGACGCCCTCGTGCAGCTCCGAGATCAGCTCGGCGGTGGCCTCGTCGGCGGCGCCGATGACGACGCGGTCGGGGTGCAGGAAGTCCTCGACCGCGCGGCCCTCGGCGGTGAACTCGGGGTTGGAGGCGTATCCGACGTGCGCCAGGCCCGCCGCGTCGAGCGCCGACCGCACCCGGGCGCCGGTGCCGACCGGCACGGTGGACTTCACCACCACGGCCTTCAGGTGCGCGGCGCCCTCCAGTGACCGCACCACCGACCACAGCCGGGACAGGTCCGCGTCGCCGGACGCCGACGGCGGGGTGTCCACGCACACGTAGACGATCTCGGTGCCCTCCAGGGTCTCCTGGAGGTCCATGGTGAAGGTCAGGCGCTCTTTGTTCCTGGTGAGCATGTCGCCGAGGCCCGGCTCGTAGATCGGGACGTCGCCGGACCGCAGGAGCTCGATCTTGTCCGGGTTGATGTCCCGGATCACCACCCGGTGCCCGAGCTCGGCGAGACAGGCGCCGGTCACCAGACCGATGTACCCGGCACCGAACACGGCGACCTGCCGTACCGGCGTGCGAACCATTGGGGACCATCCATTTCATGCGTGTGGCCCGGGCCGGGGGAGGCCTGAGCGGATAGCGCCGAATCCGGCGGGGGAAAGCCCACCATAACGCGCCCCGCTGGAGGCCCTCGGCGGCGCGGCCCTCAGTAGCCGTCTCCGGTCCCCCGCGAGGCCAGTTCGGCCGCTCGCCGGAGGTCCTTGGGGCGGCCTGTGGCGCGGCGCATCCGGATCAGGTCCTCTCGTGAGACGTAGCGAACCTCCAGGCCGCCGGGGCCGGTCGCGGTGATGGCGTGGTCGAGGCACTCCCGGACGCGAAGGTCGCCCCAGGGCAGCGCCGGGGTGCAGCAGTCGCCGCCCGCTCCGGGGGAGGTGAACTCCACCTTGGGGCGGAGAAAGGAGTCGGGGTGAGTCGCGACGGGGTCGCCGTTCTCGTCGGCCAGCCGGGCGCCGACGGAGGCGAAGGCGGCGGCCAGGGCCGGGGCGTGCGCCGGGACGCCGTCCCAGAGCAGGTCCAGATCGCCGGTCAGCTCAGTGGATCCGTGCATGATGCCGGCGACCTGCCCGATCACCACGGCGTGGACGCCGTGGTGATGGAGGGCTTCGAGCAGCGGGAACGGGTCGAACCCGAGGGCGCCGTCCGTGCCGATCGTGCCGACGTCGTCGTCGGCGTCCTGGTGGCCCAGGCCGGTGCTCGCCCGGCTCAGGGCCAGCTCACGGGTGCGGCGGGCGGCGGCGCGGAGTCGGTCCAGCGGTTCGTCGATCATCCGGTTCATGCAACACCCGGCCGCACGCGCGCGCACCCGAATTTCATCAGGATCGTCCCTCAGAGGGTGATCCACTCCGTCGAGGTCGTCACCTCGTCGAGCACCGACGGGATCGGCTCCACCCCGAGGCCCGGCCCCGCCGGGACGTTGAGGTGCCCGTCCACCAGCTCGAACGGCTCGGTGATGTCGGTCGCGTAGTAGCGGCGCGACCCGGACGTGTCACCGGGCAGCGTGAATCCGGGCAGCGCGGCCAGGGCCACGTTCGCCGCCCGGCCGAGGCCGGTCTCCAGCATGCCGCCGCACCACACCGCGATCCCGTTCGCCCGGCACAGGTCGTGGATGCGGCGCGCCTCCAGATAGCCGCCGATCCGGCCCGGCTTGATGTTGACGATCGAGCACGAGCCGAGCGCGATCGCGGCGGCGGCGTGCTCGGCCGACTCGATCGACTCGTCCAGGCAGATCGGGGTCTCGAGCTGCCTGGCCAGCGTGGCGTGCTGCACGAGGTCGTCGTTGGCCAGCGGCTGCTCGATCAGCAGCAGGTCGAACGCGTCGAGCTTGGCCAGGCGGCGGGCGTCGGTGAGGGAGTAGGCGGCGTTGGCGTCGACCTGGAGCAGCACGTCGTCGCCGAACCGCTCGCGTACGGCCCGCACCGGCTCGATGTCCCAGCCGGGCTCGATCTTCAGCTTGATCCGGACGTAGCCCTCGTCGAGGTAGCCCGCCACCGCGTCCAGGAGTTGCGGGATCGAATCCATGATGCCGACCGACACCCCGCACGGCACGCGGTCCGTGGCCGCGCCCAGGAAACGGCCGAACGACTCGCCGCTCGCCCGCAGCCGCGCGTCCAGCACCGCCGTCTCCAGCGCCGCCTTGGCCATGCGGTGGCCCTTGATCGGCTCCAGGGCGCGGCCCACGTCGTGCACGTCGAGGTTCTTCGGCAGCGCGGGCAGCAGGAAGCGGCGGATCACCTCGGCGGCGCCGTCGACGTACTCGGAGGAGTAGAGCGGCTCGGCCATCGCCACGCACTCGCCCCAGCCCTCCGCGTCCGGCGTCACGACCCTGACCAGCAGGACGTCGCGGGAGGTCTCGGTGCCGAACGAGGTGCGGAACGGCGCCACCAGCGGCATCGCGATCCGCCGCAGCTCAACTCCAGTGATCTTCACGTCTTCTCCACGATGTAGTAGGACTTGCCGCAGAACCCTGTGACCCGGTGGCCCCGCGCCATCAGGCCCCCCAGGACGTCGCGGACGGCCAGCCGCCACGCCTTGGCCGTTCCCGGGTCCGTGCGGCGCAACCCCTCGATGTCGGGCGGCACCGCGACCAGCACCGTCCCGGCGTCCGCCGCGCCGGGCGCCGGCCGCCCGCCCTCGTCGGCCAGCGCCACCACCGCCCCGCCGGGCACCGGCGTGACGTACGGCTCCCGCCGCGCCAGCGCCACCACGTGCGGGTCGGTCAGGGACCACTCGGCCAGGACCCGGTCGGACTCGTCGCCCGTGTTGACCGCGTCCTCCATGGCGCCGTAGAAGCGCGGCAGGTATTCGCGCGGCCGAGCGCCCAGCTTGGCCAGGTTGAAGTGGGCGTTGCGGCGCACGAGAGGATCGTAGGTCCAGGTGATGCGCTCCAGCCCGCGCTCCAGGGCCCAGCGGCGCTGGTGCTGCTTGACCTCGAACCCGATGCCGCGGCCCGCCGTCGCGCCGGTCACGTGGGAGTGCAGCGCGTTGCCGGCGGCGAGGAAGCCGACCGAGCCGCCGGTCAGGCGATCGCCGTCGAAGGCCCCGGCCACGTAGCCGCCCGCGTGCGACAGCGCCCGCATCAGCTCCATCGTGATGGGCGGGTCGCCGGAGCCGAACCCCCAGATGCCGTCGAACAGCGCGTAGACGCGCTCGAACTCCGCCATGTCGCGGAGCTCCCTGACCTCGATCAACGTGCCACCCTTTCTTGATGGACCCCCCAAGGGCGACCGTATGCCATCGGCGGGCGGCCCCGATTCGTACAGGACCACCAAGAGAAGAGGGTTTTTCGTACGCATGACTCAGCCGGCGGGAGGCAGGACAGGAGGGGTTCAGCGGACGGCTCAGCGGGCGGCGGCGCTCAGGGCGATGCCGATCCGGCTGGGGGCCTCCTGGCTCAGCCGGACCGACTCCAGCGGCACCGTGACCTCGGGCGTGCGGTAACGGCCGCCGGAGAAGTGGGCGGCCAGGCACGCGCGCACCGCCGCCGTCGTCACGTCACCGTCGAGTGAGCTGCGGCCGTCGGGCCAGATCTCCACCGAGCACGGCCCCGGCTGGGCGGCCAGCGCCAGCCCCGCCACGGTCGCGCCCGCCAGCGCGCCGCGATCCCGCCTCGTCCACCCGTAGTGCCAGATGCCCGCCGCCACCACCGGCGCCGCCGGGCAGCAGCCGGGCGCGGTGAACACCACGTCGGCCCCGTCGAACAGCAACTCGGCGATCTCCTCGGCGCCTCGCGCCACCAGCGTGGCGACGCGCAGCCCGTCAAGGTCCGGGATCGGCCGGCCGTCGATGCCGTAGATGAGCTTGATGCCCGTTCTGGGCTGTCCAGGGCCGCTGTCGCGCCAGCCGCAGGCGACGACGTCGACCGACTCGGCAGACCTCCACGTGCCGATGCGCAGCATGTTCGTTGACTACCCTTTGGCGTGAACCGTCACACACCGTCACGGCCCTTAAGGTTCTCCGGGTGGAAGAAGAGATCGCAACTGTGCTCGGCGGCATAGACGCCGTCATGGAGCCGCTCACCCACAACCCCCTGAACGCCGTGACCGGCGGCATCCGGCGGGTGCGCAGGGGCGCGCGTTCGGCCGTGCTCAAGGTGCTGACCAGGCGGAAGGAGGCACCCGACGGGTGGCGGCACTCCGAGGACCCGCGCCACCGGACCTACTGGCGCACGGCGGCCGACCTGTACGCCGACGGCCTGCCGGGGGTGTGGGCGGGTACCGGGCTGCGCGCGCCGGAGCTGCTGCTCCTGGCCGAGCGCGACGATGGAGACCTGGCCTTGTGGACCGAAGACGTGGCCGGGCGGCAAGGCACGTCCTGAGCCGGTCGTTCCTGCGGGACTACTCGGGGTCGAAGCCGGTGCCGTACGAGCCGGCCGAGGACGACGCGACAGTGGCGGCGAGAGCGTCCTGGTGGACTGGGCCTTCACCGGCGACGGGGCGCTCGGGGAGGACGTCGGCCACCACATCCCCGACAGCGTCTTCGACCCGTTCCTGCCCGCCGCGCTCTGAGACGGGCCGGGGATCGGCGCGGCCGGCCGGGTCAGGAGGTCAGCGGTCGAGGACGAGGAGAGGGTGCGGGCAGGAGCCCAGCAGCGCCGGGCCGTCGTCCGTGCAGGCCACCACGTCCGCCACCCGGGCCCCGAACAGATCCGGCACGTAGATGGCCGGCTCCAGGCAGAACGTCATCCCGGCCGTCAGCACGGTGTCCTCGCCCGGCCGTGGCCCCTCGTCGGGCCCGAGCCCCACCCCGCGGCCGACGTGGGCGGCGCCGAAGCGCCCGTACCCGCTGCCGTCGATCACCTCGCCTACCGCCCTGGACACCTCCGTCACCGGTACGCCGGGCCGCATCGCCGACAGGCCCGCCCGGTGCGCCGCCAGCACCACCGAGTACATGGCCTCGAAGTCCTCCGGCGGCTCGGCCACCACGAAGACCCTGGCCACCTCCGCGCAGTAGCCGCCCCACCGCCCGCACACCGACACCAGCAGCGCGTCACCCGGATTGATCACCCGCTCCCCGGGGGCGGGCGCGGGCCTGGCCGTGTGCTCGCCCGCCGCCACCCGCAGCGCCACCACCTCCTCGCACCCCGACTCCACCAGCAGCAGCCGCAGCCGGTGGGCCATGGCCCGCTCGGTCGCCCCGAACCAGGCCAGCTCCTGCGCCTGCCCCAGCACCCGCTCGGCGGCGGCGACCGCGCGCCCGATGGCCGCCACCTCGTGCGGCTCCTTGCGCAGCCGCAGCGGCGCCAACACGGAGGAGGCGGGCACGAGCTCGGCCTCGATCGCCAGACCGAACAGCTCCCGGACCCGCATCTCCGGATCCACCCCGACCCGCCGCGCCCCCTCGGGCACCACCCCGGCCGGATCGGCGGTCTCGGCCACCGTCTCGCGCGTCACCACCAGGAACGCGCCCTCGCCCCCGCCCAGGAACCGGTAGTCGGGCGAGGGCCGCAGCACGAGCGCGTCCACCCCGGCCCCCGCCATCGCCTCCCGTACGGCCGCCACCCGCCAGGGCCCCGCTCCGGACGTGTTCACACCCGCCGTGTCCTCCCGCACCGCGCCGGCTCCCGTCTCTCCCTCCGGCGTCACTTGGGCTCGTGCAGCCAGCAGGCGACCGGCCCGAAGTCCGGCTCCTTCTCGCGGCACACGTCCATCACCATCGGGCAACGCGGGTTGAACCGGCAGCCACCCGGCGGATTCGCCGGATCCGGCACGTCACCCGGCAACTCCGCCGGCAGCACCCCCAGACCGTCCGGCGCGGGGATGGCCCCCAGCAGCGCCTTCGTGTACGGATGCCGCGGATCCGCCCACACCTCCGCCGTGGCGCCCACTTCGACGATCTTGCCCAGGTACATGACCGCGATCCGGTCCGCGATCAGTCGTACCACTGACAGGTCATGGCTGATGAACAGCAGCCCCGCCCCCGACTCCACGGCCAGGTCCCGCATCAGCCGGGCCACCTGCGCCTGCGCCGACGCGTCCAGCGCCGAGATGGGCTCGTCCCCGATCAGCAGCCGTGGCCGCGCCGCCAGCGCCCTGGCGATGGCGACGCGCTGCCGCTGCCCGCCCGAGAACTCGTGCGGATGCCGCCCCGCGAAGTCCCGGGGCAGCCCCACCCGCTCCAGCAGGTCGGCGGGGGAGGTCGCGGTGTCGCGCACGGTGCGCAGCCCGTCGGCGATCTGGTCGCCCACCCGCCGCCGCGGGTTCAGCGACGCGTACGGATCCTGGAACACCATCTGGATCCCGGTCAGTTTCCTGCGCCGCAACCCGAGTGGCGTGACGGGCTGCCCCTCGAACGCGATGGAGCCCTCGGTGACCGGGTTCAGGCCGCAGACCGCGCGGGCCAGCGTCGACTTGCCGCACCCCGACTCGCCGACCAGCCCCACGACCTCGCCCGGGTTGACCGCCAGGCTGGCCCCCGCCACCGCCCGCACCACGGGGCGCCCGGGGGAGCGGTGCTCGACGACCAGGTCGTCAATGGTCAGCAGGCTCATCGGCCGTTCTCCTCAGTAGGGGCGCCGGGCCGGGCGGACGGCTGGGCGTCCGGCAGGGACTCCAGCAGCGAGCGGGTGTAGGCGTGCGCCGGCTCCCGCAGCACCCGGCCGCGCGGCCCCGACTCGACCACCAGGCCGTCCTTCATCACGCTCACCTCGTCCGCGACCGCCGACATGACCCCCAGATCGTGCGTGACCAGCAGCACGGCCAGCCCCAGCTCGTCGCAGAGCCCGCGCAGCAGTCGCAGCACGCCCGCCTGCACCGTCACGTCCAGCGCGGTCGTCGGCTCGTCGGCGATGAGCACCTTCGGCGAGCAGGCCAGCGCGATGGCGATCGCGATCCGCTGCCGCATCCCGCCGGAGAACTGGTGCGGGAACCGCCCGTACGCCTCCCCGGGGCCCGGGATGCGCACCTTGCCGAGCAGCTCCACCGCCCTGGCCCGGGCCTCGGCCCTGCCCAGCCGCAGGTGGTGCCGCATGTGCTCGGTGAGCTGCTTGCCGACGGTCAGCATCGGGTGCAGGCTCGTCGCCGGGTCCTGGAAGACCATGGCGACCTCGCCGCCGCGTACCCGGTTCAGCTCCCTGGGCGGCAGCGTCAGCAGCTCGCGCTCGCCGAGCCGGATCGAGCCCGAGACCCGCGAGCCGTGGGGCAGCAGCCCCAGCGCGGCCAGCCCGGTCATCGTCTTGCCCGACCCGCTCTCCCCGGCCAGCCCGTGCACCGTGCCCGCCTCGAGCCGCAGGTCGACGCCGCGCAGGATCTCCTTCTCGCCGATCGTGACCTTGAGCCCGGTGATGTCCAGCGTCACAGCGCACGCTCCTTGATCGCGCGAGCGGTACGGGGATCGAGCGCGTCCCGCAGGGTGTCACCGAGGAAGTTGAACGCCAGCACCACGGTGAGGATCGCCAGCCCCGGGAACGTCGCCACCCACCAGCTGTCGAACACCTCCACGCCCGAGGCCACCATCGCCCCCCATTCGGGAGAGGGCGGCTTGGCGCCCAGCCCCAGGAACGACAGGCCGGACAGCAGCAGCAGCGCGGTGCCGATGTCCAGGGTGGCCAGCACCAGGATGGGGCCGGTCACGTTCGGGAGCACGTCCACCCGCAGCGAGCGCCACACCGAGAAGCCCAGCAGCCGCCCGCTCAGCACGAACTCCCGCTCCCGCACGCCCAGCACCAGCCCGCGCGTCACCCGCGCGTAGGCGGGCCAGGCCACGACCAGCACGGCCAGCACCGCGTTGCCCAGGCTCGCGCCCAGCGCCGCGGCCACCACCATGGCCAGGATCACCGTCGGGAACGCGAACACCAGGTCCGCCAGCCGCATGATCGTCTCGTCGGCCCACCGGCCGAAGTACCCGGCGATCGCGCCGAGCAGGCCGCCGATCAGCACCGACAGCGCCACCAGTAGCAGCGTCAGCGGGATCGACACGCGCGCGCCGTACATGACGCGGCTCAGGATGTCGCGGCCGAGCTGGTCGGTGCCGAACCAGTGCCCGGGGCCGGGAGGCGCCAGGCGCGGCAGCTCCTGGGCCAGGGGGTCGTGCGGCGCCAGCACGGGGGCGGCCAGCGCGATGACGACCCAGGCCACCGCCAGCACGCCGCCCACGACGGCCAGGGGCTGCCGCCACGCCTCGGGCAGCCGCCGCACGAGGCCCTTGCGGGCCAGGGGGTCGCGGCGTCTCATTGCAGCCTCACTCGGGGATCGATGACGCCGTACAGGACGTCCACGATCAGGTTGATGACGAGGTAGACGATGCCCACGACCAGGCCGACGCCCATGACGGCGGGCAGGTCGAGGGTGGTGGCGCTCTTGTAGGCGTACTGGCCGATGCCGGGCCAGGCGAAGATGGCCTCGACCAGCACGGTGCCGGACAGCAGGCTGCCGAACGCCAGGCCGGCCACGGTGATGATGGGCACCAGGGCCGAGCGCAGGACGTACCGGAAGAGGATCGTGCGTCCCGGCAGGCCCTTGGCCCTGGCGGCGCGGACGTAGTCCTGCCCCAGCACCTCCAGCACCGCCGAGCGGGTGAACCGGGTGAGCAGCCCGATCGTGTAGAGCGCCAGCACCAGGGCGGGCGTGATCAGGTGGCCGACGGCCGAGGAGAAGATGTCCCACCGGCCGGCCAGCAGCGCGTCCACCGTCTGCAGCCCGGTCACGGCCGGGGCCGAGCCGAGCGCCGCGTCGACCCGGCCGCTGCCCGGGGTGATCTGCAGCCGGTAGAAGAACACGTAGAAGGCGACCAGCGCCAGCCAGAACGTCGGCACCGAGATGCCGATCAGGCTCAGCACGCGCAGCGCGTGGTCGGCCAGCCGGTCCCGGCGCAGGGCGGCCACGACCCCGAACGCCACGCCCAGCACGAGCGAGACCAGGATGGCCGCCCCGGCCAGCTCCAGCGTGGCCGGGACGAACTCCGCCAGGTCCTGGCTGACCGGGCGGTGGCTCTGCTGGCTGGTGCCCAGGTCGCCGCCGACCAGCCCCTGAAGGTGGATCAGGTACTGCTGCCAGAGCGGCTTGTCCAGCCCGTGCTCGGCCCGCCACTGCGCCACGATGGCCGGGTCGCCGAGCGCCCGCTGGCCGAGGTTGGCGGCCACGGGATCCCCCGGTACGAGGTTCGTCAGCACGAACGTCACCAGGGTGATCCCCCAGGCCATCAGCACGGCCAGCAGCACGCGCCGGACGAGGAAGCGCACCAGGGGATGCGCCCCCCGCCGCCCGCGCGCCGGCGGCGCGGAGGTGTCGGACACCTGCGGACTCCTACTTCGCGCCGAGGTCGGCGACGTCGACCGTCCAGACCGGGTGGTACTCGAGCCCGGTCACCGACCCGGCCGTCACGATGTTCTGGCTCGGCTGGATCAGCGGGATGAACGGCCCCGAGGCGTTGAGCTTCGTCTGGACGTCCACGTAGGCCGCCTTGCGCTGCTCGTCGCCGATCGTCGCGGCGGCCTTCTCGCCGGCCGCCTCGAGCTCCTTGGCCGCCCCTTCCTTCCAGCCGGCCCGCAGGCCGACCGTCTTGCCCGGCAGGAAGGCCAGGTAGTCGCTCGGGTCAGGGTAGTCGGGGCCCCAGTACCACAGGCCCATCTCCTCCTTGCCGTTGCGGTAGTTGTCCAGCGCCGTGGTGACCGGCGCGGGCTGCAGGTCCACCGTGATGCCGACCTCCTTGAGGTTGGCCTGGACGCGCTCGGCCAGCGGCTGGAACGACAGGCCGTTGACGGTCAGTTCACTCGGGTACTCCAGCTTGACCGTCGGGTTGGACAGCCCGCTGGCGGCCAGGGCCGCCTTGGCGCCCTCGACGTCCCGCTTGGCGCCCTGGTCGGCCGGCAGCGCGCCGAGGAGCTGCGACGGGATGACGCCCGGCGCCTGCGTCGAGCCCTCGCCGGCCAGCTCCAGCAGCCCCGTGTAGTCCACGCCCTTGCGCACCGCCTCGACGAACTTGGCGTTCGGGGTGGTCTCGCTGATCGCGGAGTCCTGGTTGGCCAGCAGGAAGATGACGTTCGCGGAGGCGGTCTTCTTGACCTGCAGGGTCGCGGGCATGCCGGTGACCTGGTCACCCGACAGGTTGAGCGCCACCTGGCTGTCTCCGCGCGAGACGTTCAGCTTCTGCGTGGCCGCCTCGACGTTGCGGATGACGACCTTGTCGTAGGCGGGCTTGGTGCCGTAGTACTTCGGGTTCGCCTTGAGCGTGACCTGGCTGCTCACGTTGAACGACTCGATCACGTACGGGCCGGAGCCGGCGGAGGAGGCGTTCAGGTACTGCTCGGCCTTGTCCTGCGCGTCCGTGGTGGCGCCGTTCTGCTTGGCGACCTTGCTGTTGAGGATGCCGAGCGCCGGGTTGGGCAGGATGTACGGCAGCGCCGGGTTGGCCGTCTTCGACGTCAGCGTGATCGTCGAGTCGTCGGTCTTGGCCACCTCGACGCCGTCCAGCAGGAACGACGGCGTCCCCTTCATGTCGCGCACCCGCGTGAGCGAGAACACGACGTCGTCGGCCGTCACCGGCGAGCCGTCGGCGAAGGTGGCGCCCTGCTTGAGCTTGAGCGTCAGGGTCTTGCCGTCCTCGGCGAGCTCGTACGACTCGGCCAGGGCCGGCACCGGCTTGGTCACGTCGGCACCGTCGAACGTCAGCAGCGTCTCGTAGACCGCCTTGCCCACGATGAGGCCCGTGGGCTCGTAGGTACGGCCGGGGTCGGCCGTCTTGAGGTCGAAGGACGTGTCGATGACGAGGGTCTTGCCCCCCGCGGCCCCGGAAGCTCCGGGGGCCGGGGAGGTGCCGCCGCTTCCGCAGGCGGCGAGGGCGAGTGCACCGGCGAGCAGCACAGCCGCCGTCTGCGAGCGGGTCGCCATGTTGGTCCTCCAAAATTGGACGTTCGTCAGAAGGATGTCGAGGATTGTGCGGCAGAACGTCCAGGTCCTGTGCGGTCGCTGAGACGTATATAAAGGTCGTTGAGGTAATGATGAGTGAAATTTCCAGAAATGGTGTCGGCGGCGGCGGTCAGCCTGGACGGATCGGTATCGGTCTCGAGCTCGACGACATCCACATGAAGATCCTCGAGATCCTGCGCGAGAACGGCAGGATCTCGGTCGCGGCGCTGGCCGAGCGGGTGGGCATCTCCCGGGCGAACGCCTACACCCGCTTCGAGGCGCTGCGCGCGGACGGCGCGATCAAACGCTTCACCGCCGAGATCGACCACGTCAGGGCGGGGCTCGGCATCACGGCGCTGATCTTCGTGACCGTGCGCCAGCAGATGTGGAAGCAGTTCAGGGCCGAGCTGGCCAGGATGCCGGAGGTCGAGTACTGCGCGATCACCACCGGCCAGCACGACGCCATGATCCAGGTACGCGTGTCCGACGTGGCCGAGGTGCACACCATGGTGACCGACCGGCTGGCGAACATTCCCGCGGTCAAGGCCACCGAGACGGTGTTCATCCTGGACGAAGTGCTCCGGCGGCCGTACGTGCTGCCGAGCGACCGTGACCGCGGCCGTCCGTCCCGCCGGCCCGCCCAGGAGGCGCAGGGCGGCGACGTGCCGCTCGGCAAGATGCGCTTCGTCGGCGCCGCCGAGGGCAGGGCCGCCCTGCGGAAGGACGACTGATCAGGCCACTTCCGTGCACACGCTCACGTGCGGCGTGTCATCGCCCTCGAACGTGAACTCCTCGACCAGGCGCAGCAGCCCGCCGTCCCCGGTCTCGATGCGGCTGCTGCTCCGCCCGCCGGCCTTGCCCCCGGCCTTCAGCGCGTGCGCGTACGAGATCGCCACCACGTCGTCGTCCCGCGTCCCGACGAAGCGGCCGAGGGTCACGGTGTCGCCCGTGTACTCGCCCCACACCACCCCGTCCGCCTCCCAGTACAGGAACTCCGTGGGGTTGTCCTGGTTCACCGTGCTCGCGGTCGAGCTCACCATCACGAATTTACGGCCGTTGAGATTCACGCCCTCCATGGTCCCTAGATTTCCGAAATATCAGCAAACCGGTTGGACATATGGTGAGGGCCCGGTGTCAACGGCCGGCATTCCGTCCAGCCGGACCCCGTACGACGGCGGCTCAGCCCATCAGTTTGGTCGTCAGCGCCACCCGCGAGCTCACCCCGAGCTTGGCGTAGGCGTTGCCCAGGTGGTACTCGATGGTCTTCACGCTCAGCACCAGCTCCCTGGCCACCTGCCGGTTCGTCATCCCGGTCGCCACCAGCCGCGCCACCGCCTGCTCCTGTGGCGTCAGCCGCAGCAGCGGCGAGGCCCCGCCTTCGGCGCGCGGCAGCCCGCACGCGCTCAGCTCCCGCTCACACCGGTCCACGTACGGGGCCGCCCCCAGCCGGGCGAACAGCACCAGCCCCAGCTCGAGCTGTGACTGCGCCTGACGGCGCCGCCCCAGCCGGCGCAGGAACCTCCCGTACCCCAGTCGCAGCCGCGCCTCGTCGAACGGCAGCCCCGCCGCGCCCGCGTGCGCCAGCCCGGTGGTGAACGCGCCGTCGGCCGGGCCGTGCTCGTGCCGGGCCGCGTGCAGGCCGCCCCGGCAGCGGGC
>NZ_JBFAIM010000108.1:0-30262 GCF_040654715.1 Nonomuraea sp. NPDC050643 | reverse complement strand
AGGAATCCGCCAAATAAACCATCTTGACGGGGTTGTGCATCATGCACTGGCTTTTAACACACTGTTGAGTTCTCAAGAAACGGACGCGTACATCCGGCAGAGACTCACTTAAAGTGATCTCTACCTAGAGGCGCTATCTCGCTCGTCTCTATCTTATCGGATTGTCCAGCTTCGTGTCAAATCCGGAGACTTGTATGAAGCTGATCGAATCTTCCAAGATTGTGCTGCCCCGTTCTGGGGCAACCCTCGTAACTTACCGTGTCACTCGGCTCGTGTCGAATCAACCGATTTTCCGGTGAGTCGACGCGCACCCAGAGACGACCCGTGCGGGAGCGCGCCGAAGCTGCTCTGCCGAGTGGCTCGTCATTTTAAGGGCTTTGCCCTGGGGCCCGTCCGCCAGATCGGCGTCCGGCTCACTCCCGGGGCGAAGTGAAAGATTAGGTCGCGATCCGCGACACGTCAAATCGCCTCGCCAGGGATGGGCTGCGGGCATGGGCATGGCCTATGAAGATCCGCCTGCTGAGCTGGGAGATCGGCGTGATCGGCGTAATCGGCGTGGGGCGTTGCCACGGCGGCGGCATGTTGCGCGCCGACTCGGCTGCATCGCGCGACGGGCGGGATGACGGAGGGGGTACGGGCGGATCCGCGCCAGGGCATGGGTGCGGGCTGCAGCGGTGCCGTCATTCGGTTGCGTGGCTGGGGTTCCGCATGGCGTGCGATGTGGAGGGCATGGTGAGTCGTGCCAGAGCCTGGTGCGGGTACTGGACGCGGCATGTCTCCCAGGGCTGGGCGCGCATTGTGAGCGCGATGCCGTCGTAGCGAAGCGGGGCTCATACCTTCGGCACGGTGCCGCAGCGTCGAGGCGAGGTGCACGGCTGGGACAGCGGAGGTGGAGCGCACGCCTTGGACGGCGAGGCAGGGTGCACGCCTTTGGCAGGGTGTCGTCGCCTCAAGGCGAGGCGCGCGCTCTGGACTTGGGGTTGTCGCCCCGAAGCTGGGCGCGGTACGCGTTTCGGACGGGCTCGCGCCACTGCCGTGCGTGCTGCGCGCGGCCGGTGGAATGAGGAGGCCGACCTGGTGCGACACGACGCACAAACACGACGGTCGTCTGATGAGACGACCTCACCGACGCTCCCCTGCGGTCTGTGGTTCAGAATGCGTGTGGCTCGCCCCGCACCACCGACCGCGCGCACTAACCGCGCGCACCGACCGCGCGCCACCGAGCATCGGCGGCTCACACGGTCAGGCGTCCGCGGGTCAGAGCTCGGGAGTGACGCGGGCGATGGCGTCGTTGCACCGGCTCAGCAGATCCCGCAGCATGCTGCGCTCGTCCGCGCTGAACTCGTCCGCGATCGCCCGCTCGATCACCAGAGCCCGCCGATCCGCCTCCTCCAGCGCCGTACGCCCGGTCTCCGTCAGCCGGGTCTCCAGGACGTTGCGGTGCCATGGGTGCGGGGAGCGCTCGATGAGCCCGCGTTCCTCCAGGTTCTTGAGCACCACGGTCATGGCCTGCGGTGTGACCAGGCAGGCTCTCGCCAGTGCCGCGCCCGAGATGCCGGGGTTGTCGGCGAGGGCGAAGAGGGCCGCGTACTGGGGGACGGTCAGGCCGGCGGGTCGTACGGCGGCCTGCTTGGCGGCGATCAGGACCTGCTCGGCGCGCTTGATGTCCAGACCGAGCCGTTCCTCCGCGGGGATCCCCATATGGCCGACCCTACAAGCTCATACGATGATTCGAACCTTGATGATTATCAAAGCTTTGATACAGTGCCCGAACCCCACCAGAAACCCGGAAAGGAAAGCGCGATGATCCCTGAAAGCCATCTGGACCTGCTGACCCGCCCTCTCTTCGCCCACCTGGCGACGATCGGCCCGGACGGAGCACCCCAGGTGAACCCGGTCTGGACGATCTGGGACGGGGAGTTCTTGCGGTTCACGACCACGACGGATCGCCGCAAGTGCCGGAACGTCATGGAAAATCCGCAGGTGGCGGTCTCCATCAACGACCCTGAGCAGCCGTACCGTTATGTGGAGATCCGTGGCGAGGTCGCGCGGGTCGAGCCGGACCCGTCGGGTGACTTCTTCGATGTGCTGGCCCGCCGCTACGGCCTGGACTACGAACGGCCCGTCGGCGACGCCGAACGGCGGGTGGTGATCGTGATGAGGCCGGTACGGATCACCAAGCAGTGACGCGGAGGTGAGCGAGGTTGGGCAGGGCGGCGCTCGGGGTGAAGGATCACTGTGGCTGGGCGGTGCTGGTGGCGGTCGGCGGCGCGGCCGGGGCGCCTGAGGTGCTGCTACGTGAGCGGGTGACGCTCCTCGCCGATCCCTCGCTGCCCGACCAGCCCTATCACGCCGCCGCCGGTCTCGATCCCGGCGCGGCCGGCGAGCTGATCGCCCGCGTGGAACGAGCCGCCGGTACGGCCTCCCGCGACGCCCTCGCCACGGCCGCGGGAAAACTGGCCGAAGCGGGGCACGAGGTGCTCGGCGTCGCCCTGGATCTGGGCGCGGTCGGCGCCGGGCGGATGGCGCTGCCCGGTGCGCTGGCCGAGGTGCTGGCCAGGCACCACTACCTGCACGGCGCCGAGGGAGAGCTCTACCACGAGGCCCTGGCGGAGGCGGCGCGGGCGGAAGGGCTGGCGGTGATCCGCTACGACTTCAAGGAGCTCCGCGTCACGGCTGCCCGAGTACTCGGGCCTGCCGTGACGGCGCGGGTGGACGGGTTACGCGCCCAGGTCGGCCCGCCGTGGACGCGCGACCACAAGGACGCCACGCTGGCGGCCCTGCTCGTATTGGACGGCGAAGGGCATTAGGTCCCCGCCCCAGCGCGAGGTCGGAGGTCCGAGGTCTCCGGCCGGTAATTCGTCGAAGGCGCACGTCAAGGTCTCGGTCCGAGGTGCCCGGGATCGAGCGCCGGAGCGGCCTACCGTCCGAGGTCGCGCGCGAGCGCCCGTACCTGCTCCGGTGATTCGAAGACCTCGGCCGCCATCCCGGCCTCCCGCGCCGCGAGCACGTTGACCTCGTTGTCGTCGAAGAACAGGACGTCCCGGGGCGTCACCCCCATCCGCTCCGCACAGATCTCGTACGCCCGCCGCTCCGGCTTGGCCACCCCGATCCGGCATGAATACGTCAAACTGGCGAACCTGCCCAGCCAGTCGCCATGCCCCGACTCCCAGACCGGCACCAGGTCCTCGATGATGTTCGACAGCAGTCCGAGCCGGTGCCCCTGATCCGCCAGTTCGTGCACCACCTCGACCATGGCGGCGTCCACGTGGGACCAACTGCCCAGGTCGGCGGCGACGAGGGCGGGCACGTCCGCGAAACGCGTCCCCAGCCGCTCCCCCACCGCCTCCCAGTAGGCGGCACTGTCCTGACCCGCGTCATAAGCGGGCCGGCAGGCCCAGTACGCCTCCCAGAACCCCTCGCCCGGCACGCCCGCCAGCCCGGCGATCCGCTCCCGCGCCTCCGGCGACTGAGTACGGGCGATCACGCCATAGAGGTCGAACACGATCACATTCGCCATACTCCCGACCCTACGGCGCGTATCCTGCCCCGGTGACCACTGCCGCCACCCTCGCACCCCCGGCTCGCCCGGCCGAACGTCTCCGCACGTCACCCCCCTGGTGGATGGGGTTGATCGCCGGGATCGCGGCGTTCTCGGGCTCGGGCGCCGCCACTCTGAACGGCGACGAGCTGGCCACCATCAGCTCCGCGTCCCGGTCCCTGCCCGGGATGTTCGAGCTGGCGCGGCACATCGACGGTCATTTCCTCCCCTACTACCTGTTCATGCACCTCTGGTCGAAGGTGGGCACGGCCGAGCTGTGGTTGCGGCTGCCGTCGGCGGTGGCGATCGGCGTGACGGCCTGGTTCCTGGTCGAGCTGGGCCGTCGCCTGCACAGCACGCGGGCGGGCGTGATCGCCGCGGCCGTCTTCGCGATCCTGCCCTCGGTGTCCTACTACGGGGCCTTCGCCAGGTCGTACGCGTTCGCGGCGGCCGCGGTCGTCTTCTCGTTCTGGGCGCTGCACCGGGCCCTCGACCGTCCCACGGGCCGGCGGTGGGTGCTGTACGGGGTGGCGATCGCGCTCGTGTGCTCGACGCACCTGTTCGCGGTGCTGGTCCTGCCCGCGCACCTGCTGCCGGCACGGCGGGCGGTGCTCATGCCCATGCTGGCCGCGCTGGCGATCGGCTGCGTGCCCGCCGCCGTCCTGGGGCTGATCGGGTACGGGGAGCGGCACGCGATCAGCTGGATCCCGCAGCGCGGGCCGGAGGTGTGGCTGAAGTTCCCGAAGATGGCGGCGGGGTCGACCGGGCTCGGCGTGCTGCTGTTCGCGATCGCGCTGGCCGGGGCGGCGCTGTGGTGGACGACGGCCCGGCGTGAGCGCACGTGGGCGTACGTGCTGGTGGCCTGGCTGGTGCTGCCGCCCGTGCTGCTGCTCGCGGTGTCGCACCTGCTCACTCCGGTGTACGTGGACCGCTACCTCTTCGTCACCGCCCCGGCGCTGGCGCTCCTGGCGGGGCTGGCCGTGGCCTGTCTGCCCCGGTTCCACGTGGTGGCGGCGGTGGTGGTCGTGGCGCTCGGGTGCGCGCTGGCCTTCGCCGACCATGTGGAGATCCGGGAGGAGAACGGGCGGTTCGAGAACATTCCGTGGGCACTGCGGGTGATCAAGGCCGAGCCCGACGACGCGATCGTGTACGGGCAGAGCCAGTTGCGGAACGGGTTCGATTACTACGCCGATTCCCTGATGCCCGTTGACGTCCTGCGGTCGGGGGATTCGCCCGATGCCGATGGGTTCGGATATCCGGAGCGGTCCGATGTCTCCGCCGTCCTGGACGGGCGGGAGCGGGTTTGGGTCGTGTGGCGGGGGACGAAGCAGTCGGGGCTGGAGGGTGACGGGATCCCTCGGGTCGGTGAGGTGGAGAAGGCCGGGTTCGAGCTGGACGTGGCCAAGCATTCGGGGGATCTGCCGGGGCTGACGGTGGCGCTGTTCACCCGCCGGTGAACCTCTGAGCGAGATCCGGACGCGCCATCCGAAAAGCGAACGCCAGCGGGCCCTCCGCACCGCGAAGGGCCCGCCCCAGGCCGACGACCGTGTAAGGCCGTCCGCCCGGGGGTCAGCCGACCTCGACGCCGCCGATCGACTTCTTGCCGCGGCGCAGCACCAGGAAGCGCCCGGCCAGCAGGTCGTCGGCGGTCGGGACGTACGACTCGTCGGTGATCTTGACGTTGTTCAGGTACGCCCCGCCCTCCTTGACCGCCCGCCGCGCCGCCGACTTGGACTCCACCAGCCCGCTGTCGGCCAGCAGGTCGACCAGCGGCGCGCCGAGCGCGGGGACGGCGGCCTTGGGGACCTCCGCCAGGGCGGCCTCCAGCGTGGCGGCGGGCAACTCCTCCAGCGAGCCCTGCCCGAACAGGGCCTTGGAGGCGGCCACCACCGCGGCCAGTTCGTCGGCGCCGTGCAGCAGCACGGTGAGGTCCTCGGCCAGCGTGCGCTGGGCCTCGCGGGCGAAGGGACGCTCGGCGACGGCCTTCTCCAGCGCCTCGATCTCCTCGCGGCTCCGGAACGTGAACACCTTGAGGTAGTGGATCACGTCGCGGTCGTCGGCGTTGAGGAAGTACTGGTAGAAGGCGTACGGGGAGGTCATCGCGGGGTCGAGCCAGAGCGCTCCGCCCGCCGTCTTGCCGAACTTGGTGCCGTCGGCCTTGGTGATCAGCGGCTGGGTGAGCACGTGGACGTGCCCGCCCTCGATGCGGCGGATCAGGTCGGCGCCGGCGGTGATGTTGCCCCACTGGTCGCTGCCGCCGATCTGCAGCGAGCAGTTGTAGCGGCGGTAGAGCTCGAGGTAGTCGTTGGCCTGCAAAATCTGGTAGCTGAACTCGGTGTAGCTGAGGCCCTCGCCCGCCAGGCGCGCGGAGACCGACTCCCTGGCCAGCATGCGGTTGACCGGGAAGTGCTTGCCGATGTCGCGCAGGAAGTCGATGGCGCTCAGCTCGCCGGTCCAGTCGAGGTTGCTGACCAGGCGCGCCGGGTTTCGTTCGGCGTCGAAGTCGAGGAACTTGCCGACCTGGCCGCGCAGGCGCTCGACCCACTCGGCGACGATGTCGCTGGAGTTGAGCGAGCGCTCGGTGTTGCGGCCGCTGGGGTCGCCGATCAGGCCGGTGGCGCCGCCGACCAGGCCGATCGGGCGGTGGCCGGCGAGCTGGAGGCGGCGCAGCGTGAGCAGCGGCACGAAGTGACCGATGTGCAGGGACGGCGCGGTCGGGTCGAAGCCGGAATAGACCGTGATCGGCTCCTTGGCCATGGCCGCGCGCAGGGCGTCAAGGTCGGTGGATTGCGCGATCAGGCCCCGCCACGCGAGGTCGTCAAGGATGTCGGTCACGGTGATCTGGCTTCCCTGGGTGGTTGGATGACGATGCCTTTAGCCTGCCCGATCCGCGCGGATGCGCGCCACTTGGATACGGTGGGTGTCCATGTGGAGGGTCCGTCGTGAGCTGGCCGTTTTCAAGATCTTAGGGGCTCTGGCGTGTGCCGGGCTCGGCGTTTACTGGTGGTTGGGGGGCGATGTCCGCGGGGTGATCCTGGCCGTGCCCGCGACCGTGCTGGTGGGCGGGATGGGGCTGCGTGACCTGCTGGTCCCCGTGCGCCTGGCGGCCGACCAGAGCGGCATCACGGTGGTGCACGGGTTCGCCGGGCGGCGGCACGTGCCGTGGGAGTCGGTCTGGGACATCAGGGTGGACGTGCGCAGGCGGTGGGGGCTGCGCAGCGAGATGCTGGAGATCGACACCGGCGACTATCTGCATCTCTTCAGCCCTCACGAGCTGGGCACCTCCCCCACCGAGGTGGCCGCGGCGCTGCGCCGGCGCGGCACGTGAGCGCGGTAGGGGGAGACGGTGGGGTCGCCGTCGATCCAGAACCGCCAGGGGGTCTCCTTGGCGGTCGAGACGCCGGTGCGGGGGCCTGATCTGATCGTGGCCGCGTCGGCGGGCCGGCCTTCCATGACGGTGACCGACTCGCGCGGCCGACCCAGGGCCGAGCCTTCGAGGACGGCGTCGAGGCCGTTGTGCTCGCGGAGCAGGCCGAGGGCGACGGCCAGCCGGGCGGGGCCGCGGGCCAGGTCGCGGTCGTCGACCGTTTTGCCGGCCGAGCGCCGGGCGCGGGCCACGGTCAGGCCGGCGACCACCTCGCCCGCCCGCAGCAGCACGGCGGAGCCGTGGCCCTCGGGCAGGCAGACGAGGTTCGCGCAGAAGTGCATGCCGTAGGTGAAGTAGACGTACAGGTGGCCGGGCGGGCCGAACATGACCGCATTGCGGGGCGTCTTGCCCCGGTAGGTGTGGGCGGCCGGGTCCTCGCCGGGGCCGCCGTACGCCTCGACCTCGGTCAGGCGCACGGCGACGGGACCGTTGGGACCGCCGTGGACGAGGACGCGCCCGAGCAGGTCGGGCGCGACCTCGTGCGACGGCCGGTCGAAGAAGCCGCGCGGCAGCGCCGCGGAGCTCAGCTGCCCGCGGCCCATGCAGCCTGCGCGTCGACGGCCTCCCGCAGCGCGATGAGCTGGTCGCGCACGCGGTCGGGCGCGGTGCCGCCGTGCGCCTTGCGGGCGGCCAGGGCGCCGGGCACGCTCAGCACGTCGCGGACGTCGGGCGTCAGGTGCGGCGACACCTTGGCCAGTTCGTCGTCGGTCAGCTCGCCGAGGTCCCTGTCGTTGACCTGGCACCACACGACGAGGTGGCCGACGGCCTCGTGCGCGTCGCGGAACGGGACCCCGCGCCGGACCAGCAGCTCGGCCAGGTCGGTGGCCAGCGCGAACCCGTCGGGGGCCGAGGCCTCCATGCGGGCGGTGTTGACGCGCATCGTGGCGACCAGGCCGGCCACCGCGGGCAGGACCAGCAGCAGGGTGTCGACGGAGTCGAACACCGGCTCCTTGTCCTCCTGCAGGTCGCGGTTGTAGGTGAGCGGCAGGCCCTTGAGCGTGGTGAGCAGCGACATCAGGTTGCCGATGAGGCGCCCTGACTTGCCGCGGGCCAGCTCGGCCACGTCGGGGTTCTTCTTCTGCGGCATGATCGACGAGCCGGTGGAGTAGGCGTCGTCCATCTCGATCCAGCGGAACTCCTGCGAGGCCCACAGGACGATCTCCTCGCCCAGGCGCGACAGGTGCACGCCGATCATGGACGCGTCGAACAGGAACTCGGCCGCGAAGTCGCGGTCGGACACGGCGTCCATCGAGTTGGGGGCGGCGGCCGAGAAGCCCAGCTCGGCGGCGACGGCCTGCGGGTCGAGCGGCAGCGACGAGCCCGCCAGCGCGCCGGAACCGAGCGGGGAGACCGCGGCGCGCTTGTCCCAGTCGACGAGGCGGTCGATGTCGCGGGCGAAGGCGTGCACGTGCGCCAGGAGCTGGTGGCCGAACGAGACCGGCTGCGCGTGCTGCAGGTGCGTCATGCCGGGCGCGGCCGTCTCGGCGTGCTGCTCCGCCTGGGCCATGAGCGCCGTCTCGAGCTCCACCAGGCGCGAGACGATCGAGCGGGCGTGGTCGCGGAGATAGAGACGCAGGTCGGTGGCGATCTGGTCGTTGCGCGAGCGACCGGCGCGGAGCTTGCCGCCGAGCGAGCCGAGCCGCTCCAGCAGTCCGCGCTCCAGCGCGGTGTGCACGTCCTCGTCGGCGACCGTCGGCCGGAACTCACCCTCCTTGCAGGCGCGCTCCAGGTCGTCGAGCGCGCCGATCATGCGCTCGAGCTCGTCGTCGCTCAGCAGCCCCGCCTTGTGCAGCACGCGGGCGTGCGCCCTGGACGCCGCCAGGTCGTACGGCACCAGCCGCCAGTCGAAGTGCACACTCACCGACAGCCGGGCCAGCGCGTCGGCCGGACCGCTCTCGAAGCGTCCGCCCCACAGCCGCATCGGCTTGCCATCACTCACCGTCATCTCCTCCATTTCCCCCGCGACCATAGTGCAAGTCAGCCCTTCTTCGTGTCTCGTGCGGCCGCGATCTTAGCGGGGAGGGAGAACAGCTGGACGAAGCCCTTGGCCAGCGACTGGTCGAAGGTGTCTCCGGTGTCGTAGGTGGCCAGGGAGAAGTCGTACAGGGAATCCCCGGACCGGCGGCCGGTCACGGTCGCCTTGCCGCCGTGCAGCGTCATCCTGATGTCGCCGTTGACGTGCTTCTGCGCGTCGGCGATGAGCGCGTCGAGCGCGCTCTTGAGTGGCGAGAACCACAGCCCGTCGTAGACGAGCTCGCTCCACCGCTGGTCCACGCCGCGCTTGAAGCGGGCGAGGTCGCGTTCGACGGTGACGTTCTCCAGTTCCATGTGCGCGGTGATGAGCGCGATCGCGCCCGGCGCCTCGTACACCTCGCGGGACTTGATGCCGACGAGGCGGTCTTCGACCATGTCGATGCGGCCCACGCCCTGCGCGCCGGCGCGCTTGTTGAGCTCGTCGACGACCTGGTACGGCGTCAGCGCCCGCCCGTCCACCTTGACCGGCACACCGGCCTCGAATGTGATCACCACCTCGTCCGCCTCGCGCGGCCGGGCCGGGTCGGCGGTGTAGGAGTAGACCTCTTCGGTGGGGCCGTTCCAGATGTCCTCGAGGAAGCCGGTCTCGACGGCGCGGCCCCAGAGGTTCTGGTCGATGGAGAACGGGTTCTTCTTCGAGGTCTCGATGGGCAGGCCCTTGGCCTCGGCGTACTCGATGGCCTTGTCGCGCGTCCAGGCGAAGTCCCGGGCGGGGGCGATGACCCGCAGGTCAGGGGCAAGCGCGGCCAGGCCGGCCTCGAAGCGGACCTGGTCGTTGCCCTTGCCGGTGCAGCCGTGGGAGACGACCGTGCCGCCGAACTGCTCGGCCGCCGAGACCAGGTGCTTGACGATGAGCGGGCGCGACAGCGCCGACACCAGCGGGTAGCGGTCCATGTAGAGGGCGTTGGCCCGCAGGGCGGGCACGCAGAAGTCGGCGGCGAACTCCTCCTTGGCGTCCACCACGACCGACTCGGCCGCGCCGCAGTCCATGGCCCGCTTCTGGATGATCTCCATGTCCTCGCCGCCCTGGCCGAGGTCCACCGCGACGGCGACGACCTCGGCGTTCATCTTCTCGGCGAGGTACGGGATGGCGACGGAGGTATCGAGACCGCCGGAATACGCGAGGACTACTCTTTCGGACATCTCACTCTCCAAAGTCTTCTAGCTTCGCCTGACGGCGACCTTCAGCAGCGCGTCGGCGACGGCCTGGCCGCCCGCCGGATCGCGGCTGATCACGAGGATCGTGTCGTCGCCTGCGACCGTGCCGAGGATCGACTCCCAGTCGGCGTGGTCGATGGCCGAGGCCAGGAACTGGGCCGCTCCCGGTGGGGTGCGCACGATGACCAGGTTGGCCGACGCCTCGGCTCCTACCAGCAGCTCCTCCGCGATGCGGTGCAGCCGCGCGGCCGGGGACTCGCCGGAGCCCAGCCGGGTGAGCGGGATCCTGCCGCCGCCCTCTCCGGGCAGCGCGTACACGAGCGAGCCGTCGTCGGCGCGCAGTTTGAGCGCGCCGAGCTCGTCGAGGTCGCGCGAGAGCGTGGCCTGGGTGACCTCGACGCCGCTCTCCGCGAGCAGCTTGGCCAGCTCGGGCTGAGAGCGCACGGCCTGCCGCAGCAGCAGGTCGGTGATCTTCGCCTGCCGCGCGGCCTTGGTCATCGGAATGGTCATGAGTCCGCCGGCCTCATGACCGGTCATCGGTGGTCTCGGTGCCCTCGCGCCGCGAGGACGCCGAGACCAGCCAATGGAGCAGGGCCTTCTGGGCGTGCAGGCGGTTCTCGGCCTGGTCCCACACGACGCTCCGCGGGCCTTCGAGCACCTCGTCGGTGATCTCGTAGCCGCGGTAGGCGGGCAGGCAGTGCAGCACGATCGCGCCGGGCGCGGCGTGCTCCAGCAGTTCGCCGTTGACCTGGTACGGCATGAGCGCGGCCACCCGCGTCTCCTTGCCGTCCTGGCCCATCGAGACCCACGTGTCGGTGGCGATCACGTGGGCTCCCTGGGCGGCGGCCACCGGGTCGGACAGCGCCACCACCGAGCCGCCCGTCTGCGCGGCGATGGCGGCGGCCCGGTCGAGGATGACCGCGTCGGGCTGGTAGCCGGCCGGGCCGGCGACGCGTACGTGCATGCCGGCCGTGGCGCCGCCCAGCAGGTAGGAGTGGGCCATGTTGTTGGCCCCGTCGCCCACGTAGGTGAACGTGAGCCCGGCCGTCCGGCCCAGCCGCTCCCGGACGGTCTGCAGGTCGGCGAGGATCTGGCAGGGGTGGAACTCGTCGGTGAGCGCGTTCACGACCGGTACCCGGGAGTAGGCGGCCATCTCGTCGATGAGCGCCTGGCCGGTGGTCCGCCACACGATGGCGGCCACCTGCCGGTCGAGGACCCTGGCGATGTCGCCGGTGGGCTCGCCGCGGCCCATGAGCACCGAGACGTTGTCGATGACCAGCGGCAGGCCGCCGAGCTCGCCGATGCCGGTGTGGAAGGAGACGCGGGTCCTGGCCGACGGCTTGTCGAACAGGACGGCCACGGTCTGCGGGCCCTCGAAGGGGCGGTGGCCGAACCGGTCCTTCTTCATCGCGGCGGCGAGGTCGAGGACCTCCGCCTGCTCCGCCGGGGTCAGGTCGTCGTCGCGCAGGAAGTGTCTGACGCTCACTTCGCCGCCTCCGTCAGGATCGCGGGGAACGCGGCGATGAGGGAGTCGACCTCGCCGGCCGTGACGACCAGCGGGGGCGCGATGCGGACCGCGTCCGGCTGGAGGGCGTTGACGAGGAAGCCGGCGTCCGCGGCGGCCTGCTGGACCTGGGCCGAGCGCGGCTCGCGCAGGACGGCGGCCAGCCACAGGCCACGGCCGCGCACGCCCTTGAGCAGCGGGTGGCCGACCGACTCCAGGCCGGTGCGCAGCCGGTCGGCGACCGACTTGACGTGGTCGAGGTCGAGGTTGTCGAGCACGGCCAGCGCCGCGGCGCACGAGACCGGGTTGCCGCCGAACGTCGAGCCGTGGTCGCCCTTCTCGAACAGCCTGCCCGCGTCGCCGAACCCGACGCACGCGCCGATCGGCAGGCCGCCGCCGAGGCCCTTGGCCAGGGTCAGGATGTCGGGGGTGACGCCGTCGGCCTGGTGGGCGAACCAGTGCCCGGTCCGGCCGATGGCGGACTGGATCTCGTCGGCCACCAGCAGGGCGCCGGTCGAGTCGCAGACCTCGCGGGCGGCCTCGAAGTAGCCCGCGGGCGGCGGCACGACGCCGGCCTCGCCCTGCGTGGGCTCGAGGAAGATCGCGATGCAGTCGCCGGTGACGGCCTCCTTGAGGGCGTCGGCGTCGCCGTACGGGACGAAGCGCACCTCCACGGGGAACGGGCCGAACTGGTCGCGGATGGCCTTCTTGCCGGTCAGCGAGAGCGCGCCGATCGTGCGGCCGTGGAAGCCGTTCTCGGCGGCCACGAAGTAGGAGCGGCCCTCGCGCCGGCCGTATTTGAGGGCCAGCTTGTACGCGGCCTCGTTCGCCTCGGTGCCCGAGTTGGCGAAGAAGACCCGGGCCGGGCCGTTCAGCAGGGACAGGAGCCGCTCGGCGAGCAGCACCTCGGGCTCGTGCAGGAACAGGTTGCTGGTGTGCGCGAGCGTGGCGACCTGCCTGCTGACGGCCTCGACCAGGGCCGGGTGGGCGTGGCCGAGCGAGCTGGTCGCGATGCCGGCGATGAAGTCGAGATACTCCTTGCCGTCCACGTCCCAGACGCGGGTGCCCTCGCCTCGTGCCAGCGCGACAGGGGGGACCCCGTAGTTGGGCATGAAAGCTGTGTCGAACCTCTGAAACAGGTTCATCAGGGCATCACCATCGTTCCGATTCCTTCATTGGTGAAGAGCTCGAGCAGCAGCGAGTGCGGCACGCGCCCGTCGAGCACGTGGGCCTGCGGGACGCCGCCCTGCACGGCCGTCAGGCAGGCCTCCATCTTCGGGACCATGCCGCTGGACAGGGTGGGCATCATCGCCTCGAGCTCGTCGGCGTTCAGCTTGTCGATGACGTCGGTGTCGTCGGGCCAGTTCGCGTACAGGCCCTCCACGTCGGTCAGGACGATCAGCTTATGCGCCTGGAGCTCCACGGCCAGCGCGGCGGCGGCGGTGTCGGCGTTGACGTTGTAGATCTCTCCGTCGTCGCCCCTGGCGACGCTGGAGACGACCGGGATGCGGCCGTCGTCGATGAGGGCGCGCACGGCGCCGGGCTGCACCTTGATGATCTCGCCGACCTGGCCGATGTCCACGGGCTCGCCGTCGACGACGGCGTGCTTGCGCACCGCCGTGAACAGGTGGGCGTCCTCGCCGGACATGCCGACGGCGAACGGGCCGTGCCGGTTGACCAGACCCACGATGTCGCGGTTGACCTGGCCGGTGAGGACCATCCTGACGACCTGCATGGCCTCCGGCGTGGTGACGCGCAGCCCGGCGGTGAACGTGGACTCGATGCCGAGCTTGTCGAGCGCGCTGCTGATCTGCGGGCCGCCGCCGTGCACGACGACCGGGCGCAGGCCCGCGTGCCGCAGGAAGACGACGTCCTCGGCGAAGCCCTCCTTGAGGGCCTCCTCGGTCATCGCGTTGCCGCCGTACTTGATGACGACGGTCGCGCCGTGGAAGCGGGTCAGCCACGGCAGCGCCTCGATGAGCGAGGCGGCCTTGGACTGGGCGGTGCTGATCCTCATGAGGAGTACGCCGAATTCTCGTGGACGTAGTCGGCCGTCAGGTCGGTGGTGTGCACGGTCGCGGTGTGCGGGCCCGCCGACAGGTCGATGGTGATCGTCACGTCGCGGGGACGCATGTCGACCTTGGCCCGGTCGTCGCCGACCGCGCCGCCCCGGCAGATCCAGATGCCGTTGATGGCCACGTTGAGCCGGTCGGGCTCGAACTCCGCGTCGGTGGTGCCGACGGCGGCCAGGACGCGGCCCCAGTTGGGGTCCTCGCCGTGGATGGCGCACTTGAGCAGGTTGGAGCGGGCGACCGAGCGGCCGACCTTGACCGCGTCGTTCTCCGAGGCCGCGCCGACCACCTCGATGGCGATGGCCTTGGAGGCGCCCTCGGCGTCCACCAGGAGCTGCCTGGCCAGGTCAGCGCAGACCTCCACGACCTTCTGCTCGAACTCGGCCAGGTCCGGCCTGACGCCCGAGGCGCCGCTGGCCAGCAGGAGCACGGTGTCGTTGGTGGACATGCAGCCGTCGGTGTCGAGCCGGTCGAACGTCTGGGCGGTGGCCCGGCGCAGCGTGGCGTCGAGCTCCTCGCTGGTCAGCTCGGCGTCGGTGGTGATCACGCAGAGCATCGTGGCCAGGGCGGGGGCGAGCATGCCCGCGCCCTTGGCCATGCCGCCCACCATGTAGCCGCCGGCCCGCTTGAAGGAGATCTTGGAGACGGTGTCCGTGGTGCGGATGGCGTCGGCGGCGGCCAGGCCGCCGTCGCGGGAGAGCTGGCCCGCGGCGCTCTCGACGCCCGACAGCAACTCGTCCATCGGCAGCCGCTCGCCGATCAGGCCGGTGGAGCAGACCGCGACCTCGCCCGCGGAGTCTTCCAGCACCTCGGCCACCTTCTCGGCGGTGGCGTGGGTGTCCTGGAAGCCCTCGGGGCCGGTGCAGGCGTTGGCGCCGCCCGAGTTGAGCACCACGGCCCGCAACCGCCCGCCGGTGAGCACCTGCTGCGACCACAGCACGGGGGCGGCTTTCACGCGGTTGGCGGTGAACACGCCCGCGGCGGCGCGGCTGGGCCCGTCGTTGACGACGAGGGCCAGGTCACGGGCGCCGCCGGACTTGATCCCGGCGGCAACGCCCGCGGCTCTGAACCCCAAGGGGGCGGTAACACTCATGGAGCGACTCCTGTCAGGGGAAGGCCGAGCTCTTCCGGCAGGCCGAGGGCGAGGTTCACGCTCTGTAGGGCGCCTCCGGCCGTGCCCTTGGTGAGGTTGTCGATGGCGATGACGGCGACCACACGGCCCGCGCGCTCGTCGAGCGTCACCTGCAGGGCGGCGGTGTTGGCGCCGTAGGTCATGGAGGTGGCCGGCCAGAGGCCCTCGGGCAGGAGCTTGACGAACGGCTCGCCCTTCAGCGCGACCTCGTACGCCGAGCGCAGGGACTCCTTGGTCACCCCCGGCGCGGCGGGCGCGGAGCAGGTGGCGAGGATGCCGCGGCTCATCGGGGCCAGCGTCGGGGTGAACGACACCCGCACGGGCGTGCCCGCGGCGGCCGACAGGCCCTGCTCCATCTCGGGGGTGTGCCGGTGGACGCCGCCCACGCCGTACGCGCTCACCGAGCCCATGACCTCGCTGCCGAGCAGGCTGGTCTTGAGCGACCGGCCGGCGCCGCTGGTGCCGCTGGCGGCCACCACGACCACGTCGGGCGCGGCCAGGCCGGCGGCGAACGCGGGCGTCAGCGCCAGCAGCACGGACGTCGGGTAGCAGCCGGGGACCGCGATGCGCGTGGCCCGCTTGAGCACCTCCCGCTGGCCGGGCAGCTCGGGCAGGCCGTAGGGCCAGGTGCCGGCGTGCTCGCCGCCGTAGAACTCCTGCCAGGCGGCGGGGTCGGCGAGCCGGTGGTCGGCGCCGCAGTCGACCACGACGGTCTCCTCGCCGAGCCGGGCGGCGACGGCCGCCGAGTGGCCGTGCGGCAGGGCCAGGAAGACCACGTCATGGCCGGCCAGCGTGGCGGCGGTGGTGTCCTCGATGACCCGGTCGGCGAGTTGCGGCAGGTGGGGCTGGTGGGCGCCCAGGAGGCTGCCCGCACTCGAGGCGGCGGTCAGCGCGCCGATCTCGAACTCCGGATGGCCGAGCAGGAGGCGGAGCAGCTCACCTCCCGCGTAGCCGCTGGCTCCCGCGATCGCTGCCCTCATCCAAAATCCCCCTGCATGGTTATGCACTTACCCTCATGAAATTGCTTACTGAAGATGATGCACCGCAGAGGATGGATGTGCAAGCCAGCACAGGGCCACTTACCGCAATGTGAGATCGCTCCCCCGCGGTTCCTTCCCAGCCAATTGCAAGTGGACACAGGAAGAATGGGGTTTATGACCGAATTCCTGTCCGATGTGCAGTTCGTCACACCCAGCCGAGGGCGCGGCCCGGGGACGTTCGGGCGGATCGTCCTGGTCCTGCTGTGGCTCGGGATCTGCGCGCTGCCGGTCGTTCTCGCACTCGGCGACCTCGCGCTGGCGACCGGGCGGACCGGCACGCCGGGGACACTGCGGGTGATCTCGTGCGAGGACCTGGGGCAGGGCCGCTACGACTGCAGGGGGCGGTTCACGCCCGACTCGGGCCAGGCGGTCGTGGAGGTGAGCGCCTCGCCCGACTCCCACGCGGGTGACGTGACGCGGGCGCAGCTCACGCCGGAGGGCGACCGGGCGGCGCCGGCCGGGACGAAGGGGGTCCTGGCCGCGCTGACGCTGCCCGCGCTGGGGCTGGGCGGGCTGGGGTTCCTGCCGTACGTGGTCATGTACTGGCTGGGGGCACGCAAAGGGCGCAGGGCCGCCGTGACCGGGGGGATCCTGGTCACGGCGGCCGGGGCGGTGCTGATGCTCGCCGGCCTGGTGGCGGCATACTCCTGACCGGCCTGCACCTGGCCGGTCGGCTCAGGAAGCCGGTCAGTGCGGGAAGGCCGGTCGGTGCGGGAAGCCGGTCAGCGCAGGAATGCGGCGGCCACCCCCGCGTCCACCGGGACGTGCAGGCCGGTGGTGTGGGTGAGGTCGCTGCCGGTGAGGGCGAAGACGGCGTTGGCGACGTGCTCGGGCAGGACCTCGCGCTTGAGCAGGGTCCGCTGGGCGTAGAACTCGCCGAGCTTGTCCTCCTCCACTCCGTAGACCGCGGCGCGGTTGGCGCCCCAGCCGGAGGCGAAGATGCCGGAGCCGCGTACGACGCCGTCGGGGTTGATGCCGTTGACCCGGATGCCGTGGGCGCCCAGCTCGGCCGCGAGCAGCCGCACCTGGTGGGCCTGGTCGGCCTTGGCGGCGCCGTAGGCGACGTTGTTCGGGCCGGCGAAGACGGCGTTCTTGGAGGAGATGTAGACGATGTCGCCGCCCATCGCCTGGTCGATCATGACCCTGGCGGTCTCGCGGGAGACCAGGAACGAGCCGCGCGCCATGACGTCGTGCTGCAGGTCCCAGTCGGCCAGCGTGGTCTCCAGGAGCGCGCGCGACAGCGACAGGCCCGCGTTGTTGACGACCAGGTCGACGCCGCCGAAGGCGAGCACGCCCGCGCGTACGGCCGCGGCGATCTGCTCCTCCGACGTGACGTCCACCCCGACCGCCACGGCGACGTCCGACACCCGGTACGCCGCCGCGCCGAGCTCCGCGGCCACCTTCTCCGCGGCCCCCAGGTCCCGGTCGGCCACGATCACGCACGCGCCCTCGGCCGCCAGGCGGCGGGCGGTGGCCGCGCCGATGCCCGAACCGCCGCCGGTCACCAGCGCGACGCGGGTGGCCAGGGCCTTGGGCCTGGGCATGCGGCGGAGCTTGGCCTCCTCCAGCTCCCAGTACTCGATGCGGAACTTCTCCGACTCGGGGATGGGGGCGTAGGAGGAGACGGACTCGGCGCCGCGCATGACGTTGATGGCGTTGACGTAGAACTCGCCGGCCACGCGAGCGGTCTGCTTGTCCTTGCCGAAGGAGAACATGCCGACGCCCGGCACCAGCACGATCGCCGGGTCCGCGCCGCGGATGGGCGGCGAGTCGGGGGTGGCGTGCCGGTCGTAGTAGGCGGTGTAGTCCTCGCGGTAGGCGAGGTGCAGCTCGCGCAGCCGCTCCACGGCCTGCTCCAGCGGCGCGTCCGGCGGCAGGTCCAGCACCAGCGGGGCGACCTTGGTGCGCAGGAAGTGGTCGGGGCACGACGTGCCCAGCGCCGCCAGCCTCGGGTGCTCGGCGCGGGCGACGAAGTCCAGCACCTCGGGCGTGTCGGTGTAGTGGCCGACCACGCGCACGTCGGTGGCGGCCAGGCCGCGGATGACCGGGAAGAGCGCGGCGGCCCGCTCGTGCCGCTCGGCCTCGCCGAGCGTGTCGTGGATGACCGAGCCGAACGGGTCGGGGCGGCCGTGCTCGGCCAGGTACGCCTCGGCGGTCCGGATCATCTCCAGCGACCGCGACTCGCACTCCTCGGAGGTCGACCCCCACGCGGTGATGCCGTGGCCGCCCAGAACGCAGCCGATGGCCTGCGGGTTGGCCTCCTTGATGGCGGCGATGTCGAGGCCGAGCTGGAAGCCGGGCCGCCGCCACGGCACCCACACGACCCGGTCGCCGAAGACCCGCCGGGTCAGCTCCTCGCCGTCGGCCGCGGTGGCCAGGGCGATGCCGGCGTCGGGGTGCAGGTGGTCGACGTGCGCGGCCTCGACCAGGCCGTGCATGGCGGTGTCGATCGACGGCGCGGCGCCGCCCTTGCCGTGCAGGCAGTAGTCGAAGGCCGCGACCATCTCGTCCTCGCGCTCCACGCCCGGGTAGACGCCGGTGAGGGCGCGCAGCCGGTCGAGGCGGAGCACGGCCAGGCCGGACTCCTTCAGGGTGCCGAGGTCGCCGCCGGAGCCCTTGACCCAGAGCAGCTCGACCTCCTCACCGGTGACCGGGTCGGGCGCGGCGCCCTTGGCCGAGGTGTTGCCGCCCGCGAAGTTGGTGTTGCGCGGGTCGGCGCCCAGGCGGTGCGAGCGGTCCAGCAGGTGCTTGACGACGTCCATGTGCTCTCAGGCCCCCCAGCCGGCCTGCTCGCCGCCGACGCGATCGGCGGCGATCTTCTCGAAGTATCCGGACTTGGCGTAGGCGGCCATCGGGTCGGGCGCCAGGCCCGACTCCTCGCGCAGCTCGGCGAGCAGCGGCCGCACGTCGGTGTTGTAGGCGTCCATGAACACGGCGTTCGCGCCCAGCACGTCGCCCTCGGACTGGGCGGCGGCCAGCGCCTCCCGGTCCACCAGCAGCGCCTTGGCGGTGGCCTCCTGGACGTTCATGACCGAGCGGATCTGGCCCGGGATCTTGGGCTCGATGTTGTGACACTGGTCGAGCATGAACGCGACCCCGTTCTCGGGGTCGAGCCCGCCGCCGCGTACCACCTCGAACATGATGCGGAAGAGCTGGAACGGGTCCGCCGCCCCGACCATCAGGTCGTCGTCGGCGTAGAAGCGGGAGTTGAAGTCGAAGCCGCCGAGCTTGCCCTCGCGCAGCAGGAACGCCACGATGAACTCGATGTTGGTGCCCGGCGCGTGGTGGCCGGTGTCCACCACGACCTGCGCCTTCGGGCCGAGCTTGACGCAGTGCGCGTAGGCGGTGCCCCAGTCGGGCACGTCGGTGGCGTAGAAGGCGGGCTCGAAGAGCTTGTACTCCAGCAGGAAGCGCTGATCCCCGCCCAGGCGGTCGTAGACCTCGGCCAGCGACTCGGCGAGGCGGTCCTGGCGGGACCTGATGTCGTCCTGGCCCGGGTAGTTGATGCCGTCGGAGAACCACAGCTTCAGCGTGTCGGAGCCGGTGGCGTCCATGATGTCCACGCACTCCAGCAGGTGGTCCGTGGCCTTGCGGCGGACCCTGGCGGCGGGGTTGGTGACGCTGCCGAGCATGAAGTCGTCGTCCTGGAAGACGTTGGAGTTGATCGCTCCGATGCCCACGCCCAGCTCGCGGGCGTGGCGGGCCAGGTCGGCGTAGTCGTCCACCTTGTCCCACGGGATGTGCAGGGCGACCGTGGGCGCGACGCCGGTGTGGGCGTGCACCTGGGCGGCGTCGGCCAGCTTCTCGTACGGGTCGCGCGGCACCCCCTTCTGGGCGAACACCTTGAACCGGGTGCCGCTGTTGCCGTAAGCCCAGGACGGCGTCTCGATGTGCTGCGCCCGCAGCACGGCCTTGATGTCAGTCATTACTCCCCGATCAATCCAGGTGGAACACTTCGGTCAGCGGTGCCATGCCCTCGTCGGGACGCCCGTCGAGGTCCTCGAAGAACGGCGCCATCTCGGCCTGCCAGCGGGCGTTGACCTCGGTCTCGGCCATGGCCTTCCTGGCGGCCTCGAAGTCGTCGGTCTCCAGGTAGCCCACGAGCAGGCCGTCGTCCCTGAGGAAGAGCGAGTAGTTGTGCCAGCCGGTGCTCGACAGCGCCTCTCGCATCTCCGGCCAGACCTCCCGGTGGCGTTCGCGGTACTCCGCCAGCCGCTCTGGGCGGACTTTGAGCAGGAAGCAGACGCGTTGCACGGGCACTCCCTTCAAAACGTTTTAATCCTCCGTGCAGGAAACTATGATTCCTGGTGCTCGCTGTCAATGCGATACCCGCCCCCGATACGGTGAGAGAACCTTCGGGGGCGGTGACACGTTTTAATGCGGAATCCGGTCTCCGACGAGGGCGAGGTTCTGGATGGCGGCCACGGCCGGGGACTCCGGCATAGAGGCCGGCGGCAGGGCGGCTCCGGTGACGGCCATGCCCTTCAGGGTGGCTCTTCGCGTGATCTCGGACATCGTACGGTGCACCTCCATGCGGGGCCGGGCGCCGCGGGGACGCCCGTGGGGGTGGTCGCCGGGACCGGGAGCCCCGGCGGGAAGCGCCTTCCATAGGAGCGGGAAGGGGCGGGATCACCGCCCCTGGCCGGTCAGCCGGTGATGACCAGGACGTCGCCCGCCGCGACCGTGGCGGTCCGGCCGTCAGGTGTGGTGACAGAGGCGTCGCCGGCCGTGTGGTTGATGGCGAACAGGAACGAGCGCCCGCCGTCGTGGGAGCGGCGGACGACCTCCACCCCGGGCGGCGCCGTGGCGGGCGGCTCGACGCCGGCCTCGGCGCAGGCCGTGGCGAGCACCTGGGCGAGGGCGTCGTCGTCGAGCCGGGTGGTCAGATAGTGCGCGGCGCCCTCGCCGAACTCGTTGCGGGTCCAGGCGGGCTCGCCGGTGGCGTAGGTGTCCAGGACCTTGGCGGTCGTGGTGTGCGCCGCCTCGCTCCAGACGGTCCCCGACGCGCCCGACGCCAGCCGGACGGGGGCGGCCAGCGGGAAGAACTCCTCGACGGTCACGCCGAGCAGGTCCCGCCAGGCGCCGGGGTAGCCGCCCAGCCGCACCCGGTCGTGCTCGTCCACGATCCCGCTGTACGGCCCCACCACCACGACCCCGCCCCGCCGGGCGAACTCCTCGAGGTTGGCCGCCCCCGCGTCGCTCACCAGGTAGAGCGCGGGCACCACGACCAGGCGGTAGCCGGTCAGGTCGCCTTCGGGGTGGGCCACGTCGCAGGTGATCCCGGCCCGCCAGAGCGCGGCGTGCCAGCGCTTGGCCTCCTCCACCGGCTCCAGCTCCGCGGTGGGCTGGGCCGGGTGATCCTGGGCCCACACGCTGGAGTGGTCGAGGAGCAGGGCGACGTCGGCCGTGACCGTGCTGCCGGCGACGTCGCCGAGCCCGGCCAGCTCCGCGCCCAGCGCCACGACCTCGCGCCAGACCTTGGTCCGGGTGCCGGCGTGCGGCACCATCGCCGAGTGCCACTTCTCGGCGCCCGCCCTGGACTGGCGCCACTGGAAGAACATGATGCCGTCCGCGCCCCTGGCCAGGTGGGACAGGGAGTTGCGGCGCAGCTCGCCGGGGGTCTTGGCGAGGTTGCGGGGCTGCCAGTTGACCGCGCTGGTGGAGTGCTCCATGAGCAGCCAGGGCCGGCCGCCGTTCAGGGAGCGGGCGTAGTCGGCGGCGAAGGCCAGGTCGATGTGCGGGTCGGGGCGGGCGCCGACCAGGTAGTGGTCGGTGGAGACCACGTCCAGCTCGGCGGCGAAGGCCCAGTTGTCCATGTCCCAGTGCGCGCCGGCCATCAGGTTGGTGGTCGCGGGCACGTCCGGGGTGATCTGTTTGAGCAGGTCGCGCTCGGCGATGTAGAGCTCCACGAGCGCGTCGGAGCTGAACCGGCGGAAGTCGAGCTGCTGGCCCGGGTTGCTGAAGCTGGGGGTGGCGCGGGGCGGCAGGATCTGCGCCCAGTCGCTGTAGTGCTGGGACCAGAACGCGGTGCCCCACGCGTCGTTGAGCGCGTCGAGCGTGGCGTAGTGCGTGCGCAGCCAGGCGCGGAAGGCCGCCGCCGAGGTGTCGCAGTAGCAGCGGGCGTTGTGGCAGCCGTACTCGTTGTGCACGTGCCACAGCTCCAGCGCCGGGTGGTCCCGGTAGCGCAGGGCCACCTGCTCGGCGATGCGCAGCGCCTTCTCGCGGAAGATCGGCGAGCTGGGGCAGAAGCCCTGCCTGCTGCCGTGGTTCAGCCGCCGGCCGTCGGCGTCCACGGGCAGCGCCTCGGGGTAGGCGTCGCCGAACCAGGGCGGCGGGGAGGCGGTGGGGGTGGCCAGGTTCGCCCGGATCCCGTTCGCGGCCAGCAGGTCCATCACGCGGTCGAACCAGTCGAAGTCGAACACCCCCTCGACGGGTTCGAGCAGCGACCAGGAGAAGATCCCGACGCTGACCCGGTTGACGCCGGCCTCGCGCATCAGCGCGACATCCTGCTCCCACGTCTCCTCGGGCCACTGCTCGGGATTCCAGTCCCCGCCGTAGGCGATGACGTCCGGCATGAAGCCTGCCTTTCGAGAATTACTGTTAGCGCTCACACTTTGTTACGCCTGCGTTTACCGGGGGATTAAAACGTTCCTCCGCCGTGCCGCACAAGACCCTTCTCACCGCCGTGGGCGGATTCCCGCTGATCAGCGGGGGTGATTCCGCAGGCAGGCGGGTCGGCGCCGAGCATGAGCCGTGACGCCGGAGTTATCGGAACGTTATGCGCGCGGGCCGGTCGCGAAGAACGATTCAACGCCTCCGTCGAGCCGGTGGCAGAAGGGGCTCTCCGGGGTGATCCCGTCGCGGCGGACCGGGCGGCCGGTGACCAGCCGACCCGGTCACCGTGGGCCCGCGGGGCGGGCACGTGACTGTGCGCGGCGATGGCGCCGGCGCCTACGATGGCAGCCCGGATCACGAGCGCCCCCTTTAGTAGAACGTTTTACTTCCGGCCCGCGACGTCAGGCTTCCCTTCGCGGCGCCGTCAACGCGAATCCACGCCCTCACCGGTGCCGTGACTGGCGCGCACTTCGTTAGTACGTTTTAATTGGGCCCCATGGCCATGGTCAGCATCAAGGACGTCGCCGCCCACGCCGGCGTCTCCCCAGGCACGGTCTCCAACGTACTGAACCGGCCCGGCAAAGTCGCCCCCGCCACCCGGGAGCGCGTGGAGGCGGCCATCAACGAGCTGGGCTTCGTCCGCCACGGCTCGGCCTCGACGCTGCGCGCCGGGCACAGCAGGACGATCGGCCTGAGCGTGATCGACATCGGCAACCCCTTCTTCACCGAGGTCGCCGCCGGGGTCGAGGACGTCGCCAGCGAGCTGGGCTACGCGGTCATCCTCGGCAACTCCGCGGGCTCGCTGGACAAGGAGGAGCGCAACCTGCGCGTGCTGGCCGAGCACCGGGTGCGCGGCGTGCTGATCACCCCCTCCGGCGAAGACCCGGCCAGGCTCGACCGGCTGCGCGAGCACGGCATCAGCGTGGTGCTGGTCGACCATCCCGCCCACCGGCCCGACCAGTGCGCGGTCGCCGTCGACGACGTCGCGGGCGGCCGGGCCGCCGTCGCGCACCTGCTGGCCAAGGGCGCGCGCAGCATCGCCTACGTGACGGGGCCGCTGACGATCAGGCAGTGCGTGGAGCGGCGCGAGGGCGCCAAGGCGGCGATGCGGGCCGTCGGGCTCGACCCCGCCGACCTGCGGGTGGCCGAGACCGCGACGATGACCGCCCGCGCGGGCGAGAAGGCCGCCGCCGACCTCATCGCGGGCGGGCTGCCCGAGGCCGTGTTCTGCGCCAACGACCTGCTCGCGCTCGGCGTGCTGCGGGCGCTGCTGCGGGCCGGGGTGCGGGTGCCCGAAGACGTGGTGCTGATGGGCTACGACGACATCGACTTCGCCGCCGCCTCCACCGTGTCGCTCAGCTCGATGCGGCAACCGACCTACCAGCTCGGCCGCATCGCCACCGAGCTGCTGCTCGACGAGTGCGACAACCCCGAGACGCACGCGCACCAGCACATCATGTTCCAGCCCGAGCTCGTCCCCAGGGAGACCACCCAATGAGCCGCCGTTTCGCCGCCGTCGACCTGGGCGCCTCCAGCGGCCGGGTGATGCTGGCCGACCTGACCGACGGCCTGCGGCTGACCGAGGCGCACCGCTTCCCCAACGGCCCGGTGCGCGTGGCCGGCCGGCTGCACTGGGACGTGCTGGGGCTCTACCGGGAGATCCTGGCCGGGCTGCGTGCCGCCGGGCCCGTGTCCTCCATCGGCGTCGACTCGTGGGCGGTCGACTACGGGCTGCTCGACGCGTCGGGCTCGCTCATCGGCAACCCGGTGCACTACCGCGACGACCGGACCAGCGGGGTGGCCGAGCGGGTGGCCCGGGAGGTCGGCGCGGCCGCTCTCTACGAGGTGTCCGGGCTGCAGGTGCTGCCGTTCAACACCCTCTACCAGTTACTGGCCGACCGGCTCGACGACGCGGCCACGATGCTGCTGATCCCCGACCTGATCGGCTACTGGCTGACCGGCGAGCCGGGCGCCGAGGTGACCAACGCCTCGACGACGGGCCTGCTCGACGTCAACACCCGCGAGTGGGCGTACCCGCTGATCGATCGGCTCGGCCTGCCCGCCGGGATCTTCCCGCCGCTGCGCCGGCCGGGCGAGCCGATCGGCGGGCTGCGTTCCGACGTGGCCGCCGAGATCGGCTGGTCGGCGCCGGTCAGGGCGGTCGGCTCGCACGACACGGCCTCGGCGGTGGCGGCGGTGCCCGCCTCGGGCCCGGCCTTCGCCTACGTCTCGTGCGGCACGTGGTCGCTGGCCGGGGTGGAGCTGCCCGGACCGGTGCTCACGCCGGAGAGCCGCGCCGCGAACTTCACCAACGAGGCCGGCATCGACGGCACCGTCCGCTATCTGCGCAACGTCATGGGCCTGTGGCTGCTGCAGGAGTGCCTGCGCGCCTGGCCGGGCTCCGACCTGGGCGCGCTGCTCGCCGCCGCGGCTGGCGAGAAGCCGTTCGCCGCCGTGGTCAACCCGGACGAGCCGGTGTTCCTGCCGCCGGGCGACATGCCTGCCAGGATCGCGGCCGAGTGCCGCCGCACCGGCCAGCTCCCGCCCTCCTCCCCCGCCGCGTTCGTGCGGTGCGTGCTGGAGAGCCTGGCGCTCGGGCACCGGCTGGCCGTGCGGCAGGCGATGGAGCTGTCGGGCCGCGACGTCGAGGTGGTCCACCTGGTCGGCGGCGGATCGCGTAACGAGCTGCTGTGCCGGCTCACCGCCGACGCCTGCGGGCTGCCGGTGGTGGCGGGGCCGGCGGAGGCGACGACGTTCGGCAACGTGCTGGTGCAGGCGCGCGCCGCCGGGCTGGTGTCCGGGCTGCAGGAGATGCGCTCGCTGGTGGCCTCGTCGGAGCCGCTGCGCCGCTACGAGCCCGCGGGCGACGGCGGCGCCTGGGCCGAGGCCGCCGCACGCGTCTTCTGAACCCCCTCTGACCTGCCGGTTTTCTCCTCGCCGTGGCAGGGCAGGACTGGTGCCGGGGGCATCGGGGGGTGTCATGGATTTGCGGTGGCCGCTGCTTCGGCAGCTCACGGGCGGGGATCGTACGGGGCGGGGCGCCGCGGCGAAGTCGCCGAAGACGGAGGCGCAGCGCGCCCGCACGGCCACCGCGGACCGCGTGGTCAGGTCGGTGTGCCCATACTGCGCGGTGGGCTGCGGCCAGAAGGTCTACGTGCGCGACGAGCGCGTCGTCCAGATCGAGGGCGACCCCGACTCGCCCATCAGCAGGGGCCGGCTGTGCCCGAAGGGCGCGGCCACGCTGCAGCTCACCACCGCCTCCAACCGGCGGCACCAGGCCCTCTACCGGCCGCCGCACGCGGCGGACTGGCAGGAGATCGACCTGGCCACGGCCATGGAGATGATCGCCGACCGGATCATCGCCACCCGCCGGGAGACCTGGGAGTGGGAGAAGGACGGCCTGCGCACCGCCCGCACCATGGGCATCGCCAGCCTGGGCGGCGCCACGCTGGACAACGAGGAGAACTACCTCATCAAGAAGCTGCTGACGGCGCTCGGCGTGGTGCAGATCGAGAACCAGGCCCGCGTCTGCCACAGCTCGACCGTGGTGGGGCTGGGCACGTCGTTCGGGCGGGGCGGGGCGACCACGTTCCTCCAGGACCTGCAGCACTCCGACTGCGTGGTGATCCAGGGCTCGAACTTCGCCGAGGCGCATCCGGTGGGCTTCCAGTGGGTGATGGAGGCCAAGGCGCGCGGTGCGGTGATCATCCACGTGGATCCGCGCTTCACCCGTACGAGTGCGCTGGCCGACCTGCACGTGCCGATCCGGGCCGGCTCCGACGTGGCCTTCATCGGCGCGATCATCAACCACGTGCTGGAGAACGACCTCTACTTCCACGAGTACGTGGTCAACTACACCAACGCGGCCACCCTGCTGCGCGAGGACTACCGCGACGCCGAGGACCTCGACGGCGTGTTCTCCGGCTTCGACGCCGAGACCCGCACCTACGACGACACGAGCTGGCAGTACGAGGGCGCGCCGGTCGTCGCCGCCTCGGGCGCCCGCGACCACGAGGGCGACGGCGGGGCGGGATCGATGCCCCCGGGCCGCGGCGAGATGTCCGGCGCCGCCGGCGTGCCGCTGGAGGGCGAGCCGGAGCGTGACGAGACGCTGCGCCACCCGCGCTGCGTCATGCAGGCCCTGCGCCGCCATTTCGCCCGCTACACGCCGGAGACGGTCGAGCGGGTGTGCGGGGTGCCGCGGCGGCTGTTCGAGCAGGTGTGCCGCCATCTGACGGACAACTCCGGGCCCGACAGAACCGCCGAGTTCGTCTACGCGGTCGGCTGGACGCAGCACAGCGACGGCTCGCAGTTCATCCGGGCGGCGAGCATCCTGCAACTGCTGCTCGGCAACATCGGCCGGCCCGGCGGGGGCATCCAGGCGCTGCGCGGGCACGCCAGCATCCAGGGCTCCAGCGACGTGCCGACACTGTTCAACCTGCTGCCCGGCTACATCCCGATGCCGTACGCGCACGAGGACGAGCGGCTGGCGGACTTCCTGCGGGCCGACGCGGCGCACAAGGGCTTCTGGGCGAACATGCCGTCCTACCTGGTCAGCCTGCTCAAGGCGTGGTGGGGCGAGTCCGCCCGGCCCGACAACGACTTCCGCTTCGGCTACCTGCCGCGGCTCACCGGCTCGCACAGCACCTATGACACGGTGCTGGCGCAGATGGAGGGCACCTGCAAGGGCTATCTGCTGCTCGGCGAGAACCCGGCGGTCGGCTCGGCCAACGCCAGGATGCAGCGTCTGGGCATGGCCAACCTGGAGTGGCTGGTGGTGCGCGACTTCAACCTGATCGAGAGCGCCACCTGGTGGAAGGACGGCCCCGAGATCGAGACGGGCGAGCTGAGCACGGCCGAGATCGGCACCGAGGTGTTCTTCCTCCCGGCGGCGGCGCACACCGAGAAGAGCGGCAGCTTCACCAACACCAACCGCTGGCTCCAGTGGCACCACCAGGCCGTCGAGCCGGCCGGCGACGCGCGCAGCGACCTGTGGTTCATCTACCACCTGGGGCGCATCATCAGGGAGCGGCTGGCGGCCTCGCAGGACCCGATGGACGCGCCGGTGCGGGAGCTGACCTGGGACTACCCGGTCGAGGGCGAGACGGCCGACCCGTCGGCCGAGGCGGTGCTGGCCGAGATCAACGGCTGGGACGCGCGGGGCCGGCCGCTGTCCGGCTACGGCGAGCTGAAGGACGACGGCTCCACCGTCTGCGGCTGCTGGATCTACTGCGGCGTGTACGCGGACGGCGTCAACCAGGCCGCCCGCCGCAGACCGGGCGCCGAGCAGGACTGGATCGCCGCCGAATGGGCGTGGGCCTGGCCGGCCAACCGGCGCGTCCTGTACAACCGGGCCTCGGCCAGGCCCGACGGCAGCCCGTGGAGCGAGCGCAAGCGGCTCGTCTGGTGGGACGCGGAGGCGGGCCGGTGGACCGGTCACGACGTGCCCGACTTCGAGCCCGGCAAGGACCCGGCCTACCGGCCGCCGCCCGGCGCGCTGGGGGTGGCGGCGCTGTCGGGGATCGACCCGTTCATCATGCAGGCCGACGGCAAGGGCTGGCTGTACGCGCCGTCCGGGGTGGTGGACGGGCCGCTGCCCACCCACTACGAGCCGCAGGACTCCCCGGTGGCCAACCCGCTCTACGGGCACCAGCGCAACCCGGCGCGCAGGCTCTACCCGCACGCGGACAACCGCTACCAGCCGAGTGGCGACGAGCCGGGGGCGTCGGTCTACCCGTACGTGGTGACGACGTACCGGCTGACCGAGCACTTCACCGCGGGCGGCATGAGCCGGTTCACGCCCTATCTGGCGGAGCTGCAGCCGGAGATGTTCTGCGAGGTGTCGCCGGCGCTGGCGGCCGAGCGGGGGCTGGTGCACGGCGACTGGGCCACGATCGTCACGGCGCGCAACGCCATCGAGGCCAGGGTGATGGTCACCGACCGGATCCCGTCGCTGCACCTGAACGGCCGGGTGCTGCACCAGATCGGGCTGCCGTTCCACTTCGGCCCCAACGGGCTGGCCACGGGCGACGCGGCCAACGAGCTGTCGGCGATCTCCCTGGATCCCAACGCGCACATCCAGGAGGTCAAGGCCCTGTCGGCGGACATCCGCCCGGGGCGGCGGCCACGCGGTGCCGCGCTGCCCGAGCTGGTCAGGTCCTACCGGGAGCGCGCCGGAGTGACCGAGGACACCGGAATGGAGGTGTGAGCGATGGCCTTCGACCTCGACGAGCGCCTCGACGGCCGGCGCGTGGGGTTCTTCACCGACACCAGCGTCTGCATCGGCTGCAAGGCCTGTGAGGTGGCGTGCAAGGAGTGGAACGCCGTCCCCGAAGACGGCCTCGTCTTCACCGGCATGTCCTACGACAACACCGTGGGCCTGAGCGCCGACACCTGGCGGCACGTGGCGTTCATCGAGCAGCGCAAGCCGCTCGGGCACCAGGAGCCCGGCGTCGGCGAGATGGACTTCCGCTGGCTGATGGCCTCCGACGTGTGCAAGCACTGCACGCACGCGGCCTGCCTCGACGTGTGCCCGACGGGGTCGCTGTTCCGCACCGAGTTCGGCACGGTGGTGGTGCAGCAGGACATCTGCAACGGCTGCGGCTATTGCGTGCCCGCCTGCCCGTTCGGGGTGATCGGCAAGCGGGAGACCGGCGGCACGGCGGCCAAGTGCACGATGTGCTACGACCGCCTGGAGGCCGGGGAGGAGCCGGCCTGCGCGAAGACGTGCCCCACGGACTCCATCCAGTTCGGCGACCTGGACGAGCTGCGTGAGCGGGCCGAGCGGCGGCTGGCGCAGGTGCGCGAGGCCGGGGTGGGCTCGGCCCGCCTCTACGGCCACGACCCCGATGACGGCGTGGGCGGCACCGCCGCGTTCTTCCTGCTGCTGGACGAGCCCGAGGTCTACGGCCTGCCGCCCGACCCCGTGGTGACCACCAGAGACCTGCCGTCGATGTGGCGGCATGTGGGGGTGGCGGCCCTCTGCCTGCTCGCGGGCATGGCCGCGACGGCGATCAGGAGGCGGCGATGAGCCAGACCGACGTGCGGCTGGACGGCTCGGCCGGGACACGCACCGAGCGCGAGGCCACGCCGGGCTCCGCGGGCCGCCGGCGCGAGCGGCTGATGGTGCCCCAGGCCGATTTCGACTCCTACTACGGGCGGCCGGTGCTGAACGCGCCGCCGTGGAAGGTGCACGACATCGCCGGCTACCTCTTCCTGGGCGGCCTGGCGGGGGCCTCCTCGACGCTGGCGGCCGTCGCCGAGCTGACCGGCAGGCCGCGGCTGGCCAGGGTGAGCAAGGCCGGGGCGCTGTGCGCGCTGGGGGGCTCGTTCTACGCGCTGATCCACGACCTGGGCCGGCCCGAGCGCTTCCTCAACATGCTGCGGGTGTTCAAGGTGACCTCGCCCATGAGCGTCGGCACCTGGATCCTCAGCGGCTACGCCCCGCAGGTCGCCTGCGCGGCGGCCGCCGACCTCACCGGGAGGTGCTCGGGGCTGGGGCGCGCCGCCACCGTGGGGGCCGGGCTGACCGGGTCGGCGGTGGCGACGTACACGGCGGCGCTGATCTGCGACACCGCGGTGCCGGCCTGGCACGAGGGCTACCGGGAGATGCCGTTCCTGTTCGCCGGCTCGGCTGCGGCGGCGGCCGGCGGGCTCGGCATGCTGGCCGCGCCGGTCGCCGAGGCGGGCCCGGCGCGCCGGGCGGCGGCGGGGGGGGCGGCGGCGGCGTGCGGGGCCGC
>NZ_JBFAIM010000107.1:0-33031 GCF_040654715.1 Nonomuraea sp. NPDC050643 | reverse complement strand
CGTCACCGAGCCCTCCCTCATCGCCGAGCGCGTGGCCGTGGCGGAGGTCGATGGGCGGCCTGTGGTCGTCACCGGCGGTGGCCGGTTCGACGTCCGTGTCGAGGACGGCGACGACGTCAGCGGCGGGATCGTGCGGGCCTGGGATCTGCATACCGGGCGGCGGATCGGCTCGGTCATGATCGGTCACGTGCTCGCGGTCTGCTCGCTCACGACCGTCGAGTCCCGGCGCGGCCTCTTGGCCGTCAGCAGCTGCGAGACGGGCCGGCTGCTGGCCTGGGAGCTGGCCACCGGTGTGAGGGTGATCGAGCGGCAGGGCGCCTACAACGGGGAGATGGCCGCCGCCGTGGTCGACGGCCGCCCTGTCGCCGTGACCGGCGGGGATGACCGGTTCCTCCAGGTCTGGGACGTCCTGAGCGGCGAGCAGGTCGGCGCGGGCTTGCCGGGGCTGGAGTCTCCGGTCGGCGGCATCGCGATCACCGAGGTGGAGGGCCGTACCGTGGTGCTGGCCGGCGACGGCCCCGGGCTGCGCGTCTGGGACCTCGCGACCCAGGAGCCGATCGGGGCGCCGCTGACCGGGCACACCGGCGACATCGAGCGCGTGGTCACCGCCACCGTGGGCGGCCGTGCGATCGCCCTGACCGGGGGCGAGGATCCCAACGATCGGGCCACGACCCTCGTGTGGGACCTGGCACGCGGAGAGCAGATCGGCGAGCCGCTCACCGGCTACCTCGAGTCGGTCACCGAGGTCGCGGGCACGCCGGCCGCCGTCATCCGGAGGCCGGACGGCACCGCGCCGTTCGGTCATCGAATCCACCTGTGGGACCTGACGCCGACAGCCCGCTGATCAGAGCCCCTCCGGCGGCGGAGACCGTCACATCGGTCGAGATCAGGCGGCCGAAGCCGGGCGGGACCACGGGCGGGTCGCCATCCGGCCGCCGTGATGAACAGGTTCATGCCGTCCGGGCCGGGGCCGATCGGGCTGGCGCCCGCCACGCTGCCTCTGCCGGTGGCCGGTCCGTCGCTGGTGGCCGTGGGTGCTCGGCGGGGGAGTGCGGTCACGCCGGCGGACGGCGCCCGCGCGGTTCTCGGGCCGCACATCGGCGACCTCTCAGACGCTCCGGCGCTGGAGGCGTACGACGTGGCGCTGGACCATTTGCGGCGGATCTATGGGATCGAGCCCGTCTGTGCCGCGCACGACCTGAACCCCGGCTACCTGGCGACCCGGCTGGCCCAGCGCTGGCCGCACCGGCTACCGCAGGCTCGGCCGCTTCTCCTAGGCCCTGATGCCCGGCGGAGACGCGGCCGTTCGCGATCCCGCGCGCATGGCTCTCGGGCACCTGCTCGGTGGCGAGCTCAGCACCTGCCCGGCTCCCCGCGGCAGGCCGGGCAGTGAGGTCGTCGCCCGCCTGATCGTGCGGCAGGCGAACCGCCACGAAGTTCGCCGGCACCGAGCTCCTGGCCTGGCGGCTTGCCCTGCGCGACGGGGTGTGGGGGTACGACGGCGTGGCCACGCTGCGCCACCTGCTGGAGGCCACGTCCGACGGAGAGCCGGTCGACCATAATCGCGGGACTGCGCATGAGCAGGGTCATCTGGTCTTCCACGTGGAATCGTTCTGCTTCCACGTGAGCTTGTCGACGACGTCGATCACGCCGTTGACGCGGGCGGTCATTTTGACGGCGATGGCGGCTTCGGTCCGGCGGTCCATCCAGCCGGACAGCGTCACGATGCCCTGATGGGCTTCGACGTGCACGCCGTCGGTGTTCACCCACAGGGAGCGGTGGAGGATGTCGTCGCGGACCTCGGCGGCGATCTCCTCGTCGCCGCGCAGGAACAGCTTGACCAGGTCGCGGCGGCTGACGATGCCTTGGAGGCGGCCGTTGTAGTCGACGACGGCGAGACGTTTGACGTCGTGGGCGTCCATCACGCGCGCGGCCTCCACCGCGGACGCCGCGGGGGTGATGGTGACGGCGGGGCTGGTCATCAGGTCGGCGGCGGTGTCGCCCTCGGCCTTCTGCCGGCCCTTCGGATGCCGCAGCCGGGCCCGCAGCGGCGGCCGGTAGCCCTCGCGATAGAACTGCTCGCGGAACTCCTCCTTTCGCAGCAGGTCGGCTTCGGACACCATGCCGATGACGTGATGGTCGTCGTCCACCACGGGTACGGCGCTGATGCCGCCGTTGATGAGCGTCTCGGCGATGTCCTTGAACGGGGTCGCGGCGGTGACGGAGATGACCTTGCTCGTCATCACGTCCGCGACGGTCATGCGCCCGCCCTGGCTGGTCTTCATGGTTCCTCCTTCGGGTCGCTCTCATCACATCTCGCGAAAGCGGCGCGTTTTAGAGCCGGAAGTCCCTCAGCGGTACAGTCGTTGGTCAGCGCGCCGACATCACCAGCCGAGCGTTGAAGCTGGCGCTGGCGACCGTGGGCGGGGGATGGCAAAGCGCTTCGGACGGCCTGCCCGAAGCGACGGGCGGAAGGACATGAACGAACGCTTGGCGGTGCTGCTCGCCTGCCCGGCCGATTGGCTGTACGGCATTCCACTTCGAAATCCACAATGTAAAGGCGCTGGCTCTTTGAGTTTCACAAGATAAAATCCATAAGGCACGGGCTTCGCCCGTACTCCCCAACACAACACCAAGCAAGCTGATCGCGGACGTCGGTACCCCGGTCTAGTTCGCCTCCGCACGTATCGACGGAGCCATCAATCTGCCCCTGGATCAGGTCGATGCCCGCCTGCGACGAATCGTCACCGACGCAGGCAGCCGTATGCTGCTCATCTGCCAGTCCGGCAACCGCGCCGAATGTCATGAGTCGACCCGTAAGCCCGGCCACGCGCCGGACAGGATCATTCTCCGGCGAGCGTGGACTGATCTTGGTCTTCGGCCGCGTTCACGGGAGACGAAGCCCGCTGTCGTTCGGCGCAGGTCATAGCCCCACCGCCCGCCCGGCCTTCCGCGGTGCCCAGGACAGCGACGCGACGTCTCAGCCGGTGACGGCAGGTATGGCCAGCGGTGTGAACAGCGCGCCGAGCCTGGCCACCTGCCCGGGAATGATCCAGTAGTAGACCCAGGTGCCGCGCCGCTGGCTGCCGATCAGTCCGGCGGTGCGCAGCACCTTCAGGTGATGGCTGATGGTGGGGGCGGTCAGGTCGAAGGCGTCGGTCAGATCGCACACGCAGGCTTCGCCACCGGCGTGAGAGCCGATCATCGACAGCAGTCGCAGCCGGACCGGGTCGGCCACCGCCTTGAGCAGCACGGCCAACTCGGCCGCCTCGCCCTCGCTGAGCGGCTGGCGGGCGATCGGCGCGCAGCACGCCGTGTCCTGCGCGTCCTTGCTGTTCGGGAAGAGGGGCAGGGTGGTCGCGGTCATGGGGGAGTCTCCGGACCTGGCTGGTGGTTCGACGGTTGTCTAAATGATAGGTGGTGGTAGCCGACCAGCGATCCGGCGGCGATGAGGCAGGTCAGTGTGACAGCGGCCATCATCCAGTCGTACCCGGCAGCGTGTGCGACGGCCAGGGCGGCGGCCGGGCTGACGGCCTTGGCCCACGGTGGCGGGCAGGGCCAGCCGGCCGGACAGGCTGGCGTAGGCGGTGGTGCCGTAGCGTTCGGTCAGCAGGTGCGGCTTGGTGATGGTGCCCACGCCGAAGCCGAGCCCGAACATCAGCACCGCGGCGATGGTCCCGCTGGTGCTGGCGCCGATCAGCGGCGGCCCGCCGCCCGCTCACCTGCCGCGGCCACGGCGCGGGCCGGGACCGGCGCGGCCGGCTCCGGGAGATTCGTTGCCGACCGTGCGACTTCGCGGGGGCGGCCTACGGCCAGGGCGTGCAGCGGGACGGCGGCCGCGCCATAGAGCAGGGCGAGGATCATCACGGCTTAGCGCCAGAACAGCGCGTACAACCAGGCCAGCGGCCGGGCGACGGGTGGCGGGTGGCGGTGCCGTGGCCGCCGCTCGCCGGCGCAGCGGCGGTTGGATCGGCTTGAGGCCGTCTTCGGTGGCGCTCACAGGACCTGTCGTGGTGCGGCGGGCATGAGGTGACTCCTTCAGATGTGCGGCTGGTGGTGGGGTGCTGAGCCGCGGGTCAGCCGCAGCAGCCGCCACTTTGGGATGCCCCGGCGGTCGCCAGCGGCAGCGGGGTGGCCGGCAGGCCGCCGCTGATCCCGGTGGCCAGGCCGGCCCGCTGTTCCTGGGCCTCGGCCAGGCTGGAGGAGCACACCCCGGTCTCGGGCAGGTCCAGTTGCACGTCCCGGGCGGCCTCCCAGTCGCCGGCCAGCGCGGCGACGACCGAGCGAGCCTGCTCATATCCGGTGGCCAGCAGGAACGTGGGCGCGCGGCCGTAGCTCTTGACCCCCACCGCGTAGTAGCCCGGCTCGTGATGGGCCAACTCGTCGGCGCCGTGCGGCGGCACGGTGCCGCAGGAGTGCGCGTTCGGGTCGATCAGTGGGGCGAGCGCGCGGGTGGAGCCGAGCACCGCATCGAGGTCGAGGCGCAATTCGCTCGCGATGGCGTGGTCGGGCCGGTAGCCGGTGGCGGCCACGATCCGGTCGGCCGTGATGGTCTGCTCAGTGCCGGACGGGTCACGACTGACCACCCGTACCTGAGCGCCGTCGCGCTCGATGGCGTGGGTGAAGAAGCCGGTCACCAGGCGGATGCGGCCGCTTTCGACGTGGGCGTGCAGGCGGGTGCCGAGCGCGCCGCGGGCGGGCAACGCGTCCGCCTCCCCTCCGCCGTAGGCGCGGGTTGCGTTACCCGCACGGATGGCCCAGGTGATCGGGGTGCCGTCGAGCTGAGCCAGAGCGAGCAGGGTGGTGGCGGCCGAGTGGCCCGCGCCGACGACCAGGACATGCTTGCCGGCGTACCGGTCGCGGTCGGCGCCGAGCACGTCGGGCAGTGCGTGGTCGACCAGGTCCGCCGCGTCGCTCTCGCCGTGGGCGGGTAGGCCGCTCGCGCCGAGCACGCTCGGGGTGGCGTAGGTGCCGGAGGCGTCGATGACGGCGCGGGCGTGCAGCTCGCTGCCGTCGGCCAGGCGGATCAGGAACGGTGCCGCCTCACGTCCGGCGGTGCGGACCCGGTCGTAGCCGAGCCTGCTGATCGCGCTCACCTGCGCGCCGAGGCGGACCCGATCGCCGAACAGCTTGGCCAGCGGCGCCAGGTAGTCATCGATCAACTCGGCGCCGGTGGGCAGCCAGTCGGCGTCCGGCGCGATCCAGCCGTCGGCCTCCAGCAGGCGGCGGGCCGCTGTGTCGATGTTGTACGTCCACGGGCTGAACACCCGGACGTGGCCCCACTTGGCCACCGACGCGCCCGCCTGCTCCCCGGCCTCCAGTACCACGAAGCCGAGGCCGCGTTCGGCCAGGTGGGCCGCCGCGGCCAGCCCGACCGGGCCCGCGCCGATCACCACGATGGGCAGTTCGTCAGGTCGTGCGGCCTGCGCGCTGGGCTCCCGCTCGACGGCGGTAGGACCGCAACATCCGCTCATGGCGCATCTCCTCGTGGGTGCTCGCGGACCAAGGCCCGCGCTGTTTTGAAGTTTGTCTAAGTACGCTCGTCGGCAGGATGCCCGACAGTTTAGAGATATGTCAAATTAGAGGTCTGTCTAATCAGCGGCTCTGAAGAAGCGACCGTTCAGGCGCGGACCTGTTCCCGGCGGCCGCGCAGGTGACGAGTGAGGGCGCCGACGACGCGCTGGGCGTCAGCGCCGACCCCGCGCAGCGTGTTGGAGGAGGGGGTGCGCTGCCACTCCAAGCCCAGGTAGCCGAGCCCGGCATGGCTGAGCGACAGGCCCCGGCGCTGGCGGGGCCTGCCGTCGGCGGTCAGCGCGCCCAGAGTGGCCAGGTAGGGCAGGTTCGGCTGGTAGCCGGTGGCCAGCAGCACCGCATCGACGCGTTCCCGCCGCCCGTCGGGCCACGCGACCTGATCGCCGTCCAGGCGCGTGAACATCTCCCGGCGCCGATAGCGCCCCTCGCGCAGCGCCTGGCGGTAGCGGCCGTCATCGAGCACGGGCGAGACGGGCGGGGCCTCCGCGCGGGCCAGTGGCAGCCGGTCGAAGCCGGTCACGCGGAACCAGAAATGCAGGTCCCTCCCGAGCGGGCGTTGCTCCACGAACCGGATCGGCGTGCGGCTGGCGAGCGTCACCCGGCGTTCGACTGCCAGCTCGTAGGCGACCTGGACCGCCGAGTTGCCCGCCCCGACCACGATGACGCGCTCGCCGGGCAGCGAGGCCGGCGAGCGGTAGCCGGCGACGTGCAGCACCGTGCCGGTGAAGGTGTCCAGGCCGGGCAGGGCGGGGCGGTGTGGGCGGTCGAAGGAGCCGCTGGCCGCGACCAGGGCATGGGTGGCCAGTTCCTCGCCCCCGTCCAGGCGCACGGTGAACCCGTTCCCGCCGGTCTTGACGGCGCTGACGCGGGCGCCGGTACGCAGCTCGGCGCCGCGCTCGGCCAGGGCGGCGGCATAGCGCTCCAGGTAGGCGACCACCTCATCGCGGCGCGGGTAGCGGTCAGGGTCCCCGCCGAAAGCCAGGCCGGGCAGGCTGCTGTAGCGGGCGGGCGAGAACAGGGCGAGGCCGTCGTAGTAGCGCGGCCAGGAACCAGCGGCCCGGCCGGAGGCTTCCAGCAGCACGGGCCGCAACCCGTGCTCGAGGGCGGCGTGTGCGGCGGCCAGGCCGGACTGCCCGGCCCCGACGATCAGGACGGAGTCGTTGTGGAGGAGGGACATGTCGCGAACGTACCGTCATATTCTTATATGTCAATATCTTGATGTGAAGGGTAGGATGCCGGGAAAGAAGGGAGCAGGCATGGCCACTACAACACGGGCCCCGCGACCGGACACCCCGCAACCGGACGAGGCGCCCACCTGCGCGCCGGCCACAGCGCCCGGCGACAACTCCGCCACCGCCTGCGCACCCCAGATACACCAGGCCACCCACGACTTCCTCAAGGCGCTGGCCAACGAGGGCCGCCAGCAGATCATGCTGCTGTTCGCCCAAGGCAGCGAACTGTCGGTCAACCAGGTCGCCGAACGCGCCGGCATCAGCCAGTCCGCCGCCTCCCAGCAACTCGCCCTGCTCCGTCGCGGCGGCATCGTCACCTCCCGCCGCGACGGCAAGGAAGTGCTGTATCGCGGCGACCGCGACAGCGTCGCCCGCATCCTCGGCGACCTGCAGACCTACCTGAAGTTCTGCTGCTGACGCTGCTGCGTGTTCCCCGAACCGTCCGAACACTCCGGCTCATCCAGCCCGGCACCACAGCACGGCCCAGCCGGTCATCGTGGTACGTGCCGGTGCGGAGCCGGCGGCCGGGACACCTCGGCCGCGCCCGATGCCGGCACTCCGCTGCCCTGGGGTGAGAGACCGGCGTCACCGAGGCGACGCCCCGCGCTTCACCCGACGGGGCCGTCAGATCGAGCGCGGCCCCGTGGTGCGAGACGCGGAAGAGGCCATGCCCTCGCCAGCATGGACGGGCTCGTGGTGTTCTTCCCCGCCCACGTCACCCGCTACTGGGCACGACCGGACATCTACTGGGCACGACCGGACATCGCCTACCTGCTGGTCACCGATCTGGAGCCGCTGCCGTATCCCGGTTCTTGATGTCGTCGGTCACCCTCGGGTGGGATCTGATGCCAAGCGGACCGGGTGTTGCCTGGCTGTACGCCAATTCGCGCTGTCCCCGATGGGCAGGTGAGTGGCGGCGTCGCAGTCGTAGGAGCCGACCCGGACAATTACGAGAGATCGAAGGGGGCGGGGGAGTGGCCTTCCCAGATCTGGCGGGATGCCTGTTCGGGGTAGGGCAGAGTCTTCGACTCGGTGTCCAGGACGCGGGTGAGGTGCCCGCCGGGCCGGTGGGCGGACCAGCCCGCGTCGCCGGTGGTGACGAAGCGGACCCATGCCTCCTGGAGTTCGCGGGAGAGCGCGACAGCCTCGGGAGTGGGCTCCTCACCGATGAGCTGGGTGCCGACGGGGCTGTCCAGCGTGCCGAACGCCAGGGGCACGTCGAGGCTGTGGCAGGCGCCCAGGATGCCGCCGAGGGCCGGGGCAACCCAGCACAGTTCGAACAGGTAGGAGGTGCCGCCGGCTGCGGCGTTCGCCTCGGCCAGCTTCTGTGACGGCATGCGGAAGAGGGCGTCGGAGTACACCGTCTCCACCAGCTCCTCCGGGCCTGCCTGCGGGAACGCGGCACGGTAGGCCCGCGCGCCGTCCGGCCGCGGGGCGAGCAGTTCCAGGGCTGCGTGGGCGTCCGCCTCGGTGAAGGTGCCATACCGTCCGCTCATGACGCTGAAGTACCGGAATTCGTCCCGGGCGTGGCCGACGAGCAGTTCGGTCCCGCTCGCGCGCGCGCCGGTCAGCGCGGCCCATGGCGTTTCCGGCAGGACCTCGCCGTCGACGACGGGGCACAGCGCGGTGCCGGCCTCCGTGAGGCGTCCCCAGCTCTCCCGGTGCGCGTGGAGGCCGGCGTTGAAGGAGGTGAGCTCGGCAGCCAGGTGCCATGGGTCGATGTCGCGCAGGGCCTCGGCGGTGGGGGCCGCCGCGCCGAGCCGCTCCGCGAACACGGCGGTGACCTGCCGTGCCAGCGCGGGGGTGCTGTACAGCCCCGGCACCGAATGGGCGATGGCCCGCCGGAACAGGCCGCGCGCCGGCTTCATCGTCAGCAGGGCGGCGACCGACCCCGCCCCGGCGGACACCCCGGCCACGGTGACCCGGCCGGGGTCGCCTCCGAAGGCGGCGATGTTGCGCTGCACCCACTCCAGCGCCGCGATCTGGTCGAGGAATCCGCGGTTGGGCGGCACGTCGTCGAGGAACGCGAAACCCTCCGCGCCCACGCGGCAGTTGATGGTCACCACGACGACTCCCGCCTCGGCCAGTGCTGCCGGGTCGAACATCGGGTCGCTCGACGCCGCCGAGAGGTAGCCGCCCACGGGGATCCACACCAGCACCGGCAGTCCCGCCGCGCCGGGATCCGGAGTGCCGACGTTGAGCGTCAGCCAGTCGGTGCCCTGCGGGGGCACGTCGATCGGCAGGGACAGCGGCACCACGGGGCCGAACTCGACCGCCTGCCTCGTCCCCTCCCAGCGGTGCGGCGGCGCGGGCGCGGCGAAGCGGAGCGCTCCGACCGGGGGCTGGGCGTAGGGGATGCCGCGGAACACCGCGTGCCCCTGCCGCCGGCGCCCCTGCACCACGCCTTCCGTGGTCCGTACCTTTGGCTGTTCGGACATGACGATTCCTTCCCTCGAGTGGACCCCAGGATTATGGGTCAAGTGTATTATGTCAATCGTATTGGAACAGTCCCGGGGTACGAGGGAGGGGCCGGCGATGCCGAAACAGGTGGATCACCGCGAACGCCGCGAAGCGATCGCCCGCGCACTGTGGCGGGTGGTGGAGCAGCGCGGCGTCACCCAACTGACGATGCGCGTGGTGGCGCAGGAGGCGGGCATGTCACTCGGGCAGCTGCAGCACTACTTCGCCTCCCGGACCGCCATGCTCTCCTTCGCCATGGACTTCGCGTCCGAGCAGACCTCGGTGCGCGTACACCAGGGGCTCGAAAAGCTCGGTGACCGTCCGCACCCCCGTGACGTGCTGCGACTGACGCTCGCGGAAATGCTCCCCCTGCATGCCGACGCCCGCGCGACCAGCCGGATGAGCGCCGCCTACGTCCTGGAGGCGCTGCACGACGAGGCCGTGCACGAGCAGGCGCGCCGCGGCCTCGTCCAGGGGCGGGCCCTCGTCGAGCGGTTGGTCCGCCAGGCGATCGCCGACGGGCACATCGACTCCGGCCGCGACCCGGCGACCGAGACCAACCTGCTCCTCGCCCTCACCGGCTTCACCTCCCTCATCGAACTCGACGTGATCGAGCCCCAGGACGCGCTCGCCGCGATCGACGTGCATCTGGACCGGCTGTTCAGGAGTACGTGACCTGCCCCCGGACACGGGGGCAGGGGGGGACAAGATCAGCTCTAGTCCGGCCGCTCCCCGGCCTGGTGCCATCTGACCGGCCACCTCTACCTCGGCACCGCGCCCGGCAACGACCGTCCCATCTACGCCCTGAGCGTCCGCGCCGACGCCCGCCGTACCGTGCCCCATGCACCGTGGCGGTCAACCACCGACCGACCCTCACCCAGCTCCATGTTCGCGCGGCCTCTTGATCTGAGCGGGTTACCCGTGAAGATCGATCATAGAAAGATCGTCGGTGCCCCGTTGCCGTGCCCGTTTGATCACGCTGACCGCCTGCGAACGGCGGCGGCTGAAGAAGATCGCTACCTCCCATACCGCCGGCTACCAGCTCGTGGTCCGGATCCGGATCGTGCTGGATGCCGCGCATGGCTACTCCAGCAACACGATTGCCCAGCGTCGTGGGGTGACGGTGGACACCGTGCGGTTATGGCGGGGACGCTACCGCAGCGAGGAGGGCGTCAATAGCCTGACGGATCGTGTCGGGGCCCCAGGGCCTGCGTGTCTTGACGTCGGCGGTGCCCGCCCAGAGGTCCACGACGGGGGCGCCGCGGTGGTTGACGCACAGCGCCGCGCCACGGTCATCGCTCTTGCCGATGATGTGCCCGAAGGTCTCGGCGACGGCGGCGAAACGCGGTTCCAGCATGGTCAGGGCCTTCCTACGTACAGGGCCTCGATCAGGCCGCGGACCCGGAAGTCGCCGCCTTCCAGCAGTTCGGAGCCGCGGTTGGGGACGTAGGCGAACGCCAGCCCGCGCTCGGGGTCGGCGAACGCGAACGAGCCGCTGGCGCCGCTGTGCCCGAACAGCCCGGCGATCTCCTCCGGCGCGGGCCACATCGGGCCGCCGGGCAGCGCGAACCCGAGCCCCCACGACGTGCGCACCCGCAGGATCTCGTCGATGCCGTCGCCGTGCGAACGCCGGACCTGGTCCATGAGCCGAGGGCTGAGCAGCCGGACGCCGTCCACCTCGCCGATCAGCGCGGCGTAGTAGCGCGCCAGCGAGGGGGCGGAGGCGACACCGTCCATGGACGGGCTCTCCACCTGGTAGGTGCTCGGGTCGTTCGTGGTGTCCCAGCCGACGGCGACGCTGCCGAACATCGAGCGGTACGTCAGCGTGGTGGGATCGCCTCGCCCCCAAGCTTCATGGGCGGCCACTGCTCTGGCCGGTTGCCATCCGACCGGTCGGTCGATATTGTCATCTCGCCTCTACCGACCGGTCGGTAGAGGCGAGAAAGGAATCTGCCATGACCCATGTCCAAGGCACCGTCGCCCCCGGTTTCGAGGCCGTCCGCGAGGCGTTCGAGCGCAACTTCACCGACGGTGGGGAGGTCGGCGCCGGGCTCGCCGTCTACCGGCACGGCCGCCCCGTCGTGGACCTGTGGGGCGGCGAGGCCGACCCGGGCACCCACCGCCCCTGGACCCGGGACACGATCGCCGCCATCGCCTCCACCTGCAAGACGTTCGCATCAGGCGCGCTGCTGCGGCTGGTCGAACGCGGCGAGGTGGACCTGGAAGCGCCCGTCGCGCGCTACTGGCCCGAGTTCGCCCAGAACGGCAAAAGCGCGATCACCGTCCGCACCCTGCTCGCCCACCGCGCCGGACTGCCCAGCATGCACATGCGTCCGATCACCTGGGAAGACCTGCGCGACTGGACCCCGATCACCGAGACCCTCGCTGCAGCCGCGCCGGAATGGCCGCCCGGCACCCGGCATGGCTACCACGGCGTCACCATCGGCCACCTCGCCGGGGAGATCGTCCGCCGGGTGTCCGGGATGAGGCTGAGCGCGTTCCTCGAAGCGGAGATCACCGGCCCGCTCGGTCTCGATTGCTACGTCCGCGTGCCGGACGCCGCGCTGCCGCGGCTGGCGACGATGGTCCTGCCGGACGAGCAGGCCGTGCAACTCGGCATGCAGGTGCCGGAGATGGCGGACTTCGTCCAGGCGCTGGGCGACCCGGACACCCTGAGCTACCGCGCCTTCTACGGCAGCGTCACCCAGGAGTGGGACGACTCGAACAACCCGCGCACCTACCAGGTGGAGAGCCCCTCCATGGACGGTGTCGCCTCCGCCCACTCCCTGGCCCGCTACTTCGCCGCCATGATCGGCGAGGTCGACGGCATCCGGCTCTTCTCGCCCTGGCTGGTCGACAAGATCCACACCCCGCAGTCGGACGGCATCGACGAGCTTCTCAAGGTCCGCACCGCATGGGGGCTCGGCTTCCTCGTTCCCGGAGGGCCCTTCTGGCCCGCGCCCGAAGACCTCACGGGACTGTTCGGCGGTAGCGGGGCCACCGGCTCGTTCGCCTTCGCCGACCCCGAGCGCGGGATGGGGTTCGGCTATGTGCCCAACCGCGGCTCCGAGCTGCTGGAGGGCGGCGACTTCCGGGTCAAGTCGCTGGTCGAGGCCGTCTACAAGGCAGTGCTGTGAAGGCTCCGATCACCATCGTGCGCGACGCGGAGATGCCCATGCGCGACGGCGTCGTGCTGCGCGGCGACGTCTGGATGCCGGACGACGGGGGCCGCCGCCCCGCTGTCCTGATCCGCACGCCGTACGGACGGACGGGGACCAACAACGACTTCCTGCGCCCGCTGGAGTGCGTGCAGGGCGACTACGCCTGCGTCGTGCAGGACACGCGCGGCCGCGCGGGCTCCGACGGCGAGTGGACGATCTTCATGGCCGAGCAGGAGGCCCGCGACACCCACGACAGCGTCGAATGGGCCGCGGCGCAGCCGTGGTGCGACGGCAACGTCGTCATGGCCGGGGCCTCCTACCTCGGGATCGTGCAGCTGCTCGGCGCCGCCGAGCGCCCGCCGCACCTGCGCGCGATCGCGCCCGGGATGACCAGCAGCGCCGAACTCGACCGCGCCGCCGGCGGCGTCATCCGCGTCAACGAGGTCATGGCGTGGCTGGGGTTCATGGCCATGGACTGGCTGGAGCGCGAGCGGGCCGCCGGGCGACCCGCCGACCCCGCCGCCACCTACGAGCTGTGGGAGCTCGCCACCGACCCCGCCGCCGCCCTGCGCACGCTGCCGCTGAAGGACCTGCCGCAGTTCGCCGCCGTGCCGGGCTTCCCGCTCGACGTGGGGAAGATGCTCGCGTGCGGCACGCCGGCCATCGCCGAGTCGTTCGCCTACGAGGCCGTGGAGGTTCCCGCCCTGAGCGTCACCGGCTGGTTCGACAACCACTGCGACTCCACCATTGAGAGCTTCCTGCGCCTGCGCGCGATCCACGGCGACCGTCACCGGCTCATCGTGGGCCCCTGGTCGCACGACGGCCGGCTTGGCTACTGCCAGGGCGAGGTCAGCTTCTCCGCCCGCGGCGACGCCACGGTGCTCGGCCTGTCCGCCCAGCACCTGGCCTTCTTCGACGAACACGTCCGCGACACTCCGTCCGCGTCGCCCGCCGTCCAGTACTTCCTCATGGGCGCCGACGAATGGCGCGGCGCGGACCAGTGGCCGCCGCCGGGCGAGCTCAGGACGCTCTTCCTGGACGGCGACGGCAGGCTGGGGACGAGTCCTGCGCAGGACGAGCACCCGGACCACTACGCCTACGACCCGGACGACCCCGTCCCCACCCGTGGCGGCCGGGTGGTCAACCTGGGGCGGCTGGTGCCGGGGCCGCTGGATCGCTCCAGGCTGGAGGAGCGTCCCGACGTGCTCTGCTACACCTCGCCCGTCCTGGACGAACCGCTCGACGTGGTGGGCCAGGTGGCGGTACGGCTGTTCGCGGCGTCGTCGGCCCGCGACACCGACTTCGCCGCCAAGCTCGTCGACGTCTTCCCCGACGGCCGCGCGCTGGCCGCGGCCGGTGGCGTGCAGCGCGCCCGCCACCGGCACGGGCCGGATGTTCAGCAGTTCCTGGAGCCGGGAACGGTCGAGGAGTACACCATCGGTCTCGGCCACACCGCGTGGCGCTTCCCTGCCGGGCACCGTATCCGCCTGGAGATCACCAGCAGCGACTTCCCCGCCTATGACCGCAACATGAACACCGGCGAGCCGGTCGGCTCCGACGCCGCCGGAGTGGTCGCCCACCAGACCGTGCACCACAGCGTGCTGTCTCCGTCGCGGCTGGAGCTGCCGGTCCTGTCAGAAGGGCTCGGTCCGACCCCGTAGCAGGGACGGCGGGCGCAGGTGCTCGCCATAGGCGTCGGCCAGCTGGTCGGCGCGTTCGGTGAAGGCGCGCAGGCCGTACTGGTTGACGAACTGGAGCGTGCCGCCCGACCACGGCGCGAAGGCGAGACCGAGCACGCTACCGACGTTCGCATCGGCGCTGGAGGTCAGGATCCCGTCCTCCAGGGCGCGCACGCTCTCCAGCGCCTGGGCGAACAGCAGCCGCTCGCGCACGTCCCGCTCGGGAATGGGCCGGTCTCCGCCGAAGCGCTCAGCCAGCTCCGGCCACAGGCGCTTGCGCGCCTGATCGGGGTAGTCGTAGAAGCCGCCGCCCCCGGCCCGTCCAGGCCGGTTCATCTCCTCGACCATCCAGGTGAAGACGTCGTAGGCGGTGGTGTGGCCCAGCTCGCGGCCGTCGGCCGCCGCGTCCGCCTCGTTCTGGCGGCGCACCCTGAGCATGGTGGCCAGGGCGACCTCGTCGCTGACGGCCAGCGGGCCCACGGCCATGCCCGCCTTGCGGGCGGCGTTCTCCACGAGCGCCGCCGGCACGCCCTCCGCGAGCATGGTCGCGCCCTCGGCGGTGTAGGAGACGAACACCCGCGAGGTGTAGAAACCGGGGCCGTCGTTGACGAGGATCGGGGTCTTGCCGATCTGCCGGGCGAAGGCGAAGGCCAGGGCGAGGGCGGCGTCCCCGGTCCGCTCGCCGCGCACGACCTCCAGCAGGGGTACGCGCTCCACGGGCGAGATGAAGTGCAGCCCCACCAGGTCACCGGGGGCGGCCAGACCTGCGGCCAGCCCGGTGATCGGCAGCGTGGAGGTGTTGGAGGCGAGCACGGCGGTGCCGTCCTCGGCGCCGGCCAGCACGCGGCGCTTGAGCGCGCGGTCTTCAAGAACGGCCTCGATCACGAGGTCGCACCCGGCGATCCCGGTGCCTGGCCTGGCGAGGTGGTCGACGGCCGCGCCGCACCCGGCGGCGCTCATCCGGCCCTGGATGACCTGCCGCTTCAACCGGCGCACCACCGCGTCGTGCCCGCGTTCGGTCGCCTCCGGGCTCACGTCGGTGAGGACCACCTCGATGCCCGCCGCGGCGGCGACCGCCGCGATCCCGGTGCCCATCATCCCGGCGCCGATGACACCGAGCCGCCTTACTCCGGCGGTGGCTCGAACGCGCCGGGTGACCTCGTTGAGGCCGTACCAGTGGCAGCCGATCATGTTCTTGGCCACCTGGCCGGTGGCGAGCGCGACCAGGTGCCGGGTCTCGGTGCGCAGTGCGGTGTCGACGTCCACGCGTGTGGCCTCGGCGGTGCAGGCCAGGATTCGCTCCTGGGCGGGCTGGGTGCCGTGCGTCCTGGCGTACAGGCGGGCGGTGGCGGTCTCGAAAAAGCGCGCGGGAGCGGTGGGGGCCGGGTGACCGGGGGTGTCCCACGGTTGCGCGGCCTCAGGATGGGCGGCGATCCAGGCGCGGGCCTCACCGATCAGCTCGCGGGCCGGGACGAGCCGGTCCACAAGCCCGGCGTCGAGCGCGCGGCGTGGCGGCAGCCGTTCTCCGTCCATGAGCAGCGACAGGGCGGCGGCGGGACCCAGCAGATGTACGGCTCGTACCACCCCGCCACCGCCGGGCAGCAGCCCGAGCGTCACCTCAGGCAGCCCGAGGCGGATCGCCGGGTCGTCAGCGCACAGCCGGTGGTGGCAGGCGAGGGCCAGCTCCAGCCCACCGCCGAGCGCGGTACCCCCGATCGCGGCCACCACGGGCCGGCCCAGACGTTCCAGCCTGCGGAAGGTGTCCTTGGTCCGGTCGAGTTGTGCTGCGAAGCCGGCGGCGTCCGCCGGGGTGAGGGCGTGGACCTGGTCGATGTCGGCGCCCACGGCGAAGGTGGACTTCGCGGAGGCGACGATCACGCCGGTGACGTGCTCGCGCTCCGACTCCAGACGGTCGAGCGCCGCGGCCAGGGCGGTGCCGAAGAGGGCGTCGAGCGTGTTGACCGGGAGGTCGTGCCGGTCGAGCGTGAGCGTGACGATGCCGTCGTCGTCGCGATGGTAGCCGATCGCCATCACACGTCCCTCTCGATGATCGTGGCGATGCCCATGCCCGCGCCGACGCACAGGGTGGCCAGGCCGCGCCGCAGGTTCCGGCGCTCCAGCTCGTCCAGCAGGGTGCCGAGGATGATGCAGCCGGTGGCGCCGAGCGGGTGCCCGAGCGCGATCGCGCCGCCGTTGACGTTGATCCGGTCGGGGGAGAGGCTGAGGTCGCGGGCGTACTTGAGCACCACGGCCGCGAACGCCTCGTTGACCTCGAAGAGGTCGATGTCGTCGAGTGTGAGGCCGGCCTTGGCCAGCGCCTTGCGGGTGGCGGGGACCGGACCGGTGAACATCAGCGTCGGCTCGGTGCCGACCACGGCGGTCGCGACGATCCTGGCGCGTGGCGTGAGGCCGAGCCGTTCGCCCGCGGCCGCGCCGCCGATCAGCATGGCGGCGGCGCCGTCCACGATCTGGGAGGAGTTGCCCGCGGTGTGGATGTGCTCGACGCGCTCGACGTGGGGGTAGCGGCCGATGGCGACCGCGTCGAACGTCTCGCCGGCCTGGGCGAAGCTCGGCGACAGCCCGGCCAGCCCCTCCATGGTGGTCTGGGGTCTGATCGCGTCGTCGTGATCCAGTACGGCGAGGCCGTCCGGACCGGTCACCGCGACGAGCGAGCGGTCGAAGTACCCTTTGTCCCTGGCCCGTGTGGCACGGCGCTGCGACGACAGCGCGTAAGCGTCCACCTCCTCGCGGGAGTAGCCCTCCAGGGTCGCCAGCAGGTCGACGGCCACACCCTGCGGCACGTACCCGGTACGCAGCGCCGTCTCCGGATCGTCCATCCAGGCGCCACCGGTCGAGCCCATGGGCACGCGGGACATCGACTCCACGCCGCCCGCCACCACCAGGTCCTCGAACCCTGACCGGATCTTCATGGCCGCCAGGTTCACCGCCTCCAGGCCCGATCCGCAGAACCGGTCGATCTGGACACCGGGGGTGTCGAGGTCGAGCCCGGCCACGAGGGCGGCGATGCGGGCGATGTCGCTGCCCTGCTCGCCGACGGGGCTGACACAGCCGAGGATGACGTCGTCGACCTGCGGCCCGTCCAGGCGGTTGCGGTCAGCCAGAGCGCGCAGGACCTGCGCGGCGAGGTCGACGGGGCGGATGCCGCGCAGCGCGCCGCGTTTGCTGAGGCCGCGCGGCGTGCGCACGGCGTCGAAGATGAGGGCGTTCACAGTGCCGACGGTAGGAACGGCGGCGGAACCGGCCAATGACCCTGCCGTCCGTGATGTCTGACCCTGGCGTCCCCACGGCAGATGGAGGGCGCGCCCGTGATGGGCGCGCCGTTCTTACGGCCGGTAGGCGCGCGGGGTGGTGCCGGTCCAGCGTTTGAACGCGCGGTGGAACGCGCTCGGCTCCGAGAACCCGAGCCGCCTGCTCAACTCCTCGATGGACAGGTCTCCGCGGGCCAGCGCGGACACCGCGGCGTCCCGCCTGAACCGGTCGCGTACACGTTGGTAGGATGTGCCCTCGGCGCGCAGGCGGTGCCGTAGGCCGGCGGGGCTGACGGCCAGCCGGGCGGCGGCCGAGGCCAGGTCCGGCCCGCCCTCGGCGAGCACTCTCCTGACCTGCCCGGCGACGTCGCCGGAGTAGTCCCCGCGCTCGACCAGCTCGGCCGGGTAGCGCCGCAGGAACGGCGTCAGCGCCGCCTCGTCACGCAGCACCGGCCGGTCGAGCGCCGCCCGGTCGAACCCGATCGCGGGCCGCGCCCGCCCGAACAGGCACCAGCACCCGTAAAACGCGTCGTACTCCAGCACGTACGGCGGCCGCCCATGGGGAAACTCCGCCCGCCGCAGCTCCAGCCCACCCCCGACCAGCCAGCTGGCGAACCGATGCCACGCCCCCAGCACAAGCTCGACCAGGTGATCGGCAGGCTGCGGGAACCCGGTCAGCGTGAACTCCAGCCGCGCCTCCCGCCCGCTCTCCACCAGCCTGATCGTCACCCCGATGGCGAACAGGTCGTAGAAGGCGGCCCCACGCAGCAGCGCGGTGCGCAGGTCGTGGCCGTGCACGGCGAGCGCCGCCATGGTCGCGAAGGTGCCGAGCCGGCTCGGGGCCGGGCCGAACCCGAGCAACTCGTCGTCGAGGGCCGCCCAGAGGTGCCGGACCAGGCGGGCGTACTGCTGCGTGGTGACCGTGTGGGCCTCCGGCTCGATGCCCGATCGGGCCAGCGCCCGGCCGACGTCGAGGCCGCGGCGACGGGCGCCAGCAAGGCAGGCGTGCACGAGCCGTCCCGAGATCCGTCTGTTCATGTCGGCTCCTTTCTGCCACCATAATATGAATGAGTGTTCATACAGGGCAGCCCGTCATCGACATTTGTGACGGCGTCCATGACCCCGGCTCCTGGCTGGCGCTGCTGCGCGGGCTGTCGGCGGACGCGCCGCACTTCCTGGAGTTCCTGTCCGGAGCCATGAGCGTGGTGGCCGGCCTCGACCCAGCGCGCACCCGCGAACAGCTCGCCCGCGATCCCGCGCGGGCCCTCGCCGCGCTGGCCGACGGGCTGACCGTCGACCCCGGCGCCCACGCGGAACGGCTGCGCGCCGCCGGCGTCCGCCACCAGGTGCTGCACGGCTCCCATTACCGCCTGCCCGGCGGCGAGAGCGTGAACGACCGGGTGGCCGCGCGCGCTGCCCAGCACCCGGACCTGCTGAGCGGCTGGTGCGGCGTCGACGCGCGCGACCCGGCGGCGGCGGTCGCCGAGATCGACCGGTGTGTGGCGCTCGGCATGCGCGGGGTGGTCATGCTGCCCTTCGCCGCGGGCGTGCCCGCGGACGACCCCGCCAGTCACCTGATCTACCGGCACGTCGCCGGCCTGGGGCTGCCGCTGTGGCTGCACTGCGGGCTCAACCTGTCGCGCTCCAGTCCGATGACCACCCCGGCCGAGCTGGACCTGGTCGCCGGGCGCTATCCGCGGATGCCGGTCGTGGCCGGGCACGGCGGCTGGCCGTACGTGGGAGAACTGGTGGCGGTGATGATGCGCCAGCCCAACGTCTATCTCGACACTTCCGGGCACGACCCGCGGGCGATGGCGGTCCCCGGCTCCGGGTGGGAGCCGCTGCTGTTCCATCTGCGGGGGCCGCTGCGCCGCCGGGTGGTGTTCGGCAGCGCGGCCTGGACCCACGCCTCCACCCAGGAGCGCTCGATCGCCGCCGTGCGCGGGCTGGGCCTGGAGGAACGGCACACGCGGGCCTGGCTGCACGACAACGCGGCGGCTCTTCTCAGCCTGCCCCTGGCCATCTCGGCTCCGGATGCCTAATATGAATGAACGTTTATAGAGCAAGGAGTTCAATCTTGGCTGAAATCATGGCGTACGGGGGCTACCTCCCTGCGCACCGGATCCGCCGCTCGCGCATCGGGGAGGCGCTCGGCACCAGGCCGGCGACCGGCTCCAGGACGGTCGCCTCCTACGATGAGGACACCACCACCATGGGCGCCGAGGCGGCCAGGGTCGCGTTGCACGGCCTGCCGGGGCCGGAGGAGGTGCGGGGTCTCTACTTCGCCACCGCGGACCCGGTGTACCTGGACAGGTCCAACGCCGCCGCCGTACACGCGGTGCTGTCGCTCGACCCGTCCGTGCCCGCGGTCGACATGTGCGGTGCGGTGCGCTCCGGAGTCGGCGCCCTGCGGGCCGGACTGCACGCGGGCCCGCCCACACTCGTCGTCCTGTCCGACATCCGCGCCGGCCTACCCGGTGGCGCCGACGAGCGCGACGGTGGCGACGGCGCCGCGGCGCTCGTCGTGGGCACGGATGGAGAGGTCGTGGCGGAGTGGATCGGCGACGCGGCCAGAACCGAGGAGTTCCTGAGCCGCTGGCGCGCGCCTGGCGAGCAGTACTCCCGCCACTGGGAGGACCGCTTTGTCGAGGAGGTCCACGTGCCCGCCGGGCGGCTGGTGCTGGAGGAGGCGCTGAAGTCCGCCGGTCTGACCGCGGCCGACGTCGATCACCTCGTCGTCACCGGCGCGAGCAGGCGGATCGCCGCCGCGGTCCGCGCCGCCGCGGGCGTCGAGGAGCACGCGGCGGCCGACGACCTGCTCGACTCGGTCGGTGAGACCGGCACCGCCCACCTGGCACTGCGACTGGCCGCGATCCTGGACCGGGCGGGACCGGGTGAGGTGATCGCGCTCGTGGTCCTGACGGAAGGCGCCGACGCGCTCCTGTTCCGCACCACCGACCTGCTCGCCCACAGGCGCAGCGCCTGGCCGACGGCCGTCCAGATCGAGCACTCCAGTGACGAGCTGAGCTACGCCACCTACGTCACCTGGCGCGGATTCCTGCCGCGCGAGCCCATGCGCCGCCCGCTGCCACCACAACTCGCCGCCCCCGCCGCCCGGCGGATCGGCGCGTGGAAGCTCGGCCTCGTCGGCTCGCGCTGCGCCGCCTGCGACGCCCGCCACCTGCCGCCCCAGCGCGTGTGCGGCGCCTGCCGCGCGCTCGACCAGATGCGGCCCGACCCGGTGGCCGGCGTGCCCGCCACCGTCTCGATCGCCACCGTGGACCGGCTGGCCTGGTCGCCGAACCCGCCGCTGATCTACGGGACCGTCGACTTCGACGGCGGCGGCCGGCTGCAGTGCGAGCTCACCGACACGGTGCCGGACAGCGCGCGGACCGGGCTGCGGGTGCGCATGGCCGTACGCAGGACACACAGCCGCGACGGCGTGCACAACTACTACTGGAAGGCCCGCCCGGAACGAGGGGAGCAGTACTGATGGCCGACAGGGGAATCACCGACAGAGTGGCCGTGGTGGGCGCCGGATGCACGCGCTTCGGCGAGCGCCGTGACGCCGGGGCCGACGACCTGCTCATCGCCGCCGCCAACGAGGCCGCCGCGGCGGCGGGCATCGACCTGGCCGACGTGGACGCGTTCTGGCTGGGCACGTTCGGCTCCGGGCACGCGGGCACCGCGCTGTCCAAGCCGCTCAAGCTGGACAACAAGCCCGTCACCCGGGTCGAGAACTTCTGCGCCACCGGCTCCGACGCCTTTCGCAACGCCTGCTACGCGGTGGCCGCCGGCGCGTACGACGTGGTCATGGCGATCGGCGTGGAGAAGGTCATGGACTCGGGACAGGCCGGCATCCCGTTCTTCGAGTTCTTCGACGACGGTACGGTGGTGCCGCACACGCCGCCCGGCACCTTCGGCTACCTGGCCACCGGCTACGCGCAGCGGCACGGCGTGGCCGACGCCGACCTGCGCGCGGCCATGACCCACGTCGCGTGGAAGAACCACCGCAACGGTGCGCTCAACCCCCGCGCCTACTTCCAGCGGGAGATCCCCAAGGAGGTGATCGACCGGCAGCCACTGCTGGCCGGGAAGCTGAGCCTGCTCGACTGCGGCGGGCTGGCCGACGGCGCGGCCGCCGTCGTGATCACCAGAACCGAGGACGCGCGCCGCTACACCGGCAAGCCCGTCCTGGTGAAGGCGCTGGCCCTGGCGGCCGGCCCGGGTACCGGGACCATGGACCCGGGCCACGACTTCTCCTCCTTCCCCGAGGCGGTGGCCGCCGCGCGCAGCGCGTACGCGCAGGCGGGCATCCGCGACCCGCGGGCGGAGCTGTCCTTCGCCGAGGTGCACGACTGCTTCACCATCACCGAGATCGTCCTGATGGAGGACCTGGGCTTCTCCGCCCGCGGCACCGCCTGGAAGGACATGGTGGGCGGGGTCTTCGACCGCGACGGCGCGCTGCCGATCAACCCGGACGGCGGGCTGAAGGCGTTCGGGCACCCGCTCGGCGCCTCCGGCATCAGAATGATCTTCGAGAGCTGGCTGCAGCTGCGCGGCGAGGCCGGGGAACGGCAGATCGACAACGGGCGCACACTCGCGCTCACCCAGAACATCGGCGGCGATCCCGGCGAATGCGTCTGCCTCATCACCATCCTCGGCACCTGAGCTCCGGAGGTCTTCGCAGTGAGCAACAACGCGGTCATCGACATGGCGGGGGTCGTGCTCGACGCCGAGTCGTGGGAGTCGTACCTGAGCTGGTTCGCCGCCGACTGCCCGAACTACCTGCGGCTGTTCGGGCGGCGGTTCTGCGGCCTGGCGGGGGTCGAGTACGCGGAGTACCAGAGCGCGCTGGAGCGCGGACCGGACGAGGTGGTGCGGCTGCTGCTGTCCACCGGCCGCCTGGATGTGGACATCGACCGGTATGTGGAGGAGCTGGCCGCCGGTGGGGTGGCGCTGCAGGTGATCCACGGTGGCATGACGCCGTTGCGCTCGGGCGGCCTGCTCAACGACCGGGCGGCCGCCTTCGCCCGCCGCCACCCGGACCGGCTGCGCGCGTGGGCGGGGCTGAGCCTGCGCGACGAGCAGGCGGCGCTGAAGGAGATGCGCAGGTGCGTCGGTGACCTTGGCATGGGCGGGGTGTCGGTGACGCACTTCACCGACGTCGCCGACCCGCTCTCGCCCGCCAGCCGGGCGGTCTACGCCGAGGCCGAGCGCCTGAGCGTGCCGGTCTGGATCCACGCCGGGCACAACCTCTCGCCCCGGGTGCCCGTGGACCACTGTGCGTGGCGGCAACTGGACGCGATCGCGCGGGCCCACCCGGACCTGGTGATCGTCGCCGGTCACGGCGGCTGGCCCTGGATGATGGAGATGGTCGCGCTGTGCCAGCGCCATCCCAACGTCTACCTGGAGTTCTCCACCCACCGCCCGCTGCACATGGCGGCGGCGGGCTCCGGCTGGGAGCCGCTGCTGGCCCACGGCCGGGCCACGATCAGGAACAAGGTCCTGTTCGGCAGCGTCGGCTGGGTGCACGAGATGTCCGCGGGCGACCTGGCCGACGAGGTACGCGCGCTGCCGCTCGACGAGGACACTGTGCGCCGCTGGCTGTACACCAACGCCGCCCGCGTCCTGGGCACAGCGGCATGAGCACCGCCTTCGCCATGACCCCCGAGGCCGCGGAGTGCGTGGTGCCCCTGGTGCTGCGCCGCCGCGCCGAGGAGCGTCCCGGCGAGGTCTTCGTCGTCTTCGAGGACGGCGAGGCGTGGACGGGCGCGCGGGTCCTCCACGAGACCCTGGCCATGGCCGAGATCCTGCACGAGCACGGCGTACGGCCCGGCGACCTCGTCGTCTCCTGGCTGCCCAACGGACCGGACGCCCTGCGCACCTGGTTCGGGCTCAACGAGCTCGGCGCCGTGTACGTGCCGGTCAACACCGCCCTGCGCGGCAGGTTCCTGGAACACGTGCTGGCCAACTCCGGCGCCCGGCTCGCGGTCGTCCATCCCACCCTGGCGCCCAGGCTGGCCTCGGTGGAGACGGCGGCGCTGCGTACCGTACTGGTTCCCGGTCACACCGCGCCCGAGGTCGCCGGCCTCGACGCGGTGCCGGTCGGTGATCTCCCGGCCGCCCCGCGCCGGGTCTCGACTCACACGCCGCGACCCTGGGACACCTACGGCGTGCTCTACACCTCCGGCACGACGGGGGTGAGCAAGGGCGTGCTGTGCTCGTACGCGCACCTGTGGACGACGGCGGTGGCCGCCTCGGCCGGTGTCATCGGCGCGGGCGATCGGTACCTGGTCCAACTGCCGCTCTTCCACGGTGGCGGCACGATCGGCGTCGCCCTGGCCCTGTACGTCGGCGCCTCGGTCGCGGTGGTGGACGGCTTCGACACCCGCTCGTTCTGGGAACTGGTCCGCCGGACCGGCACCACCGCCTGCACGCTGCTGGGCGCCATGACCTCGTTCCTGGCCGCACGCGAGCCCGGACCGGACGACCGGGACCACCCGCTGCGTACCGTCTGCATGGTGCCGCTCGGGGAGAACGCCCAGGCCTTCGCCCGGCGCTTCGGCGTGGACGTCTACACGCTGTTCAACATGACCGAGGTCAGCACGCCGCTGCTGTCGGAGCGCAACCCGGACAGGGCGGGGGGCTGCGGCCGGGTCCGCCCCGGCGCGGAGGTGCGGCTGGTGGACGCGCACGACCGGGAGGTGCCCGACGGCGAGGCCGGCGAGATGATCGTCAGAACGGCCGCGCCTTGGGCGATGAACCACGGCTACCACGCGATGCCCGAGGCGAGCGCGGCGGCCTGGCGCAACGGCTGGTTCCACACCGGCGACGCCTTCCGCCGCGAGCCGGACGGCGAGTACTTCTTCGTCGACAGGGTCAAGGACGCCATCCGCCGCCGGGGCGAGAACATCTCCTCCTTCGAGCTGGAGACCGGCGCCGCCGCATACCCCGGAGTCAGAGAGGTGGCGGCCGTCGCGGTGCCGAGCGAGCACGGCGAGGACGAGGTGCTCGTGGTCGTGGCGCCGATCCCCGGCCAGACCCTCGACCCCGCCGGGTTCCTGGCCTTCTGCGTGGAGCACATGCCGCACTACATGGTGCCGCGCTATGTCCGCGTCGTGGCCGAGCTGCCCAAGACGCCGACGCACAAGGTGCGCAAGCACCTGCTGCGCGCGGCCGGGATCACCGCCGACACCTGGGATCGCGAGGCGGCCGGCATCCGGGTCAGGCGGGAGCGCCTTACGGCCGCCGACGGTTGACCCGCGGTCGGATCACGAAGAAGGCGCGGGTGCCGGCGGTCGCCTGATAATCGACCGTCGCGCCCGCGCCGATGAAACAGGCGGAACCGGCGGCGACCCGCACGAGCCGCCCGCCCCCTGTCACGGTCAGCTCGCCCTCGATGACGTAGAGCGTCTCGTCGTAGGTGAGCGTCCACTCGCGCAGGTGGCCGTCCGCGGGGAAGCGCAGGAAGCCCGCGGTGTCCGTGGGGAAGGACACCGCCAGGTTGCTGGCGAAGGGCACCTCGCGGTAGTCCGACGGGTCGTCGCCGAACAGCAGGACCTCGGTCATGATCTCTCCTCAGAGCCGGTCGAGGACCTCGCGGGCGCAGCGCTCGCCCGCCTGGACCGCGCCGTTCATCCAGCCCGTCCACCGGTCGGCGCTCTCCGTTCCGGCCCAGTGCAAGCCGCCCGCGGGCGCGTGCGGTGAGGGCCGCGCCGCGGTGAGCGCGCCGGGCCGCAGCCCGCCCTGGCAGCCGAAGATGTACGGCTGCCGCCGCCAGTCGGTCTCCAGGTAGGCCACCGGGTGGGCCGCCTTGGGACCCAGGCAGGCGGCCAGGGCGTCCAGAGTGGCGGCGCGCCGGACCTGATGGTCGCTGGAGAAGGCCGGAGGGTTGCCGCGGAAATGCCGCTCGGAAAAGGTGAAGGCGGTGAGCGCGAGCACCCCGGGCGAGCCGTCCGGCGGCGAGGCGTCCAGGAAGCCGGGCACCGCGCCCAGATCGGTGAAGCCGGAGCCCGAAAGCCCCTCGTTCCGCCAGAACGGCTCGTCGTAGACCACGTTGGTCTTGATGAGCGGCCCCTGCACCCAGCCGTCGGCCAGCGCCGTACGCGCGCGCGGCAGTCCGGGACGAAAGGAGACGGGCCCGGTCGCGGCCGGCCCGATCGCCATGATCGCCCGGCGGGCGCGCACGCGCAGGCCGGGTGTGCTGACCACGATGCCGCTCTCGTCCTGCTCGACCTCGCGGACCGGCTCGCCGAGACACACCTGCTCGCCCAGGTAGGCCGCCAGCGCGTCGGGCAGCGCCTGCGACCCGGCGGCGAACCTCAGGACGGAGTCCTGGTCGCGCAGCATCGACCGGATCCCGCCGCAGGTGGCGGTGGCGTGCAGGGCGTAGGCGAAGGAGATCTCGCCCGGTGGCGCGGCGAACCATGCGGAGACCGAGCAGTCGAACAACTGCCTGGCCAGCGGGTCGTGGATCTGCTCGTCCCGCCAGGCGGCGAGGTCGAGGGTGTCGAGGCGCGGGTCGTCGTGGTCGGTGCGCTCCATGGTCCTGAGCGCGCCGGCGTACTCGCGAACCGCGTCGTGCGGCAGGTCGGGCAGGCCGTCCGCGTACTCGAAGCGGCGGCCGCCCAGGTGGGCGACGCCGATGCCGTCCTTGAAGGAGGGGAAGAGCGCCGCGCCCAGCTCCGCCGCGAGGGTGAGGATCTCCCGCTGGCTCGCGCACACGTACATGGCGCCCGCCTCGGTGGGCTTGCCGCCGGTGAGGGGGATGTTCCACACGCGGCCGCCGACGCGCTCGGCCGCCTCCAGGACGACCGTGTCCACGCCGCCCGAGGCCAGCCGGTAGGCGGCGGTGAGGCCGGACAGTCCGCCGCCGACCACGACGGCGTCAGCGGTCTTCTCGATCAACCGAGGCTCCTCAATATGAACGATCGTACATGACTAGCTGACGGTTATTTGACCAGGTATTGTCTGTCTTGATGGCAGCATGCTATACAAACGTTCATACATTTTCCACCGTTTGGGAGAGCGATGACGGCGAAGCTCCCACCCCGCGAACAGTGCGTGCTCCCGCTGCTTCTGCGGGAGCGGGCACACCAGGAACCCGACCGGCCCTTCGTCGCCTTCGCCGACGGGACGGCGTGGACATACGGGAACGCCTGGGACGAGACGCTCTCCGCCGCGAGCGGCCTGCGATCACTGGGTGTGCACGCGGGCGACCACGTGCTCGTGTGGCTGCCCAACGGACCGGAGATCCTGCGCGTGTGGTTCGGCGCCAACCAGCTCGGCGCCGTGTTCGTCCCCGTCAACACCGCCTACCGTGGCGACATCCTGGCGCACGTGCTCACGCTCGTGCGGCCGAAGGTCGTCGTCGTGCACGCGGACCTGGCCGGCCGGCTGGCCGGCCTTGACCTGGCCGGGGTGGAGCACGTCGTCGTGGCCGGCGGCCCTTGCGCGCCGCTGCCGGGGGTCGGCGCACACGGCGTTGCCGTACTGCACCCGAAAGTCGCCGAGACCGTCCAGACTGCGCAGGCCGCAGCGGACTCGTGCCCGGCCCAGCCCTGGGACCCGTACGCGGTGATCTTCACCTCGGGCACCACCGGTCCCTCCAAGGGCGTGATCTCCTCCTACGCGCACCTGTGGGCCACCGTCACCGCCGTCGAGGAGCACCTGTCGGCCGACGACCGCTGCCTCACCAGCCTGCCGATCTTCCACGGCGGTGGGCTGCAGGACATCGCGGGCGCGCTGGTCGTGGGCGCGTCCGTGGTGCTGGTCGAGTCCTTCGACACGAGCTCGTTCTGGGACGTCATCGAGCGCACCGGCGCCACCTGCTGCACGCTCCTCGGCGTCATGGCGACCTTCCTGCTCAAGCAACCGCCCCGGCCGGGCGAGCGCGACACCACGCTCCGGCTGGTCTACCTGGTCCCGCTCACGGACAACGCGGGGGAGTTCGCCCGCCGCTTCGGCTGCGACATCCTCACGGTGTTCAACATGACCGAGGTGAGCGTGCCGCTCGTCTCCGAGCTCAACCCGGCCACGCCGGGCAGCTGCGGCCGGCCGCGGCCGGGAGTTCACGTACGCGTGGTCGACGCCCACGACCAGGAGGTCCCGCAGGGGGAGATCGGCGAGCTCGTCATCCGCACCGACCTGCCCTGGGCGATGACCAGCGGCTACCTCGGCGCCCCCGAGGCGACGGCGGCGGCTTGGCGCAACGGCTGGTTCCACACCGGCGACGCCTTCCGCAGGGACGAACACGGCGACTACTTCTTCGTCGACCGGATCAAGGACGCGATCAGGCGGCGCGGGGAGAACATCTCCTCCAGCGAGGTCGAGGCGGAGATCCTGCGCCATCCGGCGGTCCGGGAGGCCGCGGCCGTCGCGGTGCCGAGCGGGGACGGGGAGGACGACGTGCTCGCGGCCGTGGCGCCCGTGGACGGCGCGCGTCTCGACCCGCGCGACCTTCTGGAGTTTCTCCTGGAACGGCTCCCGCACTTCATGGTGCCCAGGTACGTGCGCGTGCTGGGCGAGCTGCCCAAGACCCCCACCAGCAAGATCGAGAAGCGGCGCCTGCGCCGCGAGGGCGTCACGCCCGACACCTGGGACCGCGAGGCCGCCGGGCTCAAAGTCCGCCGCACCCACCTCAAACAAGTATGAACGATTATTCATGGAGATGCTGATGCACACCCCACTGCGCGACCGGGTCGCGCTGATCACCGGCGGCGCCGGCGGGATCGGCGCCGCCACCGCGCGCAAGCTCGCCGGGCAAGGAGCCGCGGTCGTCGTCGCCGACCGGGACGCCGTGGCCGCGGAACGCGTGGCGGCCGACCTGCGCGACGAAGGCCTCGACGTGCGCGCGGCAGCGATGGACCAGACCGACCCCGAGCAGGTCGAGCGCGTCTTCACCGCGGCGGTGGAAGCTCACGGCAGGCTCGACATCTGCTTCGCCAACGCAGGCTGGGGCCGCGTCGACGCCTTCCTCGACCTGCCGCTGGACACCTGGAACCGGCACGTCGCGGTCAACCTGACCGGCACCTTCCTGGTGTGTCAGACCGCCGCCAGGCACATGGCCGAGGGCGGCCGCGGCGGATCGATCATCGTCAACTCCTCCAACGGCGCGATCGCCCCCGCCGCTCTGTTCTCCGCCTACTGCGCCACCAAGGCCGCACTCAACATGCTGGTCCAGGTCATGGCCGGCGAGCTCGGCGGCCACGGCGTGCGGGTCAACGCGGTGATGCCGGGGGTCACGGCCACCGCGATGACCAAGGATCTGCTGGAGCAGGGCATGGACCGGCTCATCGAGGCGCAGACGCCGCTTGGCCGGGTCGGCCGCCCCGAGGACGTGGCCGCCGCGGTCGCGTTCCTCGCCGGGGACGACAGCTCCTACATCACCGGCGCCGCGCACCTCGTGGACGGCGGCGCCACCCACAACGTGCCGCGCTGGTTCACCACCGACTACCGGCGCCGCGGGCGGACCGAATGGCGGCTGCGCCACCTGGAGACACCGATCACGGAAGGAGGCGGGGCATGACGGGAACGCTGGCCGGCCGTACCGCATTGATCACGGGAGCGGCACGCGGCATCGGCGCCGCCATCGCCACGCGGATGGCGGCGGAAGGCGCGCACGTGGCCCTGTGCGACCTCGACGCCGAGGGCGCGCGGGCGACGCTCGCGCGGATCGAGCACGACGGCGGGAAGGGGATCGTCCAGGAGGCCGATGTCTCCGACGCCGACGCGGCCAAGGCCGTCGTCGCGCAGGCGGCGGAACGGCTCGGCGGCCTCGACATCCTGGTCAACAACGCCGCCACCGGCGCCCGCGCCAAGATCCGCGACTACACGCTGGAGGACTGGGACCGGGTGCTCGCGGTCAACCTGCGCGCCCCGTTCGTCCTCAGCCAGGCGGCGCTCGACCACCTCGCGCGCTCGGGCGCGGGCGCGATCGTCAACATCTGCTCGGTGGCCGTGATCGGCTTCTTCGGGCAGATCGCCTACGACGCCTCCAAAGGCGGCCTGCTCTCGCTGACCAGGGCGCTCGCTGTCGAGCTGGGCCGCAGCGGCATCCGCGCGAACGCCGTCTGCCCCGGCTTCGTCGACACCGCGATGGCGGAGCACGGCAACCTCCGGGAAATCGCCGCCAAGCAGACGGCCACCCAGCCCATCGCCAGGATCGGCCGGCCGGAGGAGATCGCGAACGCGGTCTGCTGGCTGGCCTCCGAGGAGGCCCGCTACGTGACGGGCCAGGCCCTCTTCGTCGACGGCGGCTGGGTACGCGCCTAGCGCGCCAGCACCATCCGGCAGGCCAGGTCGGCGTGGAGCCCGGCCAGCTCCTCGTCCTTGACCGCCGGGAACGGGCCGAAGAACTCGGTCGCCCGCAGAACCAGGTTGACGATCGCGGTGGCGGTGAGCTTCGTCGCGTCACCGCGCATGGCGGGCAGCTCGAAGACCCCCGAACGCACGCCGTGCTCCAGCGTGCGCTCCAGCCTGGTCCGCAGGCCGCGGCGGCGCTCGACGATGACCGCCCGCTGGGCCTCGGGCAGATGGACGTACTCGAACGTGGCGATCATGGCCGAGGCGCGGTGGCGGGCATGGAAGAGGGCCGAGGCGTACGCCAGCGCCCTCAGCTGGCTCTCCGGGTCGGCCGCCGCGGCCGCGGCCGCGTCGTTGAGCATCCGCTCACCCTCGCTCGTCGCCCGGCTGACCAGCGTGAACAGGACCTCTTCCTTGGAGGGGAAGTGGTTGTAGAGCGCGGCGGGCGTCAGGCCGCTGGCCGCCGTGATGTCCCTGACGCTCGTGCCCTTGAAGCCCTGGGTGAAGAACAGCTCCTCCGCGGCGGCCAGGATGCGCTCCGCGGGCGGCTTCTTGGCGGGCGTCGCGACAGTGGCGCGCGAGCGAGGCGGCACGGACTCTCCTCAGATTCCTGGATGACCTCTTCATCGTAGTGCATAAACGTTCATACAGGAGGCCTTCGCATGCCGACGCTACTCGTTCTGCTCGCCGGGGTACTGATCTACACGACGCTCGGCTCGGCCATCGTGCCCGGCCTCGCACGCTTCCAGGCCGATCTCGGCGCCTCGCCGTCCGCCGCCGCGTGGCTGTTCACCGGCTTCCTCCTCGCCGCCTCGATCGCGACCCCGGTCGCCGGGCGTCTGGGCGACATGTACGGCAAGCGGCGCGTGGTCACCTGGACCTTCGCCATCATGGCCGCCGGCGCCCTGGTGTCGGGCCTGGCCCCGGGCCTGCCGTTGATGATCGCCGGTCAGCTCCTGCTGGGTGTGGGAGCCGGGATCTACCCGCTGGCGTACGGGCTGGCCCGCGAGGTTCTGCGGCCGCGCTCCGTCGGCGTCGCCATCGGCACGATCGGCGGCGTGGCCACCGCGGGCGGGCTCATCGGCTACCTGGTCGGCGGCGTCCTGGCCGATGCCTTCTCGCACCGCTGGCTGCTCGGCGCCGGGGCGGCGATGCTCGTCGCCACGGTGGCCGCGCGGTTGGTCATCCCCGGCTCCGACCTCCGCCTCGGCGGCGCGCTCGACGTCGGCGGGGTCGTGCTGTTCGCCGCCTCGGTAGTGGCGCTGCTGCTGGCGGTCACCTACGCGGCCGACGACGGCTGGCTGTCCTGGCGCGTCACGCCGCTGCTCGCGTTCGCCGTGGCCGGCGCCGCCGGATGGATCCGGTATGAGTCCCGCCATCCGCGACCGTTCGTCGACATGGCGCTGCTGCGCCGCCGGGTGGTGCTGGCGCCGTCGCTGAGCGCTTTGGCGGTCGGCTTCTCCAGCGTGGTGGTCTTCGTCGTGGTTCCCCAGCTGGTGACGCTGCCCATCGAGACGGGGTACGGCTTCGGCGGCACGACTGCCCAGGCCGGCCTGTACCTGCTGCCCACCGCGCTGGCCTTCCTCGTCGCCGGCCCGGTCGCCGGGGCGCTGGAGCGGGCCCTGCCGCCCCGTGCCGTGATCATCGGTGGCGGTCTCATCATGGCGTTGTCCGTCGCTGCGCTGGCGCTGTGGCACCGCGAGCCCTGGCAGCTGGTGACCGCCAGCGCCGTCATGGGAGTCGGGTACGGCCTCACGTTCACCGCCATGACCAGCCTGATCGTCCGGGTGGTCGACCCGGGCGAGACCGGGGTGTCCACGGGCATCAGCACCCTGGCCAGGACACTGGGGGAGACGCTCGGCAGTCAGGCCGGACTGTCGATCCTGGCCGCTCGCCTCGACCCCGCGACCGGCGTACCCGGTGAGGCGGGCTTCGGCTTGGCCTTCGCGCTCGGGGCGGGTGCGGCGGCACTCGCTCTGGTCGGCGCGCTCGCTGTACCCGGCAAGACGTGACTCTCCGAAGGCCGACGTCCGGCCTTCTGGGGGTGTGTGTGCCTGCCGAACATGTCAATCCGGCCAGGTTGTCAACGGCCGAGTGCGCGTGGGTCTGGCCACTTTCGCGAACCGCTCCTCTCAGAAGCGCTTCGTGTAGCGGGTGCCCCGGTAGTAGATCTTCACGCCGTCGGGCTCGGAGGTGGGCCGCCTGGTCCAGGAGCGTCGTTAGCTGGGCCCAGGCGGTGATGTCGTCTTGGCGGCCGCAGGTCCAGGACGGGGTCGTGGTGCGCATCCGCCAGGAACGGTATCGCTGCAGGTTCTCCCGTAGCGTGTCCGCCGCAGCGGCGACCCGCTGGGGGCCGTCCGGGGCGGACAGGCCCAGCTGGCCGTCGATGCCGGCCCGGTAGATCCGGGCGTCGATGCGGTCGGGGTCGACCGCGGGTGAGGTCGGTAAAGCGCTGCCGGCAGTCGCGGAGCCGGTCGGCCATCGTGGCGTAGTCCGCTGTTGCAGCGCGGTCCGGATATCGGCCAGTGCGAGCTCGAAGGCCGCGTCACGGAAGAGGCGGTCGAAGGGCAGGCATCGCTCGAGGGCCTCGCGCAGGCCAGCCGCGGGGTGGTGGGCGTCCATGATGCCCAGCAGCCGGGCAGAACTGATCGTCTGTGACAGCGCCAGCTGGACGAGGAAGTCGACGGCCTCAGCCCCGATAAGAGCAGCGGCGGGGTCGTCGCCGGCGTCCTGGGCGTCGGTGAGGCGGCGCAGAAGGGTTTTGGTCAGCCGGACGCCCAGGGCGCGCGCCAGAGCGGGGCGATGGGTGAGGGCGTCGACGGCGCCGGCGAAGGCCGCGTGCCGGGTCGTGGCCGCCAGGCCCGCGAGGAGGAGGTCGTGAAGTTCCGTCTCATCGCCCGGCTCGTGCTCCAACTGGTGGGCGAGCGCCAGGACGAGGTGGTCGAGGAAGGGCCCGTTGGTGAAGTAGGCGGCCGAGGCCAGGACCTCGTCCTCGCCTCCCAGGTCGGTCAGGGTCGGCCCGTTGCGGCGGGCGTCGGCCGGGACGCTGCGTGCCCATACGGTGATGCGTTGATCCATGGGGTCCATGCTGTCCCTCCCTCCTGTCCTGCCGGGCCTGGTGGCGTTGTGACCCTAGAACAGTTCGCGGCCGTTGACGCCCGTCACGATACGGTCCTTCGGCGGTGGGGGCGTCGATGAGCAGGTGGCCGGGATGAGAGACGATGCCCGGCGGCGTCCGACCCGGACCATCCCGACGACCGACACGATCCTCATCCGGAGCCGGTCAACGGGGCTGAAGGACGTCGAACCGGCCACCGCCGGTGACGACCACAGGCCGCCCATCGACCTCCGCCACGGCCACGCGCTCGGCGATGAGGGAGGGCTCGGTGACG
>NZ_JBFAIM010000106.1:0-33317 GCF_040654715.1 Nonomuraea sp. NPDC050643 | reverse complement strand
AGCGCGTCGAGCGCGGCCGACTCGGCGAGCTGACCTGCGCCCAGAGCTGGGCCGGCGACACGTTCGCCACCGCGGCCCTGGCCCGCCGCCGGATCACGCTCCTGTCGTCCATGCCCGTCTCGCCGGCCGGCACCCAGGAACTGCTCGACGCGCTCGTCATGGTCACCGAGGCCGGCCTCGGCGCGGGGGACGTGCCGGGCGCCCGCCAGTGGGCCGGGCGGCTGGCCGGCCATCCGTCGCTGGCGGAGGTCGGCCACCAGGCCACGTGCCGGCTGCTGGTGGTCGAGGCGCTGGCGGGCGGCGTGGACGAGGTGCTCACCGGCAGTGTCCGGTTCCTCGACGCGTGGCGGCGGGCCGGCAGCCCCGCCCGGTCGTTCCTCTGCTCGGCGGCGGCCGGTGTGGCGATGATCCACGGCCTGCGCGACGACCAGGACGCCCGGCGCGAATGGCAGGAGGTCCTCGACCGGCTCGGCACCCCACCGGAGCGCACGTACGGCTACGGGGCGATCTTCGACGGGATGCTCCTCCTGCACCAGGGGCGGGCGGCGGAGGCGCTGGAGCGGATGGCCCCCGAGCCCGGGCAGGTGTGGAAGTGGGTCACCTGGATCTGGCTGCACTGGTACGTCGCGCTGCGGGCCGAGGCCGCCGTGCTCGCCGGGAGCCCCCACGCTCGCGACCACCTGGCCGAGGCCCGGGACATCGTGGCCGGGAACCCGGTCGCCGCCGCCATCGTGGCGCGCGCCGGAGCCCTGCTCGACGGCGACCGGCAGGCGCTGCTCGCGACGGCGGACGCGTTCGACGCCGCCGGCTGCGGCTACCAGTCCGCACGGACTCTGGTGCTCGCCGGTGGCGGCCAGGCCGAGCGCGGCGCCGCCGCTCTCGCCGGCCTCGGCCTCGCCCCGATGGCCCCTGCCCCGGCGCCGACCGGCACCGCGCCGACCGGCACCGCGCCGACCGGACTCGACCCCACGGGTTGACCTGCTGTTTCATGCCGTTCGTCTGGGTAGTAAAGGTGTTTTCGGATGCTTTGAGGAGTTACGTGATGGCTGGCCACGTGGAGGTCGAACGCAAATACGAGATCGACGGAGCCGCCGAGATCGCGATCGACGATTTCGCCGGCCCGGACGGCCAGGTCTCGGTGGAGGAGCCGGAGACGCGGCGGCTGGTGGCCGACTACGTCGACACGCCGGACCTGACCCTGGCGGCCCACGGCATCACCCTGCGCCGCCGCCGCGGCGGCCGGGACGAGGGATGGCATCTGAAGGTGCCGGCGGCCAAGGGCTCCAGGCGGGAGGTGCGCGCCCCGCTGGGGTCGGGCGTCCATCAGGTGCCCGCGCGGCTGGTCAAGCTGGTGGCGGCCCACGTACGCGGCCACGAACTCGTCCCGATCGTCACCGTGGAGACCACCCGCACGACACGGCGGCTGCGGGGCGAGCACGGTGAGGTGCTCGCCGAGGTGGCCGACGACGTGGTCCTCGGCCGCCGCCTGGACGTGGACCGGCGGCCCGCGTCGTGGCGCGAGGTCGAGGTCGAGCTGGTGGACGGCCCGGCCGGCGTGCTGGACACGGTGGAGGCCAGGCTGCGCCGGTCCGGGGCCGTGCCGTCCGCCGCGGCCTCCAAACTGGCCCGCGTGCTCGGCGACTCCCCGGCTCCCGGCCGCGCCCCCGAGTCCGGGCGCAGCGCGGGCACGGTCCTGATCGCGTACGTGCGGCGCCAGCGCGACCGGCTGCTCGCCTACGACCCGCTGGTACGGCTGGCCGACCACGACGACGACTCGGTGCACAAGATGCGCGTGGCCGTACGCCGGATCCGCAGCCTGCTGCGCACCCACTCCCGGCTGCTGGACGGCGACCGGATCGGCCCGCTGGACGCGGAGCTGACGTGGCTGGCCGGCGAACTGGGCACGGTCCGCGACCTCGAAGTGCTCACCGCGCGCTTCGACCGCCACCTCACCGCCCACCTCCGCGACGGTTTCGACGGCGACGGGCCGGACAAGGGCGGCGCGGCGCGGCAGCGCGTGAACGACCTCAAGTCCGCGGAATGGCCCGCCCACCTGGTCGCGCGCGAGCGCAGGGCCCGGCGGGAGCTCAACAAGACGCTGCGCTCACCGCGCTATTTCGCCCTGCTGACGGCCCTCGACGACTTCATCGACGCCCCGCCCCTGCGCGGCAGGGCCCGCCGCAAGGCCGGCCGTCTCACCCCCGCCGTGGTGGCCAAGAGCTGGCGCAAGGTCCTGCGCAGGTACGCCGAGGCCGAGCACCTGCCCGAGGGCCCCCAGCGTGACCGCGCCCTGCACTCCGCCCGCAAGGCGGCCAAACGCGCCCGGTACACCGCCGAGGCGGCCACGCCCTTCCTCGGCAAGCCCGTCAAGAAGCTCGCCGAACAGGCCGAACGCCTGCAAGAGGCCCTCGGCCGCCGCCAGGACGCCCTCGTCGCCCGGCAGCAGCTCACCCGGCTCGCCACCCGACCCGGCCTGACGGCCGCCGACGCCTTCACCCTCGGTCTGCTCCTCGCGGACGAGCGCCACGAGGCCGCCGAGGCGGACCACGCCCTGGCCCCCACCTGGAAGAAGGCCGCCAGGCCCAAACTCCTGCGCGCTCTCGGAGGCTGACCGGCGGCTGGTCCCGTCCGCTGGTCGTGGCGGCCGTGTGATCCGCGCCTCATCGCGTTGACTCTCACATCGATGTGAGAGTTTAGCGTGGCCGCATGGCGGCGAAGGTGCCACCCCGCCTGCTGCCGGCCGCTCCGAGAACCCGAAAGAGAGCCGACCCATGCCCACCCCTGCCCTGCCCCCTTCCCCGCTCGGCCGCGTCGTCCGCGGCACCGGCCCCGGCCTGCTGCTCGCCCACGGCGCCGGCGGGGGAGTCCAGCCCAACTTCGGACCCGTGCTGGACGGCCTCGCCGAGCGCCACACCGTGGTCGGCCCCGACTATCCCGGCACCGGCCGCACCCCTCGCGCGGCCACCCCGCCGACCCTGGACCGGCTGGCCGACGAACTGGTGGCCACGGCGGTCGAGGAGGGACTGGAGACCTTCGCCGTCACCGGATACTCGCTGGGCGGAGCCCTGGCGGTCCGCGCGGCCACCCGCCACCCCGGACGTGTCACCGCGCTCATCCTCACCGCGGGCTTCGCCCGGCCGAACCCCCGCTTCCGGCTCGCCGTACGCCTGTGGCGAGACCTCCTCGAGGACGGCGACGCCGAGCGGCTGGCGGCGTTCGTGGCCCTGATCGGCATCGGCGCGCCGACCCTGGACGGCTTCCGCCAGGACGACCTCGACAGCGCGTTGAAGGAGGCCGCGGCGGCCATCCCGCCCGGCACGCCGGACCACCTGGCCCTGATCGACCAGGTGGACGTGCGCGGCGATCTGCCCGGGATCACCGTGCCGGCACTCGTCATCTCGACCACGTACGACGGCTTGGTGACGCCCTTCCACCACCGGCAGCTCGCCGACGGGATCCCCGGCGCGCGGCTGACCGAACTCGCCACCGGGCACCTGCCCTTCGCCGAGCGTCCCGAGGAATGGCTCACCCTCATGCGCGGCTTCCTCGACGGCGCCCACCCCGGCTCCTGACCCCGGCGGACAGGCGCGCGCCGAACTCTTGACTGCGCTGGTCAGATCGACTAGACCACAGGAAGCCCAGCGATCATCACGCAGTGGAGGACAGGATGTCCGGCAGAGCGTTGGTACGACCCGCGGCCCGCGCCGCGTTGACCGCAGTCACGACCGGCTCGCTGATAGCGATCGGCGCGCTGCCGGTCTCGGCGGCGGCGCTGGACAGGCCGCCGCGAACGACCAAGGGGCCGTGCCAGTACACCGAGACCCCCGACGACCCGGCCGTGCGGAAGGTGCCGCTGCCGCCGGACCCGCGCCGCACTCCCACGCGTCCGGTCTCCGCGGTGCTCAAGACCAACCACGGCGACATCGGGCTCGCCCTCGACCCGGCCAAGGCGCCGTGCACGGTGCAGAGCTTCGTGCACCTGATCCGGCACCGGTTCTACGACGTCACGTCGTGTCACCGACTCACCGCGTACGACCGGCTGAAGGTGTTGCAGTGCGGCGACCCCGGCTTCACCGGTGAGGGCGGGCCGGGCTACCGCTACAAGGACGAACTGCCCACGGATCTGCCGCCGTGGCCGGGCGACTCGACCGGAGTGCGCAAGACGTACGCGCGCGGGGTGCTGGCCATGGCCAACGCCGGCCCCGACACCAACGGCAGCCAGTTCTTCCTGGTCTACGGCGATTCCGGGCTGGCGCCCAACTACACGATCTTCGGCACGGTGGACGCAGCCGGGCTCGCCGCGCTCGACCGCATCGCCGCCGGCGGCATCCAGCCGGTGCCGGACGGTCCCACGCCCCCGGTGGACGGCAAGCCGGTCCTCCCGGCCGACATCCGGGACGCCCAGGTGCGCCGCAGGTAGCCCGCCACGAATCGTCCCGCTCTCCGTCCTCACCACCTCATCACGCTTCCGCCGGGCCGGGTGAGGGCGGAGCCGGGCGCACCCCCTAGAGGTCTTCCCGTGTCACCAGGTCGAGCAGGCCGGGGAAGCGGGCGTCGAGGTCCTGCCGGCGCAGGGTGATGAACAGCTTCCGGCCCTCGGGCCGCTGGAAGATCACGCCTGCCTCGCGCAGGACGCGCCAGTGCGTGGTCAGCGTGGACTTCGGCACGTCGGGCACGATCGAGCCACAGAACTGCTCCTCGCCCGACTCCAGCGCCCGCACGATCTTCGCTCGCACCGGGTGGCCGAGCGCCGCGAGCACGTCCAGCAGGTTGATCTGGTCGCGTGACGGATGCAGCATACGTCGATTGTACGCATGTCCCGGACAGTGATTTGACAAGGCGTCCGTCTCTGTACGAGCATCTCGAACCGTACGAATATCCCGGACAATCGTAAGTGGGAGACGTGACTCATCGCGCAGGCTTGACCCTTGCCCTGCTGGCGCTGTCCCAGCTCATCACCTCGCTCGACTACTTCATCGTTTACGTCGCCCTGCCCGACATCGGGCGGGACCTCGGCTTCTCCGCCCAGACGCTGCAGTGGGTGGCCAGCGCGTACGCCGTCGCCTACGGCGGCTTCCTGCTGCTCGGCGGCCGGGCGGCCGACCTGCTCGGCCGCCGCCGGATGTTCGTCGCGGCCATGGCGCTGTTCGCGTTCTCGTCGCTGGCCGGTGGGCTGGCCGAGAGCCAGGCGCTGCTGATCGCCGCCCGCGCGGTGCAGGGACTCGGCGGGGCCCTGCTCTTCCCCGCCACGCTGGCGCTGGTCAACACGGGATTCGAGGAGGGCCCCGCCCGTAACAGGGCCCTGGGCGTGTGGAGCGGCGCGGGCGCCGGCGGGCTGGCGCTCGGGTCGCTGCTGGGCGGGCTGCTGACCGGGGCATGGGGCTGGCCGGCGGTCTTCTACGTCAACGTGCCGCTGGCCGCCGTCGCCATCGCGGGCGCCTACCTGCTGATCCCGGCGGACGGCCCGCGGGCCCGCGGACGCCGCTTCGACCTGCCGGGCGCCGTGCTGGCCACCGCCGGGGTGAGCCTGCTGGCCTTCGCGCTCATCCAGGGACCGGAGTCGGGGTGGACCTCGCCGCCGGTCCTCGGCGGCGCCGTGCTGGCCGCCGTCCTGCTGGCCGCGTTCGTCTCGGTCGAGAGGCGCGGCGACGACGCGCTCATGCCGCTGCGGCTGTTCGGCAACCGCAGCCTCAGCTCGGCCGTCGCCGTCATCATGGTCTTCGGCGTCACCTTCAACGCGCTGCCGTACTTCCTGACCGTCTACTTCCAGACCGTCCTCGGCTACGGCGCGGTGGCGACCGGACTGGCCTTCCTGGTGCCCGCGCTGCTGATCGCCCTCGGCACCCAGCTCGGCGGGCGGCTCGCGGGCCGCGTCGGGATGCGCCCGACCCTGATCGCCGGCACGGTCGGAGGGGCCGCGGGCACCGCGCTGGTGGCCTTCGGCGTCAGCGCCGACGGCTCGTACGCGAACGTCCTGCCCGGAATCGTGATCATGGGGCTCGGCCAGGGCCTCACCTGGACCGGAATGTGGATCGCCGCCGCCAGCGGCGTCGCCGGTCACGAGCAGGGCGTGGCCTCCGGGCTGTCCTCCACGGCGCTGCAGGTCGGCTCGGCGCTCGGCCTGGCCGTGCTGGTGGCCGCCGGCGGACTGGGCGAGGCGAGCGGCACGGCGCTCGCAACCGGGCTGCGCACGGCGGTGTTCCTCGCCGCGGCGGGCATGCTGCTCGGCACCGCGATCGCGCTCACCTTCGCCAGGAGGCGCGTCGCCCAGCCGACGCCGGCCTGAAACCCGCCGATGTCCGTCTGGGAGGAGATGTGATGTTCGACGTCGCGATCGTGGGCGGCGGGCCCGTGGGCATGCTGCTGGCCGCCGAACTCGGGCTGCAGGGCGTCCGGCCGCTCGTGCTCGAACGGCGGCCGACGCCGTCCGGAGAGTCCAGGGCCGGGACGCTGCACGCGCGTACCGCGCAGAGCCTCGACAGGCGCGGCCTGCTCGAGGCGGTCGGCAGGCCGAGCGGCGGAAGCGTGAGCTTCCACTTCTCCGGCATGTTCGGGCTCGACCTGGGCGCGGTCGTGGAGGAGGGCGCGAGCATCGTCGGCAGCCCGCAGGCGTGGGCCGAGCAGGTGTTCGCCCGCCACGCGGCCGCGCTGGGCGCGGAGATCAGGCGAGGCCAGGAGGTCACCGGGCTGGTCCAGCGCGACGACCACGTGGTGCTGACCGCCAACGGGCGCGAGCTGGCCGCGCGCCACGTGGTGGGCACGGACGGCGCGCGCAGCACGGTACGCCGCGCCGCCGGGATCCCGTTCACCGGCACGCCCGCGCGGGTGGCCGCGCTCATGGGCGACGTGCGGCTGCTCGACCCGTACGGCGTGCCGCCCGGTTACACCCGCACCCCGCGCGGCTGGCTCATCGTCTGGCTCGACCCCGCCGGGCACAGCCGCGTCACCACCTACGACTTCCGTGCCCCGCACGACGACCGCCAGGCCCCGGTCACCCTCGCCGAGCTGCGGGAGGCGGCCGGGCACATCCTGGGCAGGGCGGTGCCGATGGCCGATCCCCGCAACCTGTCCAGGTACGGCGACGCCGCGCTGCAGGCGGACACGTACCGCGAGGGCCGGGTGCTGCTGGCGGGGGACGCCGCGCACGTGCACTTCCCGTGGGGCGGCCAGGGGCTGAACACCGGGCTGGCGGACGCGTTCAACCTGGGCTGGAAGCTCGCCGCCCAGGTGCGGGGGCACGCGCCGGACGGGCTGCTCGACACCTACCACGCGGAGCGGCATCCCGTGGCCGCCCGCGTGCTGTGGAACGTGCGGGCGCAGACCGCGCTGGCCGACCCGGACCCGGCGGTCGATCCGCTCCGCGAGCTGTTCGCCGAGCTGATGCGCTTCGACGAGGTGAACACGTACCTGAGCGGGATGATCAGCGGCGTGCACACCACCTACGACGTGGGCGTGCCCGGGGCCGGCCGGATGGCTCCGGACCTCGTGCTGAAGACCGCCGGCGGGCCGATCAGGCTGGCGGAGTCGCTGCGGACCGACCGGCCGCTCCTGCTCGACCTGGCCGGGCGCGACGACCTGGTGGCCGAGGCGGCCGGCTGGGCGGACCGGGTGGACGTGCTCCGGGCCGGCGTGGAGCACGTCCACCCCGCCGAGGCGCTGCTGATCCGTCCCGACGGATACGTGGCGTGGACCTCCGACGCCGTCGGACATCCACTGCGGGACTCGCTCGAACGCTGGTTCGGCAGAAGCGCCCGAGCCTGACGCCGGCCCAGGGCCGTGAAGACGTCGCGAAAGCGGGGTGAAGCAGGCCGCTGCCACGCTTGGGGCCATGCGTCTGTTCAGGAATCTCGCGATCGTGATCGTCAGCGCCGCCGCCTTCGCCTGGCTGGCCGCCACCGCCACCGCCACCGCCACCGCCGGTGACGTCGGCGGCGCCGCGCCGGTGGGTGTCGCCGCGCCGGCCGTGGACGCCGGCTTCGCCGGGCCGTACTCCACGCTGCCCTCGTGCCGGGAGCACCAGCAGGTCTACCGGAACTGGGGGCTCAAGGTGGAGGGCCCCTGTCTGTGGGGATCCCAGATCGTCGGAGGGCAGATAGTGGAGGGATGGTTCTTCTGGTGGTCGCGGTACTGACCCCCTGGCGGCACGGGTCAGCGAGTCGCCTGATCGGGGGCGGAGCGGCTGCCCGCATGGCGTGCCCGCAGGTCGGTGAGCACCGCCTCGGCCGCGCGCCGGCCGGAGACCAGGGCGCCCTGGAGGGAGCCGGTGTCGCGGTGGTCGCCGCACACGTACAGCCCGGCGCGCAGGCGGACGGGGCGTCGCAGCGGGTACGGCGGCGGCATCGCGGGCAGCGCCGCCGGGACCGGGTACGTGGCCACGTGCTCCCAGCCGGAGGTGTCGCCGTAGATCTCACTCAGGCGCCGCCGGACCGGCCGTTCGTCGGCGACCAGGCCCAGGACCGACGTGGACACGAGCGCGCGCCCGTCGGAGGAGTACTGCGGGGCCGCGTCCGTGAGGACCAGCGTGTCGGCGATGGCGCCGGTGGCGTCGATGATCTGCACCGGCTCGCGCAGGGGTGAGCGGGGAGCGGCGTGGTAGAAGGTGGTCACCGCGCGCATCGGCGGCACCTCGATCTCGCTCAGCAGGTCACCGGCCGAGCGGGGGTCGGCGGCCACCACCACGGCCCGGCCCTCGACGACGGTGCCGTCCGCGAGTCGCACGCGGTCGGCCGCGACCTCGGCCACGCGGGCGTCGAGGGTGACGGTGCCCGGCGGCAGCCGGTCGGCCAACTGACGCGGGATCTGCCCCATCCCGAGCGCGGGCACGCCGATGGTGCCGCGCGCGAACGACCGCCAGAGCAGGTGGAAGACCCGGCTGGAGGTGTCGAGGTCGCGTTCCAGGAGCACCCCGGCCAGGAAGGGGCGCATCAGGCAGTCGATCATCTTCGCGGACATGCCCCAGGCGCGTAGTTCGTCCTCGGTACGCCGTTCACGCCCGCCGCGCAGCCGGGAACCGGGCAGGGCCACGTCGCGCGCGGTGAGGGCGGCGAGCACGGCCTGGTCCCGCAGGGTGCCGACACCGGACAGCGGCCCGCTCAGCGCGTGCCGGGGATGCCGCCACGGCAGCATCACCCTGGCCCTGGCGGAGGTCCCCTGAACGATCAGCCCCGAGGCGAAGGGCCGCAGGTCGAGCGCGTCGATGTCGAGGACGCGCCGGGCCTCGGGATAGGCGGTGTTGAACACCTGGAACCCGCGGTCCAGCCGGAACCCGCCGACGACGTCGGTCCGCACCCGGCCGCCGACCCCGTCGGACGCCTCCAGCACCCGCACCGGCAGGCCGGCCTCGTGCAGCCGCACCGCGCAGGCCAGGCCCGCCATCCCGGCTCCCACGACGACGACGGCCTCGCGTGTCTCCCGATCGCTGTCCATGCCGACGCCCCTACCCGCGTCCGCGCAGGTCAGACGTGCACCCGGGCCCTGGTGTCGGCGCTACTCGTCGTGAGGCCCCTGTCTCGGTGCCGCACGGACGTGCGTGCGTTCGCCCTGTTTCCCGATGAGGCTCAGGAACTCGACGGGACCGGTGCCGGCGGCCCCGAACCAGTGCGGGGTACGCGTGTCGAACTCCGCGGCCTCCCCGGGCCTGAGGACGAGGTCGTGCTCCCCGAGCACCAGGCGGAGCGTCCCGTTGAGGACGTAGACCCAGTCGTAGCCCTCGTGGGTGCGCAGGTCGGGGTCGGCGACGTCGCTTCCGGCCGGGAGGACGAACTTGTACGCCTGGATCCCACCGGGCCTGCGGGTCAGCGGCAGGATGAACGAGCCGTCGCCGCAGGGGATGGGACGCAGGTTGATGCGGGGATCGCCGGTCGGCGGCGCGTCGACGAGCTCGTCGAGGGTGACCCCGTGAGCGCGGGCGAGCGGAAGCAACTGCTCGAGCGTGGGACGTCGCAGGCCCGCCTCCAGCCGCGACAAGGTGCTGGTGGAGATGCCGGTCTCGGCCGCGAGGTCGGCGAGCGTGACGTCGCGGTGCAGCCGAAGGCGTTTCAGCCTCGGCCCGACGGCGTCGAGGGTGCGGTCAATGGTTTCGTCCACCCCGCCATTTTGCCATTCGGCAACAACGTTTGCGTATCCGCCCGCTCCGTCAGCACCATGAACGGACCCCCACCACCTGGAACGAGGAGTACGACCTGTGACGCACGAATTCGACAAGGGCTACTGGGAGCGGCACTGGCAACAGGGGCGAGCCGGGGGCCCGGGGGTTATGGGTGGCAACCCGCCGAACCCGTACCTCGCTCGTGAGACCGCCGGCCTGACACCGGGCACGGCACTGGACGCGGGGTGCGGCGGCGGCGCCGAGGCGATCTGGCTGGCCTCGCACGGCTGGGACGTCACCGCCGCCGACATCTCGTCCGAGGCCCTTGCGCTCGCCGCCGGGCGCGCGGCGGCGAGCGGGGCTCCCGAGAGCCCGCGGTGGGTCGAGGCGGATCTGAGCGTCTGGAGCCCGGACACGCGGTTCGACCTGGTCATGACCTACTACGCGCACCCGGCGATGCCCCAGTTGGAGTTCTACGACCGCATCGCCGGATGGGTGGCGCCCGGCGGCACGCTGCTCATCGTGGGACACCTGCACACCCAGGACTCCGCCGGCCACGGACACCACCCTCCGGACTCCCCGGGCCACGGGCACCACTCCCCGGGCCACGGGCACCACCCTCCCGCCGAAGCGTCGGTCACCGCCGCGGCCATCACCGCGCGCTTGGACGGCGCGGAGTGGGAGATCGTCACCGCCGAAGAGCACCTGCGCACACTCACCGGCAACGAGGGCCGGGCGGTCTCCCTCCACGACGTCGTCGTGCGCGCCATCCGCCGCCGGTAGCCACCCCTCCTCCGACAGCGCCAGGGCCGGCTGCGGCTCTGGCGCCGATCCCCCCTGCCTTCTCGAAAGGAACCCATGAGTACGAACCCGCCCGCAGACCCGGAAGACCCCGGCCCGACCGTCCACGACCCACGACAAAGACGGACGATCCTGGCCGGGGTCTGCGTCGCCCTCATGGCGGTCATCGCTTCGGTGTCGGGGCTGAACGTCGCCCAGCCGGAGCTCACCGTCGCGTTCGACGCCTCGCAGACCGAGGTCCTGTGGTTCATCAACGTCTACACCATCACCCTGGCCGCGTCGCTCCTGCCACTCGGCGCGATGGGCGACCGGTGGGGCCGCAGGCCGGTGCTGCTCGCGGGCCTGATCGTCTTCGGGACGGCGAGCGCGGCGGCCGGCCTCGCCACGTCGTCCGAGATCATGCTCGCCGCGCGGTTCCTGAGCGGCGTGGGCGCAGCGATGATCATGCCGGTCACCCTCGCCGTCATCACCTCGACCTTCCCGGACGAGGCGCGCTCCAAGGCGATCGGTGTGTGGACCGGCGTCGCCGGCGGTGGCGGCATCCTGGGGATGTACCTGTCGGCCGTCCTGGTCGACGTGGCGAGCTGGCGGTGGCTCTTCGTCCTGCCGGTCGTGCTCGTCGCCGTCGCCGTCGTCCTGACGCTGCGATCCGTCCCGAACTCGCGTGAGACGTCAGGGCACGGGTTCGACGTCGTCGGTTCGCTGTCGTCCGTGGTCGCGGTGGTCGGGCTCGTCTTCTTCCTGCACGAGGGCCCCGGACGAGGCTGGACCGCGCCCGCCACGCTCCTGAGCCTCCTCGTCGGCGTCGTCGCCGCCGCCGGATTCGTGGCCTGGGAACTGCGCCGGAAGGCGCCACTCCTCGACGTCCGCCTGTTCAGGGAGCGGGGTCTGGCGAGCGGTTCCGTGTCGCTCCTGACGGTCTTCGGCGTGCAGGCCGGGATCTTCGTGGTCCTCTTCCCGTACTTCCAGGCGGTGCTCGGCTGGTCCGGCCTGCGCTCCACTCTCGCGCTCATGCCGATGGCGCTGCTGATGATGCTCGCCTCCGGCCTCGCCCCGTGGGTGGCCGCGCGCGTCGGCGGCCGGCCGACGATGGCCTCAGGGATCTTCCTGGGCGGCGCGGGGCTGGTCCTCATGGCCGTCTTCGTCTCCGTCGACGGCGGCTACCTCTCGATCCTGCCCGGGATGCTCGCCATGGGACTCGGGATGGGGCTGACGATGACGCCCTCCACCGAGGCCATCACCACCGCCCTGCCGCGTGAGCGCCAAGGCGTCGCCTCCGCGCTCAACGACGTCACCCGGGAGTTCGGGACCGCGCTCGGCGTCGCGCTGCTCGGAGCGGTCCTGAGCGCCGGCTACCGCCGCGCCGTCGACTCCCGGCTCGACGGGGTGCCGGACGCCGTCGCCGACACCGCCCGTGAGGGCGTCGCCAACGCCCTCACCGCCGCCGACGGGGCCGGCTCGCAGGCGCGGGCGCTGGTCCGGGCCGCGCAGGAGTCCTTCGTCGACGGCTGGCAGCAGGCCATGTGGGCGGGGGCGGCGGTCATGGCGGTCCTGTTCGTGTACGTTCTCGCGCGAGGCCCGCGGCAACCGGCCCAGGGTTCCGGCGAGCCTGATCCGCCGAACGTCTCCGACCGCCGACCTTCCGGCGTGCCCACAGCGTCTGGAGGTTACTGACACGAGCAGAGACGTTGGATCGTCACGCCCGCAGGACGACGGTGAACCAGCACGTCTCGTGGCGGCGCAGGCGCGGCGCGGGGGAGGTGTCCATCGCGGACCCGCCCGAGCGGGCCTGAACTCGACGTGAAGGGGCTGCGGCGGCCGGCCGATCCGGCGCGGCGGTACTCGGCGCTGAAGAAGAGCCTCGACGTGCGAAGCGTCATCGAATAGGCGGCCGTGGATCCTGCGGCGGCCGGGTGCGGATGAGCTCGGCGCCGAGCGTGGTCGCCTGGTGCAGCATCAGGTTGGCCTGGCGCGCGCTGGTGATCAGCCCCGCCTGCCGCAGGATGTGCGCGTGCTTGCTGGCATTGGCCAGGGACGCCCCGGTACGCCGGGCGAGTTCCGTGGTGGTGCAGCCCGGCGTCGCCACGATGCAGCGGAGCGTCGTGGCACGGGTCCTGCCCAGCAGCTCCGCCAAGGGGTCCTTGACGGTGATAGGCGAGGTGTCCCAGCGGCGGGCCGGATAGACCAGAACGGGCGGAAGCCCTTGATCCACCAGCGCGACGGGCGTGACCCGGCAGAAGTAGGAGGGGATCAGCGTCAGTCCTCGTCCGCGCAGGTGGATCTCCCGGGAGTTCCGTGCGGACCGCGCGGGATAGTCGGCCTCCAGGACCGGTGGTCTCCAGCGCATCATCGGCGGCAACCGGTCCAGCATCTGCTCCACGCCGTCATCGGTGAGATGCCGGGCCAGGGCCGAGCGCTCCTGGCCGAGGGTGTGCTCCATCTGCCGCAGGTGCGGAGCGAACGCCGCCCGGCAGTAACCCGCCGCCACCCGGCCGAGGTCGCGGACGGCGCGCGGATCACCTCGGGCGAGGTCCTCCAGCCCGGGAGGCAGGCCGTAGTAGGTCCGCAGGAGGTCGAGCTCATGGCGGATCCGCCGGCGCGGAGTCGCGGCAAGGGCTTCGACGCCCTGGTCGAGTCCGGTCAGGGATTCGGCGGGGGTGAGGAAGTCGGGGAAGTACGGTCCTGACGGGGCAAGGGGGATCAGCACGTTCCGCGTCCGCGCGAGCAGGCCGATCTCGGCGAGGCCGTCACGGACCCGCCGGCGCCAGGCGGCCGTCGCCGCGCCCCCGCCTCGGGCCTGGAGAAGGTGCAGGCTGAGCACCATCTCCCACATCAGGTCGGGACGGGAGGCGATCCGAACGCGGGCGAGATCCTCGGGGGTGAAAACGATCTTCAAGGTCCCTTTGGCCATGTAGGCAGGCTCACCCGGCCGGATCGCCATCGGATCAACATGACATTGCGCCGGGCGCAAAGGTCGTGCTGGGAGTCAGGACGTGCCGACGACCGACGACGGCCTGACCGAGGAGCCCCGCGCCGCCGACCCGACGGCGCTGTGCCGGATCCTGGCCGAGCCGGCGGGCGCCCGTCCGACAGGCAGGTGGGACGAGCGCGGCGAGGTCAGAGGATGAACGTGAACAGGGGCGAGCCCGGGGGGATGCGCTCCACCGTGAGCGGGCCGGCCTTCATCCGGAACAGGAGACTGTCGAGGTCGCCGGCCCGTTCGAGCTCGATGCCGACGAGCGCCGGGCCGGTCTCGCGGTTGTTCTTCTTGACGTACTCGAAGGCGATGATGTCCTCGCCGTCTCCCAGGACCTCGTCCAGGAAGTGGCGCAGGGCGCCGGGGCGCTGCGGGAAGGTCACCAGGAAGTAGTGCCTCAGCCCGATGTGCACGAGCGAGCGCTCCAGCACCTCGTTGTACCGGCTGACGTCGTTGTTGCCGCCCGACACCACGCACACCACCGGCTCGCCGAAGGCGTACGGCAGGAGTTCGCGGGCCGCGGCGCCGGCCAGGGCCCCGGCGGGCTCGGCGATGATGCCGTCGGTCTGGTAGAGATCGAGCATCTCGGTGCACACCGCGCCCTCATCGACCGCGACGACCTCGTCCACCAGGTCCTTGACCAGGGGGAACGTGGCGTCTCCCACCCGTCCGACGGCGGCGCCGTCCACGAAGGTGTCGAGCTCGGGCAGGGCGAGGGGCCCGCCGTGGTCGAGGGCGGCGCGCATGCTGGACGCTCCGGCGGGCTCGGCGCCCACGATGCGGGTGCGGGGGGAGTGCTCACGCAGCCAGACGGCGATGCCGCTGATCAGGCCGCCGCCGCCGACCGGGACGACCACGGTGTGCGGCGCCTCCCCGCACTGCTCCAGGATCTCCAGGCCGACCGTGCCCTGCCCGGCCATCGTCCTGACGTCGTCGAACGGATGCACGTAGATCGCGCCGGTGTGCTCGCCGTCGGCGTGCGCGGCGTGGCTCGCCTCGTCATAGGTGCCGCCGCCGACCACGACCTCCACCCGGTCGCCGCCCAGCGCCGCGATGCGCTCGCGCTTCTGCCGGGGCGTGGTGGAGGGGACGTACACGCGACCGCTGATGCCCAGGCGCGCGCAGGCGAACGCGACGCCCTGCCCGTGGTTGCCCGCGCTCGCGCAGACCACGCCGCGGCGCCGCTCATCCTCCGTGAGCGAGGCGATCAGGTTGAACGCGCCGCGCACCTTGTAGGAGCGGCAGACCTGCGCGTCCTCGCGCTTGAGCAGCACATGACCGCCGAGCAGGCCGGACAGCCGCTGGTTCGGCTCCAGCGCGGTACGGCGGATCACCGGCCGCAGCCGTTCGGCCGCCTGGCTGATCATTGCGGCGGTGAGGCGGTCGCTCATCACACTCCTGGCACAGCGGTGGATCAAGGGATTGGCAGCGGGCGCGTCGTGCGGTGGCGACGGCGGCGGCCGGACAGGCGATCACCGGCGACGGTGTCCGTCGCCAGGCGAGCACACCGGCCACAACGATCCCACCAGGCCATGCTATTCCCGCGGCGCCCGGCGTTCCGACCACGCCGCGGCTGAACCCGGGCGGCCCGGCAGCCGTACCCCCGATCAGATGTCCAACTGGACGGGCGGGCGATGGCACACGGCATGACGCATGGTGAGACGGCGATCCGGCCAGGTGGTGACCCGCCGTTGGTCGGCGGCCATCGCGTCATCCGGCGGCTCGGTGCGGGCGGGATGGGCGTGGTGTACCTGGCCGAGACCCGGGCGCACACCCTGGTGGCGATCAAGGTGGTCCACCAGCACCTCGCCGCCGACCCGGCGTTCCGACGGCGGTTCCGGCGCGAGGTCATGACCATGGGGAAGGTCGCCCGCTTCTCCACGGCCGCCGTGATCGAGGCCGACTTCGACGGCGACCTCGCGTACGTCGTGACGGAGTACGTGCCTGGGCCGACGCTCTTCAGCGCGATCAGCCGGCGGCGCCCGATGGCGGGTTCGGAGCTCGAAGGGCTCGCCATGAGCACCGCGGTCGCGCTGCGGGCGATCCACGCGGCCGGCGTCGTCCACCGGGACCTCAAGCCGTCGAACGTGCTGCTGTCGCCCGTCGGGCCCAAGGTCATCGACTTCGGCCTGGCGTACACGGCCGACTCGACCACCCTGTCCGTCACCGGGATGGGCACGCCGGCGTACATGGCTCCCGAGCAGGTGCGCGGGACGACGTCCCCCGCCTCCGACGTGTTCGCGTGGGGCGGCGTGATGGTGTTCGCGGCGCGCGGCCGGCCGCCGTTCGGTTCGGGGGCCGGGCATGACGTGCTGTACCGGGTGGTCCACGAGGAGCCGGTGCTGCCCGAGTTCGACGGCGTGCTCGGCGGGTTGGTGCGGCGGGCGCTCAGCAAGGATCCGGCGGCCCGCCCGACGGCCGCGGAGCTGGTGGACGCGCTCGGGGCCGGGGCCGCCGCCACCACGGTACGGCTCCCCGCCCCACCGGCGCGGCGCCGCTATGGGAAACGGATCTGGGGCGGCGTCGCGCTGGCCCTGCTGACCGCGGGCGCGATCGCCGTCACCCCGACGATCGCGTACGCTCCGCCGCGACCCCCCGCCGAGACACGGCAGCCACTTCCCGGCACGAACCCCCTGCTGGCCGACGGCGTGCGCTTCTACACCCAGCCGGACACCGAGGCGGCGCGGCAGGCGCGGACCTGGGCCGCGCAGGGCAGGACCTCCGACGCCGCACTCATGACCGCCCTGTCCCGCGTCCCCCAGGCCATGTGGCTGGCCGACGGCTCACCCGCGGACGTCACCCGCACGGTACGCGAGGCGGTCACCCAGGCACACCGGCAGTCGGCCGTCCCGGTGTTCGTCACCAACACCATCCCGGGCCGCGACTGCTGGAACGGCGGCGCCCCCGACACCGGCGCCTACCGCACGTGGATCAACGCCGTCGCCGAGGGCATCGGCGACCGCCCCGCCGTCGTCGCCCTCGAACCCAACTCCCTGGCCCGCATGCCCGGCAGCCCGGAATGCCCGCGAGGCGGGGAGGCCGCCGTCCAGCGTTACGCCGACCTGTCCTACGCCGTCGACACCCTCACCGGCCTGGCCCGCACCGCCGTCTACCTCGACGGCGGCGTGCCGGGCTGGCCCGCGTTCACGCAGATGGCCGAACGGCTGGTCAACGCGAACGCCGCCCGCGCCGACGGCTTCTACGTCAACGCGGCCGGCTACCGCCCGACCGGGCAGTCCCTGACGTACGCCTCCAAGCTGGCCAGGTGCGTCCACCTGAAGGCCGCCTCGTGCGGCGAGTCGGAGCTCGCCGCGATCCCGGACGACGCCCCCGGCCTGCCCCACTTCGTCATCGACACCAGCCGCAACGGCACGGGCGAATGGCGGCCGCCGCCCGGTCGCTTCCCCGCTCCGGACGAATGGTGCAACCCGCCCGGCAGGGGAGCGGGCGCCCGCCCGACCACCGGCACGGGGACGCCGCCCGCCGACGCGTTCCTGTGGCTCAACAGCCCCGGCTACTCCAACGGCCGCTGCACCCGCGGCACCTCCGGACCGGCGGACCCGGCGTACGGCACCGTCACCCCCGCCGCCGGTCAGTGGTGGCCCGACCAGGCCCTCGAACGAGCCCGCAACGCCGTCCCGCCACTGGCCCCGGCAGGCGGCTGACCGCCGACTAGACTCGCAGGGTGTTCGATTCGCCCGACTTCGACCTGGCGTCCTATGCCGGCTTCGACACCCCGGCGTACGTGCGGCACACCTACAACAGCTGGGACGACGCCGGTTGGCGCGCACTGCTCGTCCAGCGCTTCGAGCACGCGCCCGAGGTCGAGAACCTGCCGCTCCCCGCCGTGGCCGACCTGCATCTCGTGCTCTGCGTGGCCGGGAGCGCGGACATGCGGCTGCACACCGGCGGGAGACCCGTGCGGCGCCGCTGGGTTCCCGGGCACCTGGAACTCATGGTCCCCGGCCGCGCCGCCTCGGCCAGCTACCGGGCGGAGGCCGGGTTGAGCACCGTTCAGGTGCACATTCCCGCGCCGGCCGTCCGGCGGGCCACCGGAGCGCTGGGCGGCCGTGAGCCCGACTTCGAGGCGTTGTCCGCTGCCCTGGCGGCGGGAGATCCGGTGGTCGAGCAGGTCCTCCGCGCGCTGCCGGGCACCGCCGGCGCCGGCGACCTGTACGCGGAGTCCGCCGCCGCGTTCCTCGCGACGCACCTGCTGACCCACGGCGGGAACGAGCGCCTGCCCGGTCCCGAGCACGCCGCCGTCCGGGCGGGCGTCGCCATCATGCGGGAGCGCCTGGCGGAGCCGCTGACGCTGGACAGCATCGCCGCCGAGGCCCACCTGAGCGTCTACCACTTCGTCCGCGTCTTCCGGGAGGCCACCGGCCAGACCCCCTACCGCTACCTCACCCGGCTGCGGATCGAGCGGGCACGGCGGCTCCTGTCCACCGGCTCCCTCAGCGTCGAGCAGATCGCCCGGCGGTGCGGGTACGCCAGTCCAGGCGCGTTGTCGTCGGCCTTCCTGCGCGAGACGGGTGTCCGGCCCTCGGCGTACCGCAAGAACTGATCGATCCGCGGCAAGCGCGCGCATGTCCCCGGACGGCGGTGGCGCCTACGTTGGGGCGCATGCCGTACTCCTATGGTGTGACCGCACGCTCGCAGGCCGCTCCCGACGCCGTCTTCGCGGCGCTCACCCGTGCCTCCACCTGGCCGTCGTGGTCGCCGATCGACGCCGCCGACGTCGAGGACGGCGACCCCGGGGGCCGGCAGCGGGTCGGCGACACCCGGATCTTCCGCACGGGCCGCAACGTCGCCCGGGAGCGGATCGTCGAGCTGGTCACCGACCGGCGGTTCGTCTACGACAACCTGGGCGGGCCCTTCCGGTCCTACCGCGGGACGGTCGAGCTCACCCCGCTCCCCGAAGGCGGCACCGACATCTCCTGGTCCGCCATCTTCGACCCGAAGTTGCCGCTCTCGGGTGGTTTCTGGCGGTGGTACCTGACCCGGTTCATGCAAGGCATGGCCGACGGTCTCGCCGCCTACGCGAACGGCGGGACGGCGGACGCCTGACCGGTGTGGATCACGGCTCGGCGGTGGCCACGACCAGGTTCTCCAGCCAGGCGATGATCAGCTCCGTCGCCTCCTCGGGAGTGGGCATCGCCGGGCCGATCGTGTTCTCCTTGCGCCACAGCTCGAAAATGGGGCGCTCCGGCGGCTCGACGACGGTGTGGCCGTCCTGCCGCAAGGTCTGCACGTGACGCTGGGTGACGGGCTTGGTCCACATCACCTTGTTCATGTTGGGGAAGAACATCGCCGGCCGCTCGCCGGCCAGCAGCGCCGTCTGAGCGGGCGACCCGGCGAGCCCCAGCGCCGCCGAGGCGATCATGTTCCCGGTGGCGGGCAGCACCACGATGGCCAGCGAGCGCCGGGCGAACTCGGTCGGGTTGAGGTCCAGGTTGCCGCTGGCGTACACCTCGTCGGCATGCCAGTTGATGGCATGGGGCTGGATGAACCGCTGCGCCGTATGGGTCAGCAGCACGCGGATGGGCAGATCGATCTCCTGCCGCATCCATGTCAAGTAGGCGGGCATCGCCAGCGCCCCGCTTGACCCGCAAACAATCACCGAAAGCGCGTCGTCTCGCATGCGGCGAGTCTGCCGCCCCATCGACCAGGGGCATATGGGGGCGTGGTACCCATCTTTTTCCTCGGCTCCGTGCGAAGAATGGGTGCTTCGCCCCCATGACGCCCCCCGGCTCGGACTGGCAGGTTCGACGTGCGGCCGGCCAGAGAGATCGGCCGGCACACCTACCCGAGGAGGAGGTGAACAGCAATGAAGAAGATCACCGTTCGCAAGACCGGCTCCATCAAGCTGACCAGCTCCGCAGCGCTCTACTGCGGCGACTGCTGCTGACGTAGAAGCTGACACCGTCCCGGCGTCGTACGGCGCCGGGACATCCAGCCCGTCCGGTCCACCGCGTTCGGAGGTTCCCATGCCCACCACCCGCCTGGAGTTCCATCCGCTGACCTACGTGGAGGAACGCGACGGCGTCACCGTGGGGCGCGTCGACGGCACGTCGTACGCGCAGCTCCCCGCCGACGGGGTGGCGCTGCTGAAACGGCTGGCCGACGGCATGTCCCCGTCCGAGGCCGCCGCCTGGTACAGCGTGTCGTTCGGGGAGGCCGTCGACATAGACGATTTCGTCGACGCCATGCGCGACCTGGGCTTCGTGCGCACCGACGGCGAGGACGTGGCCCAGGCGCCCGCGGTCCGGTTTCAGGCGCTCGGCCGGGCGGCGTTCTCCGCGCCTGCGTGGGCGGCGTACTCGCTGCTCCTGGTGGCCGCCGCCGTCGCCATGGCCGTACGGCCCGAACTGCGGCCGCATGCCGCGAACGTCTTCTTCCTGCCCTCGTTGATCGCGGTGCAGTTCGCGCTGGCCCTGTGCCAGTCCCCGGCGATCCTCTGGCACGAGTGGTTCCACTGGCTGGCGGCGCGCCGGCTCGGGCTGTCCTCGCGCCTGCGCATCGGCCGCCGCTACTACTACCTGGTCGTCGAGACCGAGCTGGACGCGCTGCTCGGCGTCCCGCCACGGCGGCGATACCTGCCGATGCTGTCGGGCCTGTTCGCCGACCTGTTCCTGTTCGCGGGGCTGGTGCTGGTGGCCGCCGCCGCGCTCCCGGCGTGGCCGGGCGGGCTGGCGCTGGCGATCGCCTACACCGTGCTGCTGCGCATGGCGTGGCAGTTCTACATCTTCCTGCGCACGGATCTCTACTACGTCCTCACCACGGCGCTGGGCTGCACGAACCTGCACGAGGTGAGCCGGGCCTACCTGAGGCACCGCTTCCGCCGCCTGCCCTGGGTCCGCCCGTCCGACTGGGCCACGGACCAATGGACCCCACGGGATCGGCGGATGGCCCCGACGTTCGCCCTGATCATGGTCGGCGGTGTGCTCGCGATGATCGCCACCGTCGTGCTGTGGACCGGCCCGCTGATCGTGGAGTTCCTCACCCGCGTCATCACCGCCATGTCCCACGGCACATCCGGCGGGCGGGGTTTCTGGGACTCCGTCGGCTCGCTGCTTTTCGTCGCCATCGAACTTGTCGTCCTGCCGCTGCTCGCCGGACGGGCCGGCCGGCGCCGCGCGGCGGCGTCCACCCCGGCGTGACCGAGATCGACGGGGCCAGGTTGAAAGGAACATCGCCATGACCACACATCTGTGGTGGGTGGGCGTCTGCCCCATCGATACCGAACCGGACCACGTGATCGACTGCCACCGAGGGCTGCGCGGCCCCTACACCGGGCTGGGCAGCCTGTTACGGCTCGTCGTGCCCGAGGCGTACGAGCGCTGGCCCGAGCTGGTGAGCGAGCACGCCATCGAGATCCTGTCGGCCGCGCCGGAGCTGAGGACCACGATCGGCGCCGCGCCGGAGACCCTGACGTCCCTGGCGATCCCGGAGGAGCGCACCCGGATCTATCCCGCGAACCGCACCCGCAGGCTCGCCCACGGAGCGGTGGAGTTCCTCCTCGAATACGCCGTCAGGACGGATGCCGGGCCGCTGCGCGTCGCCTTCCGCCGGTTCGAGGACGCCGAGCCCACCGACCAGGAGTTCATCGCGATTCTGCTGCGCCGCGTGCCCGCCGGACGTATCCAGGCCAGGGTCGAGACGCTCGACGACGACCTGCCCGGTGAGCTGCGCGCCGCGCTGGACCGCTACGCGACCCGGGTCGACCTGCCCGTCCCGGCGCCGGGACGGCCGGACCGGCGCGAACGCTCCGAGCTGCTCCAGGCCTACATCGACTCCGACGGCACGTCGCGCGATCCCGCGGAGGCGGCGGCGTATCGGGAGGCCGACCCCGGCGTGCGGGCCGCCCTGCACGACGAACGGGCCGCCCTGCTGCGCGAGCGCGGCGAATGGAGCCTGCACCTCGGCGCCATCCCCTACCACGCGGAGCGGGGCGGCGATCCGCAGGGCGCCGGGGTCAGGGCGCTGTTCGAGGCCGCCCGGCACTGCGGCGGCTTCGGCTTCTATCACTCGGTCATCACCTTCGGCACCCGGGGGCGCGACCTGGTCGACCCCGTGACCCGGATGGACGACTTCTGGAAGCTCGGCACCCGGGCCAGCTCCGCGCTGGGCGTCCTCGGGCGTTCGGCCGAGGCCGAACCGACCTATGTGGACCTGCGTGCCCGCTACTCCCACCCGGAGCTGCACCTGTCCACCGGTTACGCGCTGGCCATGCTCTACGCGCGGGTGCACCCGCCGGAGCTGATCAACTACCAGACCGCGCGGGCCTACATCAACAACTCGAAGGCCATCGCGACGATGCTGCCCGACCCCGAGGAACGGGCGTTCCACTCGGTGTTCCAGGACAACGGGCTCGCCCTGATCGAGATGCGCCTCGGCCGCCTGGAGGAGGCGTTCCGGCTGGTCGACGAGGGGCTGGCGTGTCTGGACCGGGAACTGCCCGAGGGCAAGCACCGCCTGCACCGCTCGGTGCTGGTGCACAACCGGGGCAAGGTCCATGTCGGGCTCGGCCGCCCCGCGGCGGGGCTCGCGGACTTCGACCACGTCATCGAGCTGGACCCGAACTATCCCGACTACTACTTCGACCGGGCCGACGCCAAGCGGCGCATGGGCGACCTGAAGGGCGCGATCGCCGACTGCGACGCGGCGATCAGCCTGTCGCCGCCGTTCTACGAGCTGTACTACAACCGCGCCGACATGAAGGCGGAATCCGGCGATGTGGACGGGGCCATCGCGGACTTCGCCTACGTGGTCGAGCTCGAACCCGACCAGATCGACGCCCGGGTCAACGTGGTCAGCCTGCTCCTGGAGACCGGCAGAGCCGGCGAGGCCTGGCCCTCGGTGGACGAGGGCCTCCGGCTCGACCCGGACGACACCCGGCTCCTGCACCTGCGCAGCCAGTTGTGGCTGGACGCGGGGAACGTGGCCGAGACCCGGCGTGACCTGGACCGGGCACTGGCACTGGACCCCCGCCTCGTGGCGGCGCTGGTCAGCCGGGCGACGCTGGCGCACGACCGCGGTGACTTCGACGCGGCGATCGCCGACCTCACCACCGCGCTCGAGGAGGACAAGGACAACCCGAGCCTGCTCTACAACCGCGGGTTCGTGTTCGAGGCGAGCGGGAACTGGGCCGCCGCCGTCGACGACTACACCGAGGCGCTGTCCGTGGCCGGCGACGACGATCGCGAAGAGCTGCTCAGCAGGCGCGCACGCTGCCAGGACAGGCTGCGATGACCACCTCCGCGACGGCACCCGCCCAGCAGGGCGCGGTCGACGGCGCCACGCTGCGCGGCTTCATGCGGCGGTGGGCCACGGGCGTGGCGGTGGTGACCGGCAGCCGCGACGGCCGGCCCGCCGGCTGCACGGTCAACGCCTTCACCTCGGTGTCGCTGAACCCGCCCCTGCTGCTCGTCTCGCTGGCGACCACGAGCCACACGCTGGCCTCGATCATCGAGAACGGGGTGTTCGGCGTCAACCTGCTCGCGTGGCCGCAGCGGCACCTGGTGGCGCAGTTCGCCGCGCCGGCGGAGGACCGGTTCGCGGGCGTGGACTTCCGGCTCGTGGCGGGAGCGCCGGTGATCGAGGGAGCCATGGCGGCGGCCGTCTGCGCGGTGACGCAGACGATCGCCGCCGCCGACCACGTTCTGGTCCTGGGCGCACCGCAGTGGTGCGACGCGGGCGAAGGCGAGGATCCCGCCCTGTTCTTCGGCGGCGCCTTCGTCCGTCTCGGCTTCTAGGGTTCGCCCTGCCGTACCTGCGCGGCGTAGGCGCTCAGCGCCGCGCGGCGGGGCCGCTCGGTCTTGCGCATGAGGCTCGCCACGTGCTTCTCCACGGTGCGTGGCGAGATGAACAGCACGCCGGCGATGCTGCGGTTGTCCAGCCGGTCCGCGAGCAGCCGCAGGACGTCGTATTCGCGCTCGGTCACCCCCATCTGGCGCAACCGCCCGGGGACGCCGGCCACACTGCGCTGATGGGGCACCACCACCCCGGTCGCCCGAAGCATCGACCGGCAGGTCCTGGCCACGGCGGGGACGGCCGCGTCACGGAAGTAGGTCTCGGCCGTCCGCAGCCACGTCGCCGGCTCACCCCACCGGTCGGCGTGGGCGGCCTCGGACACCAGCCGCAGCCCCAGGTTCCGCGCCATCGGGTACGCGTGCGCCACCTCCCCGGCCTCCTCCACCGCGGCCATCGCCTCCTTGCCCCGCCCCCGCCGCCCCAGCAGGACCGCCCGGGCGAGCAGCGTGAACTGGTTGTCCCACCGCCATCGGCTCGCCGGGTCCCTGGGGACGTCGGGACGGGACGGCCGGCCGTCGCGGGCGAGCACCCGCAGGAGCAGCGCCAGCCCGTGCTGCCCGGCCAGCGGCAGCGACACCGGCTGCTCGTTCCGCCGTGCCGCCGCCTCGGCCAGCTCGCGCAGCGCCCGGTCGCGGTTCTCCTCCAGCAGCGAGCACACCGCGTCGGCGAGCCCGATCACCAGCGGCGTACGGGAGCCGTCGAGCGGGAGCTGCCGCGACGTGGGCCGCACACTCTGATGCGCGGCCGCCACGGCCCGGACCGCCTGCAACTCCCGGACGGCGTCGGTCAGCCCGAGCCGCCGCGCGGTGGCCAGGTGGCTGTCGGCGAGCCGGTCGCCCCCGGCGTAGTCGCCACGAAGGACGTGGTCCAGCGCGCATCGAGCGATCACGAGGTGATGGACGGCGTCCGCGCCCATCCGGCGGGCACGTGCCTCCGCCCGCCGCAGCGCCTGAACATCGCCGGTGGTCAGCCATTCCTCCTCACCCAGCAGGTACGTCGCGTACAGCCGCCACAGGGGCAGCCGGTTCTGGGCGGCGAGCGTGTGCGCGCGGCCGAAGCAGTCGGCCGGGTCACCCGTGTCCCAGCTTCGGGCCAGCAGCCCTCGGGCCAGCCACGCCTGACAGACGCAGGTGGGACAGCCGGCGGACTCGGCGCGGTCCGCGACCTGCTCCGCCCGCGTCGGGAGGTGCGTCGTCAGCAGCGCCTCGATCGCGTCCACCGGCGCGCTCTCCCGGCCGGTCACCTCCGTGCCCAGCAACGTCCTGGCCTCACGGACCTGGTCGATCGCCACGGCGTACCGTCCGCCGACATGCGCCAGCCACGCCAGCCGGGCATGCAAGGTCGCCATCGTCGCCGCGTCCGTACCCGCGTCCAGCAGCCCTTCCATGGCCTCACCGGCCTGGAGCCCGCGCTCGACCCGGCCGCTGGCGGCGAGGGCGAGCAGCAGATCCGCCAGCACCCTCGCGCGCAGGTCGGCGTCGGCCGTGTCGTCGAGCAGCGCCCACGCGCGTTCCAGGAGGTCGGCCGCCACATCGGCCGAACCCGCCGTCATGGCCCGGGCGCCGGCCTGCGTCAACTGCTGTGCCGCCTGCGCCGGGTCGCCGGCCGAGACCATCATCTCGGCGGTGAACCGGCACCATTCGCCCGGCAGGCCCGGGTACAGCTCCCGGACGGCGCTGGCCGCCCGCGCGGCCACGAGGGCCCGATCCGCCGGAATCTGCTGGGCGCGCAGGGCGGCGACGGTCATCGGGTTGCGAAACACGTACCAGTCGTCGTCCTGCGGATCCGCGACGATCAGTCCGTTGGTCAGGGCCGCGCGCAGGTGCGCGCGCACCCCGTGCTCGCTCACCCGCAGCACGCGTTGCAGCACGGACAGGGGGAAGCGCTCACCGATGGCGGCGGCGGTCAGCAGCAGACGTTGCCCGGCGGGGCCGAACCGGGCGGCGCGCTGGGCGAGCCTGCGGCCGACGGCGTCCGGGATCTCCACCGGAATCCGGCCGTCGAACCGGCACCCTCGGTCGTCGGCGACCAGCCTTCCGGTGCCGACCTCCCCGCGCAGGAGCTCCCGGGCGAGCAACGGATTGCCGCAACTGTCCCGCCACAGCCGTTCCACGGCCTCGTCCGGCACGTCGGCCGGATCGACCTTCAGATGGGACGCGACGAGCAGCCGCACCTCTCGCGGCTCGAACCCGGCCAGCGGCAGCAGGGTGGCGCTGTGCCGCTGGGCCAGCAGGTGGGCCAGGTCGCAGGACGGCCCCGGCTCGTGACAGACGGTGGCGAGCAGCGCCATGGCCTGGCCGCCGAGGTTGTCCGCCAGATACTCCACCACCGCCAAGGTGAGCGGGTCGGCGTCATGAAGATCCTCGAGCACCAGCAGGCACGCCCTGCCCGTGTCGGCGACCAGCCGCAGGATCTGCTCCCCGAGGACCACCGGCGACTGCGCCGACCATTCCAGGAGCTCCCGGCGGGGCCCTTGGCCCGCGTGATCGGGCGCGGCGCGCGGAAAGCCGGCCAGCGCCTCGGCCAGGGGGCGGAGCGCCACCCAGGGGCCGATCCGGCTGGCCCTGCCCCGCAAGGTCAGCATGTCCATCGAGCGACCCGACCGCGCCGCCTCCAACGCCAGCCAGGACTTCCCGATGCCGTCCTCGCCCAGGAGGAAGATCGTCTGACCGTGCCCGTCGAGGGCCGCCTTCAGGGCGTCACGCAGGATGCCACGCTCCCGCTCCCGACCCACGATTCGCGGATGGTCGATCTTGCCTGGCATGCTACCTCCGGCACCGGCCAGTCGAATGTGTCATGGGTGGTGTGGTCCTGCGAGTGATTCGCCGCCGCAGGCGGTCCGTACTGCCGCATGACCGGCCGGGCTTCCCCCGGGCCGGCGGTCGCGCACTCGGGTGCCGTGGAACCACACACACCCTGGGGGCGTTCCACGGCGTTCCATGTGATGACACATCTCAGGAATCCGGCACCACCGGACGAGACCGGCGAGCACGATCAGTGCTCGGCGCCGCCGGCCTCGACCGCCGGGAGCCGCGCGCGGTCGGAGAGTTGTTCGCGCAGCCGGGACAGGCGGGCGATCTCCGCGTCGAGGGCGGCGAGCCGCCGCTCCACCACGCCGCTCGACGTCGTGCAGCCGGGGCCGCCGCGTGGCGGCAGCCTGTCGCCGTCCAGGAGGTGCAGGCGGTCAGCGCAACTGCGGACGTCCTCGATGGTCAGCCCCAGCGAGAGCAGTTCGCGGATGATGCGCACCCGGGCCACCTCCCGCGGCCCGTACTCGCGCTGCCCGGTAGCCGTGCGCGGCGGCGGGGTCAGCAGCCCGCGCTGTTCGTAGAACCGCAGCGCCCGGGGTGTGGTGCCCGCCGCTGCCGCCGCGTCGCCGATGCGCATCAGCCCTCCAGTAGACCCCTACGGTTCGACGATGACGGTCCCGAAGTACCGTCCCTCGATCATCTCCTGCAACGCCCGCGGCGCGTCGGCCTTCTCCGGTGAGCCGGTGCTGCCGATCACCCGGCCGGCGCCGAGAAGCCGGGCGATCTGCCCCGCCAGCGACCCGACCCCGCCGGCCGCGCCCGAGACGAACACCGTGTCGCCCGGCCCGACCTCGGCGTCCCTGGTCAGCGCCGCGTGAGCGAACCCGCCCGGGGCCAGGTGCGCGGCGGCACGGGCGCGTTCTTCACACCCCCGCCGATCAGCGTGCGAAGCGCGGCGAAGACATGGAAGAAACGATTGCGGACCAGCACCTGGCCATCGCCCGGCGCCGGCAGCGGCGCCGGCAGCGGGACCTCGGCGAGCACGAAATGCTCGGGCCCGGGCAGCCCGTCGGGCACGGCGGCGAGCCGGACCTCACGTGAGACTCGTGGAAAGGACAGCATGTTTCACTCCTCGGCTGTACGGCCACAAAGGCGTCGCGACCCTAACCCCTGACCCGCGCGTCAAGGGCAACCCCGTGATCGAGGCGCTTGACCTGGAGTCCACTCCACGTGGCAGCGTCTTCCCCGGAGCCATTTCCGCGAAGTCAGGGAGAGCACGAGATGAGTGATTCGTTCCGGATCCTGGGGCGTAGCGGCCTGCGGGTGAGTGCGATCGGGTTCGGGGCATGGGCGATCGGGGGACCCTTCATGGCCCGTGGCAAGCCGGCCGGATGGGGGCAGGTGGACGACGAGGAGTCGGTGGCGGCCGTGCACCGGGCGCTCGACCTGGGGGTCACCTTCTTCGACACGGCTGACGTGTACGGCACCGGCCACAGCGAGCGGGTGCTCGCGAGGGCGCTGTCCGGTCGGTGGGACGAGGTCGTGATCGCGACCAAGTTCGGCAACACCTTCGACGCGGCGACACGGACCCTCACCGGCCAGGACATCTCGCCCGGCTACATCCGGCAGGCCTGCCGGGCGTCGCTGGAGCGGCTGGGCACCGATCACATCGACCTCTACCAGTTGCACATCGGGGACGCGCCCCAGGAGCGGGTGGACGAGATGATCGCCACGCTGGAGGAGCTCGTCGACGAGGGCCTGATCCGGGCCTACGGCTGGAGCACCGACGACCCCGAGCGGGCGGCCGCGTTCGCGAAGGGGCCGCACTGCGCCGCCGTGCAGCACAACCTCAACGTCCTGCACGACACCCCGGCGATGCTGGCGGTGTGCGACACCCACGAGCTCGCCTCCGTCAACCGGGGGCCGCTGGCGATGGGGCTGCTCACCGGCAAGTACGGCCCGGACTCACGGCTGCCGATGGACGACGTGCGCGGCGATTCCCCGCCGTGGATGACCTTCTTCAAGGACGGCCGGCCCGCCCCGGAGTTCCTCGCCAAGCTGGACGGGATCCGCGACATCCTGACCTCCGGCGGCCGTACGCTCGCCCAGGGCGCCCTCGGCTGGCTGCTGGCCCGCAGCGGGCGTACGGTGCCTATCCCCGGCATCAGGACCGTCGGCCAGGCCGAGCAGAACGCCGGCGCGCTGCGGCACGGGCCGCTGACCCAGGCGCAGGTGGAGCAGATCGGTGAGCTGCTGCGGTCACCCGCCGGCTGAGGCGAGGGTTCCGTGCGGCGGCCCGTCCGCCGGGCCGTAGCCGGCGTGACGGGCCCCGGAGACGTGGGCCCAGTAGCGGTCTCCGTAGGACCAGTGCCACCACTCGGTGGGATAGTTCACGAAGCCGGCGGCCGTCATCGCCGTGACCAGGATCCGGCGGTTCCGCCTGGCCTCGGCGGAGATGCCCGGCGCGTCGGTGTGGCAGGCCTCGTCGCTCTCCGGCGGGGTGGCGTTGACCGAGGTGCCCATCGGGATCTCCGCCCCCTCCGCCGTGCACAGGGTCAGGTCCACGGCGCCGCCGGAGGTGTGGGGGGCCACCTCGGGCGGGGAGACGTACCGGCTGGCCTCGATCCGCGCCCGTTCGCCGTCCCACTCCGGGTGCGCGGCCGACAGGCGGGCGACGCAGGAGGCGAAATACCGCTCCTGCAGGGTGGCGGGGCGGTAGCCCTCGACCACCAGCAGGCGCAGCCCGCGGGGGAGCTGGGTCTGCGCGGCGACCAAGCGGTCGGCGACGCTCAGCCGGACGTGCGCGAACGCGCCGGCGTCGTCGGCCAGGCGTGCGTCTACCCGTACGGCCTCCAGAGGACGCAGGTCGACCAGCGGTTCGCCGCACTCCCGCACCAGCACCGCGGCGATCCTCGTGTCGGAAAGAAGCACTATCTCAGTCATGGGGCCTTCGTGGGTACCAGGGACGTCTCCGCGTGAGACGCCGGCTCCATCGTGGTCCACGAGGCTCCAAAAACACTGAAATCGCCTTACAGCCGTCGCTTCACGGCGCGAGGGACTCGCCGTACTCACGGGCGTCGTGCAGCCGGAAGATCTCCTGGGCCTCCGATCGCAGGGAGCCGGCGAGCGCGTCCTCCCCGAGCGCCTGGTGCACCAGGGCGAGGTCGCGCAGCGTACGCCCGCGGAACAGGTCGATGCGCAGCGTCTCCCACAGCGCCAGCGACTCCTCCAGGCGCTCTTTGGCCTGGTAGAGCCGGCCCTCGGCCAGGTGGAGCTCGCCCAGCGTACGCAGGGTGCAGGCCTCGCCCCAGCGGTCGCGGATCGTGCGGGAGACGTCGAGCGACTCCTTCAGCAGCCGGCGGGCCTCGTCGTGCCGGCCGAGCCGGGTCAGGGTCTTGCCCAGGGAGCGCCGGCAGTAGGCGACCATGAACCGGTCACCCAGGTCGAGGAAGCTCGCCAGCGCGCGTTCGGCCAGCTCCAGTGAGGTGTCCAGCTCCCCGCGCGCCCGGTGGTACAGCGACAGGTTGCGCAGGACGAGACCCTCGCCGCGACGGTTGCCGGCCTCCTGGTAGAGCGACAGCGCGGTGGCGAGCGCGGCCTGCGCGGCGGGGTAGTCGCCGCGCTCCAGGTACACGGTGCCCGCCAGCCGCTTGACGTGGGCGAGGGCCTGCGGGTCGGCGAGACCGGCCAGCGACTGCTCCGCCCCGCCCAGGAAGTGCAGCGCCTCGGGCAGGTAGCCCTGCTCGCGGCAGGCCGCGCCGAGCGCCGCCAGGACGGTGGCCTCGCCGCGGGCGTCCTTGGCGGTGCGGAACAGCGACAGCGCCTGGCCGAGGTACTCGCGGGACTCGGCGAACAGGTCACGCTCGTAGGAGAGCTGGCCCAGCCCGGCCAGCAGCTTGGCCTCGCCGAGCGCGTTGTCCATCCGCCGCGCCACCGCCAGGGCGGCCCGGTGGGTGCGGTTCCAGGTCGTGAACGGGTTGTCGAAGACGTACTGGCTGCCCTCGAACGCCACCGACGACAGCGCGGCGGCCAGCTCGACCGCGATCTCGTCCAGATCCATCGTGGCCGCCAGCTCGACCGCGACGACCAGCGCCTCCTCCTCCCGCCGGATCCAGGCGGGCGGGTCGGCGAGCACCGCCCGCGCCATCTCCTCCGCCAGCGGGTAGGCCAGCCCGCCGGCGGCGCGCCTCGGGATCACCCCCGTCGGCCGTTCGGCGTCGAGCTGCTGCACCAGCCACAGCCAGCCGCCCAGCACCCTGGTGACGGCGGCCGTGCGGGCCGGCTCCGGCTCCTCCGCCACCGCGCGTTCCGCGGCGAACAGCCGGATCAGGTCGTGCAGCCGGTAGCGGATCTGTCCCGTCGCGTCCGTCTCCGCCATGTCCACCAGGGACGCGTCCACGAGCTGCTCCAGCACCTGCTCCGCCTCGTCCAGGCCGGTCTCGGTGGCCGCGGCGGCGATCCAGACGCCGAAGTGCGGCAGCCCGAGGAGGCCGAGCCGGCGCAGCGCGGTCCTGGCCGGCTCGGGCAGCAGCCGGTAGCTCAGGCCGATGCTCGCGCGCACCTCCTGGTCGCCGACGGCCAGCTCGTCCAGCCTGCGGTGCTCGTCGGCCAGCCGGTCGGCCAGCCGCGCCACCGTCCACTGGCGGCGCGAGGCCAGCCGCGCGCCCGCCACCCGCAGCGCGAGGGGCAGACCGCCGCACTGGCCCACGACGCGCCAGGCCGCGTCGGGGTCGGCGATGATCCGCTCCGCGCCGGTGATGCGGGCCAGCAGGTCGAACGCCGCCTGCGCGGGCAGCAGGCCGAGATCCAGGAACGCCGCGCCCGCCAGCCCGGCGAGCCGGTTGCGTGAGGTGACGATGACCCCGCAGCCGTGGGCGCCCGGTAACAGCGGCCGTACCTGGCTCTCGGAGGACGCGTCCTCCAGCACCACCAGCTTGCGCCGGCCGGCCAGCAACGTGCGATAACGCCCGGCCCGCTCCTCCAGCGTGCCCGGCAGCGGCGTGCCGGGCGGCTCCAGCTCGCGCAGCAACCGCCCCAGGACCTCCTCCGGGGTGGCGGGCGTCTCGCTCGTGCCGCGCAGTTCGATGTGGAGCTGCCCGTCCGGATAGGTGCCCGCGACCTGGTGGGCCGCCTGTAGGGCCAGCGCCGACTTGCCCGCGCCGCCCTGCCCGGAGATGACGCAGAGCGGCATGGTGTCCGGTTTCGTCAGGTGCTCGCACAAGGCCGCCAGCTCCTCGGCACGACCGGTGAAATCCGGTACGGGCGGCGGAAGCTGCCGGGGCAGGCGCGCGGCCGGCCTGGCGGCGTGCAGCAGAGCCGGGTCGGAGCGCAGGATCGCGGCCTGCACCCGGCGTAACTCCGGCCCCGGCTCGATGCCCAGCTCGTCGAGCAGGACCCGCCGCCCGTGCTGGTAGACGGCCAGCGCGTCGGCCTGCCGGCCCGCCCGGTACAGCGCCATCATCAGGTCGCGGCGTAGCCGCTCACGCCCGGGGTGCAGCGCGACGAGCTCGCCCAACTCCTCGATGAGCTGTTCGTCCTGACCGGCGGCCAGATCGGCGGCGACCCGCTCCTCGATGACCGCCAGCCGCAGCTCCTCCAGCCTGTCGGCCTCGGTACGCAGGAAGGAGTCGCCGATCCCGCCCAGCGCGGCCCCGCGCCAGAGCGCCAGCGCCGCCCGGAACAGCTCCCCGGCCTTGAGATGGGCGCCCTCCTTGGCCGCCCCTCGCGCTTCGGCGACATGCCGCTCGAAGACGAGTTTGTCGAGGGACTGCGGCGGTACCTCGGCGAGGTAGCCCACGCGATGGGACACGATCACCGGCGGCAGCCCCGCGCCGGTGAAGGCCCGGCGGAGCGAGGCCACGTACGTGTGCAGGATCTGCCGTGCCGTGGACGGCGGGTCCTCGTCCCACATCGCCCCGATCAGCCGCTCCCGGGGGACCACCCGCCCCGCGTCCAGCAGCAGCGCGGCGAGCAGCGCCCGCGGCTTGGCGCCCCCGAGCGGCACCTGGCCGTCCTCGCTCCAAACCTCCACCGGGCCGAGCAGGCGAAACTCCATCGGTTCTCCCCAGGCTTCGCGTTTCAACGCCTTCGAAGGCTTTTTACAGCCACCCCCACCATGCTTGCCCACCAAGCGAACCCGGAGGAGAACGAGATGAACAGATCATTTTGCGGACTGATCGCGGGCGGCGCGGCCCTGACCCTTCCGGCGGCTCTCATGCTGGCGACGGCCACCGGTCCGGCCGCGGCCGTCGAACGCAACCGCATCGTCGCCGTCGCCCAGGCCGAGATGGCCGACGGTGACCGCAACGTCGAGCGGCCCGCCGGCAGCAACTGCAACTACTACACCGGTGTCTTCCGCACCTGGAAGCCGTCGAGCGGCTGCGGATCCGCCGACGGCGTCCAGTTCCGCGACAGCGACTGGTGCGCCGACTTCGTCAAGTACGTGTGGCGCGGCGCGGGCGTACCGTACGCCGACGTCGCCGAGACCTCCGGCGGCGTACTGACCGGCTGGGCCTCCTCCTTCCGCGACTACGGCACGCGGCACGGCACCTGGCACACCCGGGCCGGCGGCTACACCCCTCAGCCCGGCGACGCCGTGGTCTTCGACTGGGACCAGAGCGGCGACATCGACCACGTCGGCATCGTCACCTCGGCCAACGGCAGCACGGTCTACACGATCGAGGGCAACAGCGGTAACCGCACCAAGGCGAACAGCTACACCCGCGGCGACGTGGACATCGTCGGCTACAGCTCTCCCGTCGGGGCCGTCACCGGTCCTGCCGAGGCGGAGGACACGACGGGTGAGGCGGTGGACTTCGACGGTGACGGCAAGCCCGATCTGCTGGGGACGACGGCGGATGGCACGTTACGGGTGTATCGCGGTACCGGC
>NZ_JBFAIM010000105.1:0-34574 GCF_040654715.1 Nonomuraea sp. NPDC050643 | reverse complement strand
CTTGGTCACGACCACCTTGCGAGCGCGGCCGAGCAGGTCGAGGGTGGCGTTCTCGAGCTTGAGACCGACCTCCTCGGAGATGACCTGGCCACCGGCGAGGATCGCGATGTCCTGCAGCATGGCCTTGCGGCGGTCACCGAAGCCCGGGGCCTTGACGGCCACGGAGCGGAACAGGCCGCGGATCTTGTTGACGACGAGGGTGGCAAGGGCTTCGCCCTCGACGTCCTCGGCGATGATCAGCAGCGGCTTGCCCGACTGGACGACCTTGTCGAGCAGCGGCAGCAGGTCCTTGTTGGCCGAGACCTTGCCGTTGACGATCAGGATGTACGGGTCTTCGAGCACGGCCTCCATACGGTCGGAGTCGGTCACGAAGTACATCGACGTCATGCCCTTGTCGAAGCGCATGCCCTCGGTGAGCTCGAGCTCGAGGCCGAAGGTGTTGCTCTCCTCGACGGTGATGACGCCTTCCTTGCCGACCTTGTCCATCGCCTCGGCGATGAGCGCGCCGATCTCGGGGTCGGCGGCGGAGATGGAGGCCGTGGAGGCGATCTGCTCCTTGGTCTCCACATCCTTGGCCAGCTTGGAGAGCTCCTCGCTGACCCGCTCGACGGCCGCCTCGATGCCCTTCTTCAGGGCCATCGGGTTGGCGCCGGCGGCAACGTTACGCAGACCCTCGCGTACCAGCGCCTGGGCGAGCACGGTGGCGGTGGTGGTGCCGTCGCCCGCGACGTCGTCGGTCTTCTTGGCGACTTCCTTGACCAGCTCGGCGCCGATCTTCTCCCACGGGTCCTCGAGCTCGATCTCCTTGGCGATGGACACGCCATCGTTGGTGATCGTGGGAGCGCCCCACTTCTTCTCCAGCACGACGTTGCGGCCCTTCGGGCCCAAGGTCACCTTGACGGCGTCGGCGAGCTGGTTCATACCGCGCTCGAGACCGCGCCGGGCGTCCTCGTCAAACGCGATCATCTTGGCTGCCATAAGGCTAGACCTCCCAGATACAGGGTGGCTTGTCGTGGACCGAGCCGACGCCCGCGACGGCAAGGGTCCGCATCTCCGTTCGGCAGACCCCATCGTCTCGATCCGAGGGTTGGCACTCTGCTGCACAGAGTGCCAACGAACTGTTTAGCACTCTACCCTGCCGAGTGCAAGCGAACACCCCTCTGGCAGCCGCCCCCGCCCAGGTCAGTCACCCGGTACGGCGAGCCGCCCTAAGCAGCTCGCCGCACTGGAGTCGACGAAAGATGGTGACGGCTCGCACGAACTGCGCTGCCGTGCGATCCCGCCCGGTGCATACCAGTGATGTCGCTCAGACCGCGCGGACGGACTCCGCCTGCGGCCCCTTCTGGCCCTGCGTGATCTCGAACTCGACGCGCTGCCCCTGTTCGAGAGACCGATACCCGTCCATCATGATCGCTGAGTAATGGACGAATACATCCTTACCACCGTCTACCGCGATGAAGCCGTAGCCCTTGTCCGCGTTGAACCACTTGACGGTGCCCTGCGCCACTTCCGACTCCTCTTACTGGTCTCTCAGATCTCGCCCATTCCTTCGCGAGACCTGTAATCGCATGACTTAACGGAAAAGTCAGCCAGACGATCGCCCTCGACCATACCTGTGGCACGGGGTTTGGCAACAGAGTCAATCCGCAAAATGCCTATTTCTTCGCATCGCAGGTAGTTCAACGTTGAATTGGCCTGGAAAAGGAGAAGGCGCCCACTAGGGGCGCCTTCAAGGACCGTGACTGTTGCCGGGCACTCAGCCGCCGGCAACCGCCGGGATGATGGAGATCTGAGTGCCCTCTGGGGCGGGAGTGTCGAGCCCCTCGGCGAAACGGACGTCCTCTTCCCCAACATAAACGTTGACGAAACGTCGAATCTTGCCCGATTCATCCAGAATTCTCGCGCCGATCCCCGGGTAGTCGGAGTCCAGCTTGGCAAGCACGTCACGAAGAGTCGCGCCTTCGCCACGGACTTCCGCGTTACCGCGGGTGTACGTGCGCAGGATGGTGGGAATCCGCACAGAAACGCTCATGGCTAATGTCGCCTTTCCTGATTGTCAGACAGTCGCGCGGAACGCGTCGAGAGAGGGCCGGATCACGGCCGTGGGCGCGGCGTCGTCGCTGATGGCGTCGAGCGTCTTGAGCCCGTCGCCGGTGTTCAGCACCACGGTCTCGGCCTCGGGGTCGAGCAGGCCCGACTCGGTGAGCTTCTTCAGCACACCCACGGTCACGCCGCCGGCGGTCTCGGCGAAGATGCCCTCTGTCGAGGCCAGGAGCCTGATCGCGGCCACGATCTCGGCGTCGGTGACGTCCTCGACGCCCCCTCCGGTGCGCCGGGCGATGTCCAGCACGTACGGCCCGTCGGCGGGGTTGCCGATGGCCAGCGACTTGGCGATGGTGTCGGGCTTGACCGGCTGCACCACGTCATGCCCGGCCTTGTACGCGGTCGAGACCGGCGAGCACCCTGCCGCCTGCGCCCCGAAGATCTTGTAGGGCGTGTCCTCGACGAGGCCCAGCGCCACCAGCTCCTTGAAGCCCTTGTCGATCTTCGTGAGCTGCGAGCCAGAGGCGATGGGGATGATGATCTGCTCCGGCAGCCGCCACCCGAGCTGCTCGGCGATCTCGTACGCGAGCGTCTTGGAGCCCTCGGCGTAATAAGGCCGCAGGTTGACGTTGACGAACCCCCACTTGTCACCCAGCGGGTCGCCGATCAGCTCGGAGCAGAACCTGTTGACCTCGTCGTACGTGCCCTCGATGCCGACCAGCCGCCCGCCGAACACGCGGGCCATGGCGATCTTGGCCTGCTCGAGGTTGGCGGGGATGAACACGCACGCGTCGAGCCCGGCCCGCGCCGCCGCGGCGGTCACCGCGCCGGCGAGGTTGCCCGTGGAGGAGCAGGAAAGGGTGTGGAATCCGAAGTTGCGCGCCGCCTCAACGGCCATGGCGACCACCCGGTCCTTGAAGGAATGGGTGGGGTTGCCCGAGTCGTCCTTCACGTGAAGGGACTTGATGCCGAGCGCGCGCCCGAGGTTTCCGGCCTTGACCAATTTGGTCCAGCCAGGGTTCATATTCGGCTTACTGGTCACGTCCGCCGGAACGGGGAGCAGCGAGCGGTAACGCCAGATGTTGGCGGGGCCGGACTCGATGTCCGCGCGGGTGACGTCGCCGAACTCGTAGGCCGCTTCGAGCGGCCCGAAACACTCCTGACAGGCGAAACTGGGGCCCAGGGGGTAGCGCGTGCCGCACTCACGGCAGGACAGAGCGACAGCAGGACCAAAGTCGAGCGACATGAAGCGAGGCCTTCCCTCATCTTCGCCCGCGGCCACCTTGACCGCGAACCGGAATTGGCACCTTGTCCCGGTCGGCCTCGCCAGGTCGCGAGTCACAAGCCGGGAGGGTTGCCGGGGCTTCGTAGGGCCGGTCCCTCCACCCCTCTGGATGAGCAATATGCAGTTGTTGAAAAGGACTCTACCCGCTTAAGTGGCCGAAATTACTACCCGTCTCAGCATTCGAGACACACGGTCTCACCGGTAGTCCTCGCCGAGCACTCCCTGCACGTATTTGCGTGCCTGGTGGATGCGTGACTTGGCGGTGCCCAGCGGGATGCCGAGCTGCTCGGCCACCTCGTTGTAGTCGAGCTGGACGATGTCGCGCAACACGAGCGCCTGCGCCAGGTCGGGCTTGTCGGCCTCCAGCGCCTCCATCGCGTCGAGCAGGTCGAGCCGCGAGCCCGCGATCACGCTGACCCGCCGCACGTCGGGCTTCTGCATGGGCAGCTCGTCCGAGCTCTGCTCGGCGGCCCGGCGCTTGAGCGACCGGTAGGTCGTCCGCGCGCAGTTCGCGGTCACGATGTGCAGCCAGGTGCTGAATCTGGCCCGCCCCTCGAAGCGTCCGATATTGCGTGCGACCGCCAGCAACGTATCTTGCGAGGCCTCCTCCGCGTCCTGGTGATAAGGCAGGATCCGGGCGCAGTGACGCATCACGTCAGGCTCAATCCGCGCCAGGAGCTCGCCAAGTGCGCGATGGTCCCCGGCAGCGGCGGAGCGGGCGAGTTCCTCGGTTAGCTCATCAAGCGCCATAGCTGGGATCCTATGATCGAAGGGAGCCTAGATGAACAGCGTCCTGGTGGCCTCCAACAGAGGACCCGTCTCCTTCACCGTCTCTGACGACGGCGAACTCACGATGAAGCGCGGTGGCGGCGGCCTGGTGTCGGGGCTGTCGGGAGTGGCCAAGGACGACGGCGTGCTCTGGGTGTGCGCGGCGCTGTCCGACGGCGACCGCAGCGCCGTCCGGCTGGCCCCCGGGGGCCGGATCGACCACGCCGGCTATGACACGGGCCCGCTGCGGATGCTGGACATCCCGCCCGCCATCTTCCACCGTGCCTACAACGCCGTGGCCAACTCCACCCTGTGGTTCGTCAACCACCTGCTCTACGACATCCCCAACTCGCCCAACTTCGGCACGCGGTTCGCCCGCGAGTGGGAGTCCTACCGCGACTACAACGGCGCGTTCGCGCTGGCGCTGGCCGAGGAGGCCGGGCACGGCGCCCGCGTGATCGTGCAGGACTACCACCTGACCCTGACCCCGGCGATGCTCCGCACCGAGCGGCCCGACCTGCGCATCGCGCACTTCAGTCACACGCCGTGGGCGCCGCCCGAATACTTCTCCCTGCTGCCCGACGAAGTGGTCGGAGAGGTCCTGGAAGGCATTCTGGGGGCCGATCACGCCGGGTTCCTCACTGATCGGTGGGCCCAGGCGTTCATGGACTGCTGTGAGGCTCTCCTGGGCGCGGAGGCCGATCGGGTCGGCCGGAGCGTCACCCATGAGGGCCGCACGACCCGCATCGGCGTGCACAGCCTCGGCGTGGACGGCGACGCTCTGTGGGAGCGGGCCTGCGAACCCGACGTCGAGTCGCACATGTCCGCGCTGCGGGAGCAGGTGGGCGAGCGCAAGCTGATCGTCCGCATCGACCGCACCGAGCTGTCGAAGAACATCGTGCGCGGCCTGGTGGCCTACCGCGAGTTCCTCGCCGCGCATCCGGAGTGGCACGGCCGGGTGGTGCACCTGGCCTTCGCCTACCCGAGCCGGCACGACCTGCCCGAATACCGCGAGTACACCGCGTCGGTGCAGCGCTGCGCCCAGGAGATCGAGGACGAGTACGCCACCGACGACTGGGACCCGCTGATCCTCAACGTCAACGACGACTATCCGCGTTCGCTGGCCGCGTACCGGATGGCCGACGTGCTGCTGGTCAACCCCATCCGCGACGGCATGAACCTGGTGGCCAAGGAGGGCCCGGTCCTGTCGCCCGACTGCGCGCTGGTGCTGTCTCGGGAGGCGGGGGCGGCGGCCGAGCTGGGCCCGCACGCCCTCATGGTCAACCCCTACGACATCAGCGGCACCGCGGCCGCCCTGCACGACGCGCTGGTCATGCCCGTGGACGAGCGCCGGTCCCGCCGTGACAAGCTGCACGCCGCGGCCACCGCGCTGCCGCCGCAGAAGTGGCTCGCGGCCCAGCTCAACGCCCTGGCCTGACCTGAGGAGCTACCGCGTGACCACGGTCTTACAGCCCGTCCGACTGATCAGAGACCGCCCGACCTGGCTCATCTACCTGCAGCTCTGCACCTTCTCCACCTACCTGTACGGCGTGAGCGCCGCGCTGCCGCTCCTGCGCGCCGACCAGCGGACCTCGGCCACCGTGGCGGGCCTGCACGGCACCGCCATGGCCCTCGGCACGATCGCGGCCGGGTTCGTGCTCCCCCTGCTGACCCGGAGGCTGGGCAGGCGCGCGACGAGCTGGATCGGGCTGGCCGGGATGAACGCCGGCCTGCTCATGATCCTGCCATCGGACGCCCTGCCCCTGACGCTGCTCGGCTACGGCGTCTCGGGCGGCTTCAGCTCGATCCTGCTCTACACGGCCATGGCGGCGCTCAGCGACCACCACGGCCCGGCGGGACCGGCCGCGCTGAGCGAGGCGAACGCGGTCGGGGTGGTGGTGGGCATGGCGGTGACGTTCGCGCTCAGCGTGGTCGCCCAGACGACGCTCGGCTGGCGGGCCACGCTGCTGCTCACGCCGGTCGCCAGCGTGCTGCTCGCGCTGGCCATGGGCCGGGTCTGGCCCGGCGGGCGGACGGCGGACGCGGGCGGCGGGACGGCGGTCCCCGGACGGCCCGGCTGGCGTTTCCACCTGGCGGGGTCGGTGCTGTTCTGCTGCGTGGCCCTGGAGTTCACCTTCAACCTGTGGGCCGCCGACCTGTTCGCCGCGCGGACGGGGATCGGCGCGGCCGCCGCGGCGACCGGGCTGACGGCGTTCGTCGCGGGGCTCGCGGTGGGCAGGTTCGCCGGGACACAGCTCGCGCTGCGCCTGCCGCTGGCGCCGCTGTTCGTGTGCGCGCTGGTGGTGACGTTCGCGGGCTGGCTGGTGTTCTGGCTGAGCACGGAGCCGGCGCTGTCGTACGTGGGGCTGGCGATCTGCGGGCTCGGCGCCTCACTGAACTTCCCGCTCGCGATGGCCGCGCTCATCGCCGGCTCTGGCGGCCGCGCGGACCTGGCGGCGGCGGCCTCCCCCATCTGGGCGGGCGCCGCCATGGCCGTCGGCCCGCTGGCGCTGGGCGCGCTGGCCGACGGCTTCGGCACCTGGAAGGCGTTCCTCATGGCGCCGGTGCTCATCGGGCTGGCCGCAACCGGGGTGCTCATTTCCAATCGGCGTGTTTGAGCGCGTCGGCCAGGCCGGGGGTGTTCCACTGGTCGACGATCACGAGCTTGGTCTTCGGGAGGTACCACTCACGCTGGGTGAAGCGTCCCCGCACCTTGCCGGAGGAGTAGGAGACGCAGGTGGACTTCCAGGCGTTGTAGGCGGCCTTGTGGCCCTCGCCGACCTGGCGCAGCCCCCGGCCGACCTTCGGGCCGACGATCTCGCCCCACTTGTCGTCGAACGGGCAGGGCTGCACGTCGCTGGCGGTGTAGAAAGGGTTCTTGCCGGTGTAGGGGCCGAACCCCTCGGCGCCGCGCTTGATGTGACTTGGGCCGAGGACGTAGAAGGCGTCGCATTCCGGTGTCCCCCAGCCCTTGGGCTTGCCGCACCTGCCGGTGACCACCTGGACCCCGTCGCCGCGGCGGTGGACATGCCACGCGATGGGGATGTAGAGCGTGAGACCGCCCCTGAGCCTGAGCTCCTGGGCGGGGGCGGCACCGGTCGTGACGGCACCGGCGGGGAGCGGGACGGCGAGGAGGGTGGCCGCGGCGACGGCCGCGACGGCGAGGTGGCGCTTGAACATGCGCCCGAGACTAGAGATCGCGACTTGCAGATCAGTCACGAACGGCTGAACGCCGACGCCAGCTCCGAGAGCAGCGCCACGACCCCCTCGGGGCCGTCCACCACGATGTCGGCCCGCTCGGCCAGCGCGGTGACCTCGGTGGAGCCGCTGCACACGGTCACGCCCGGCAGCCCGCAGGCGCGTACGGCCTCGAACGCGGCCAGATCCCCCAGGTCGTCACCGACGAACATGACCGACCTCGCGGCCCGCTCGGCGAGGAACAGGCTCAGCGCGTGCCCCTTGTCCATGCCCGGCGGGCGCAGCTCCAGGACCATGCGGCCGGGCTCGATCACCAGGTCGTGCTTGCCGGCCAGCTCGGCCAGCGGCTCGCGTAGCCTGGCCAGCGCGCCCTCGGGGTCGGGGCTGCGCCTGGTGTGCACGGCCACGGCCCGGCCCTTGTCCTCGATGGTGACGCCCTCCAGGCCGAGCGAGCCGAGCAGCAGCGGCAGCTCGGCCTCGGCCCGTGGGACACCCGGTGGGGGCGGGGGCGCGGAGATCCGCCCGCCCTCCCAGCGCTCGAAGCCGTAGTGACCGAGCACGACCAGCCCGGGGACGGCGGCCAGACCGGGCCCGAGCTCCAGAGCGGTGGCGGCGGGCCTGCCGGTCACGATGACCACCGCGAGGACGTGCGCGCCCAGGTCGGCGAGTGCTTCGGGCGCCTTCGGGTGGATCACGGCCTTGGCGGGGTCGGGCACGATCGGCGCCAGGGTGCCGTCGAAGTCGAGCCCGATCACGGCGCCTGCCGGATCACTCAGGATCGCTTTCATTCCAGGGATGTTCTTCACGCGGCTGCCGTACCCAGCGGGTCAGGGGCGCATGCCAAGCCTTCTCGCCGCGCGGTCGCGCTGGCGGACGGCCCTCAACCTGCGTAGGCGCTTGACCAGCATGGGGTCCTGCTCAAGCGCTTCCGGACGGTCGATCAGCTCCCCGAGCAACTGGTAGTAGCGCGTGGCGGAGAACCCGAAGGCCTCCTTGATGGCCTGCTCCTTCGCGCCGGCGTAGCGCCACCATTGGCGCTCGAAGGCGAGGAGCTCGAGATCGCGTTCTGACATCGGTTGGCGGGACGGTTCCTGGGCAGCATTGTCACCGCTGAGCGGTGCTCCCATGGTGTCCTCCTCGAAAGGGGCGGCGACGATCACCGTCGCACGCACGCGGCCCGTGGCCATCGTAATGTGCGGAGTGCGGCTGTTCACGGCGGATTGGGAGACGTACAGTCACCAAATGTGACCTCCGTAATCACACTCCTCACCGACTATGGGCTTGAAGATGGCTATGTGGCGGCCTGTCATGGAGTGATCGCCGGGATCGCCCCCGAGGCGCGGGTGATCGACGTGTGCCACCTGATTCCCGCGGGTGACGTACGGCGTGGCGCGGCGGTTCTCGCCCAGACGATCCCGTACCTGCCGCGGGGCATCCACATCGGCGCGGTGGACCCCGGCGCGGGCGGCGCGCGGCGGGCGGTGGCGGTCGAGGCGGGCGGACGGGTGTTCATCGGTCCCGACAACGGGCTGCTGTCGTGGGCGGTGCACGCCAGCGGCGGCGCGCGGGCGGCCTATGAGCTCAGCAACGAGGCCTACTTCCTGCGGCCGGTCTCGCCGACCTTCCACGGTCGCGACGTGTTCTCGCCGGTCGCGGGGCGGTTGTGGGGCGGGCTGCGGGCCGCCGACCTGGGGCCCGAGGTGCCGCTCGGCCGGCTGGTCTCGCTGCCGGAGCCGACGTCGCTGCTGCGCGAGGGCTCGGTGGAGGGCGAGGTGGTATCGGTCGACCGCTACGGCAACACGCAGCTCTCGATCGCGGCCGGTGACCTGCAGGCGCTGGGCGTGCGGATCGGCGACACCCTGGGGGTGTGGCTGGGTCGGCGGCAGTTGTCGCTGCCGTACCGGGAGACGTACGCGGCGGTGCCGCCAGGGGAGCTGGTGGCGTTCGCGGACTCGGCGGGGCTGGTCGCGATCGCGGTGAATTCCGGCGACGCGGCGCAGCGGCTGGGGCTCCCACCTGGGGCACATGTCCGACTTTCACCTACTCCGTAGGCTGAATGCCACAGATCCGGAACTACTCCGTGTATCGGTCTGTTTACCGAAGCGTCGGATTGACCGAGCAGTCCCGTGTCAGAATGCACGACAGATCGGGCGTCCCTCCCCTCCCGTTCGAGGTCGACGTGTACCACCTGTCCGTTGTGCTGATCTCCATCATGTCCGCGCTCTGGCCCCCGCCGGTGCCACCGGTTTCCGAGCGCTGGCGCGCCTGGCCGGTCGCGCGGGTCTTCCCCGTCACGGTGCCCGGCGTCAGCCCGTCGGGGGCCCGGGTCACGTACGTGCTGGCCGGGGTCGCCCCCGAGGCGCCCTGCCGGGTGGCGTTCCAGGCCGCCGCCGTACGCCCCGGCTGCCGCACCGCCCTGCGCGCCACGTACGCCGACAGCACCCAGACGTTCGTCGCCACCGTGGGCATCGCCGTGCTCGACGGCCCGGGTCCGGGCGGCCACGCGGCCGGGCGGCCCGCCACCGTCCGGCCCGTGGCCTTCCCCGGCGGGCCCGCCGAGAGGTTCGGCGACCGGCAGTACTTCACCGGGGCGCTGGTCGCCTCCGGGGAGCGCTATCTGGTGGCCACGGCCGCCGGATACGCCGACGGGCGGTCGTACCAGCCGGGCGACAACCTCACCCCGCGGCTGCGCGACGCCGCCAGGCAGCTCGCGGCGGCACTGCACCGGGCGCTGACCCGATGAGGTGGCTCATCGTCCCGCCCCTGCTGGCCGCGCTGGTCGCCGGGGGCGCCGCCCCGGCCGCCACCGCCGACGACGTGGGCGAGGTCGCGCGGGCCGGGCAGTGGCAGCTCGGCGCGCTGCGGCTGCCCGAGGCGTGGCGGTCGAGCAGGGGCGAGGGCGTGCTGGTGGCCGTGCTCGACACCGGCGTGAACGGCGACCATCCCGACCTGCACGGCGCCGTCGTCCAGGGCCCCGACCTGACCGGGGCGGCGGCCAGGGGCATGTGGGGGCAGCACGGCACCGCCATGGCCAGCCTGATCGCCGGGCGCGGGCACGGCGACGACCGCCGGGCCGGCGTGATCGGCGTGGCCCCCGCGGCCAAGGTGCTGTCGGTCAGGGTCACGCTGGAGAACGGCGACCCGCTGCGCGGCAAGCAGCGCGCCGGCGGCGGCGACGCGCTGGCCGAGGGCATCCGGTACGCCGCCGACCACGGCGCCGACGTGATCAGCATGTCGCTCGGGGGCGGCAGCGGCTCGTGGGAGGGCTCGGCGTCCGAGGAGGAGGCCGTCCAGTACGCGATCGCCAAGGGCGCCGTGCTCGTGGCCTCGTCGGGCAACGACGGCGAGGCGGGCAACAGGAAGAACTTCCCGGCCGCCTACCCGGGGGTCATCGCGGTGGGCGCGGTGGACCGGCGGTTCAAGGTGGCGGGCTTCTCCAACCGGCAGGACTACCTGTCCGTGGTGGCCCCGGGCACGGAGATCGTCACGGCGGACGGCACCGACTCGTACGTGGTCGGCGACGGCACCAGCTCGGCCGCGGCCATGGTCGCGGGTGTCGCCGCCCTGATCAGGTCCGCCCATCCCGGCATGTCCCCCTACCACGTGCGGATGGCCATCGAGCGGGGCACCAGGCGGCAGCCCTCCGACGGCTACAGCCGCGCCTACGGCCACGGCGTGGCCAACGCGACGCTCGCCCTGCGGGCGGCCTCCCGGCTCGACCTGCCGGCGTCCGGGCTGGCCAGGCCCGGCCCGTACTTCGGCGGCGGGCCGGGCGGCCTCGCCCCCGTCTCCAGGACGCCGGTGGTGACGGGCATGGTGCTGCTCCTGGTCGCGATGTCGGTGCGGGTGGTCGTGCGGCATCGGCGGCGCGGGAGGGATGCAACCTAGCAAGCGCTTGTGTGATACTCCGGCTATGACGTACGCGATCGAGGGCTGGTTCGCCATCGAGGCAGACGGCGTCCGGCTGCTGGGCACCCGGTGCGCGGAGTGCGGCACGGTGTGCTTCCCGCCGCGCCGCGGGCTCTGCCCCAACCCGCGCTGCTCGGGCACCGACCTGGAGACCATGGCGCTGCCGCGGCGGGGGCGGGTGTGGTCGTACACGAACGCGTGTTATCCGCCGCCGGCGCCGTACGTGGCGGCGCAGCCGTACGTGCCGGTGACGCTGGCCGCGGTCGAGCTGGACGAGGTGGGCATCGTGGTGCTCGGGCAGGTCAAGGGACTGACGGTGGAGGAGCTCGAGGTGGGCATGGAGCTGGAGCTGACCTCGGGACCGCTGGCCGACGGCCCGCTGGTGTGGATGTGGGGGCGGGCCTCGTGAGCGTCGTGGTGCTGGGTACCGGAATGCATCCGTGGGGCAAGTGGGGGCGGCCGTTCCTCGAGTACGGCGTGGCGGCCGCGCAGGAGGCCCTGAGGGACGCCGGGGTGGCGTGGCCGGACGTCCAGTACGTCGTGGGCGCCGACACGATCAGGAACGGCTATCCGGGCTTCGTCGCCGGCGCCTCCTACGCCCGCGCGCTCGGCTGGTCGGGCGCCAGGGTCGCCTCCTGCTACGCGGCGTGCGCGTCGGGGGCGCAGGCGCTGGACATCGCGCGTGCCCGGATCCTGGCGGGGCTGTGCGAGGTGGCGCTCGTGATCGGGGCCGACGCGGCGCCGAAGGGATTCTTCAAACCGGTGGGCGGCGACCGGCCCGACGATCCCGACTGGCTGCGCTTCCGCCTGTTGGGGGCCTCGAATCCGGCGTACTTCGCCCTCTACGCCCGCAGGCGCATGGCCCTGCACGGCTCGACCCCCGCCGACTTCGCCGCCGTGAAGGTCAAGAACGCGCTGGCCGGCTCGCTCAACCCCATGGCCCGCTACCGCAAACCGGTCACGGCCGAGGAGGTGCTGGCCTCGCCCCTGGTGGCCGACCCGCTGCGCCTCATGGACATCTGCGCCACCTCGGACGGGGGCGCGGCGGTGGTGCTGGCCTCCGAGGAGTACGCCCGCCGCCACGGCCGCACCACCGGCCTGGTCCGCCTGGCGGCCGTGTCCACGGTGACCCCGGTCTTCCCGAACACGGTCCTTGAGCTGCCCGACTTCGCCACGGACTCCTGCGCCGCCGTGCCCGCCCCCGAGCGGCCCTTCCGGGCGGCGATCGCGCACGCCGCGTACGAGGAGGCCGGGACCGGGCCGGAGGACGTGTCGCTGGCCGAGGTGTACGACCTGTCCACGGCCCTCGAACTCGACTGGATCGAGGACGTCGGCCTGTGCCCGCCCGGCGAGGCGGACAAACTGCTGCGCGACGGCGAGACCGCGCTCGGCGGCCGGATCCCGGTGAACCCGTCGGGCGGCCTGGCCTCGTTCGGCGAGGCGATCCCGGCCCAGGCCATCGCCCAGCTCTGCGAGCTGACCACGCAGCTACGCGGCCGCGCCGGGCAGCGCCAGGTCGCGGGCGCCAGGGTGGGCCTGGCGGCCAACCAGGGCCTCTTCGGCCACGGCTCCGCCATCATCGCCACGACCTGACAACGCCGAAGGCCCCCCGAGGAGACTCCTCGAGAGGCCCGGGCGACGCGGGTCAGCCCGCGTGCACCACGTCGTGCGTCTCGGCGAAGTGACAGGCGCTCTCGTGCGCCGTCCCCGGCCGGATCTGCAGCAACGGCTCCTCCTCGGCGCAGATCTCCTGCGCCTTCCAGCACCGCGTACGGAACCGGCATCCCGACGGCGGGTTGGCCGGTGACGGCGGGTCACCCTGCAGGATGATCCGCTCGCGCTGCTCCCGTCCCTGCGGGTCCGGCACCGGCACCGCCGACAGCAGCGCCTGCGTGTACGGGTGCGCGGGCCGGTCGTAGATCTCCGTGTCCTTGCCCAGCTCCACGAACTTGCCCAGGTACATCACGCCCACCCGGTCGGAGATGTGGCGTACCACCGACAGGTCGTGGGCGATGAAGATGTAGGCCAGGTTGAACTCGTTCTGCAGCCGCTCCAGCAGGTTGATGACCTGCGCCTGGATGGAGACGTCGAGCGCGGAGACCGGCTCGTCGCAGACGATGATCTCCGGCTGCAGCGCCAGCCCGCGGGCGATGCCGATGCGCTGCCGCTGACCGCCGGAGAACTGGTGCGGGTAGCGGTTGATGTGGTCGGGGTTGAGCCCGACCACCTCGAGCAGATCCTGAACCTTCCGGCGGCGGTCGCCCTTCGGCGCGACGTCCGTGTGGATCTCGTACGGCTCACCGATGATGTCGCCGACGGTCATCCGGGGGTTCAGCGAGGTGTACGGGTCCTGCATCACCATCTGGATGTTGCGGCGCATGCGCTTGAGCTCGCCGCCCTTGGCCTTGGCGATGTCCCGGCCCTTGATCTTCACCGAGCCCGAGGTGGGCCGCTCCAGCGCCATCAGCACCTTGGCGAGCGTGGACTTGCCACAGCCCGACTCGCCCACGATGCCCAGCGTCTCGCCCTGGTTCAGGTCGAACGACACGCCGTCGACGGCCTTGATCGCGCCGATCTGTCTCTTGAAGATGATCCCCTGGGTCAGCGGGAAGTGCTTGACCAGGTCGCGCACCTCGAGGATGCGCTCACTGCTGTTCGCCATCGAGGACCTCCCTCCAGTAGTGACAGGCGCTGCTGCGCGTGCCGCTGATCTCGTGGAGCGGGGGGACGTCGGTCACGCAGTCGTCCTGCCGGAACGGGCACCGGGGATGGAACGAGCAACCGGTCGGCAGGTTGAGCAGGTTGGGCGGCAGTCCCTTGATCGCGTACAGGTCCTGGCCCTTCTGGTCGACCCTGGGGATCGACTCCAGCAGGCCCTTCGTGTACGGATGCGCGGGCGCCTGGTAGATGTCGTGCACGGGCGCGTGCTCCACGATGCGCCCGGCGTACATGACCGCGATCTTGTCGGCCACGTCGGCCACCACGCCCAGGTCGTGCGTGATGAGGATCATGCCCATCTGGCTCTCGCGCTGCAGCTCGGCCAGCAGTTCCATGATCTGCGCCTGGACGGTCACGTCCAGGGCCGTGGTCGGCTCGTCCGCGATCAGCACCTCGGGGTCCAGCGCGATCGACATGGCGATCATGATGCGCTGCCGCATACCGCCGGAGAACTGGTGCGGATAGTCGTTCACCCGCTGCTTCGCGGCCGGGATGCGGACCCTGTCCATCAGCTCGACGGCCTTCTTCATGGCGTCGCCCTTGGACATGCCCCGGTGCACCCGGAACATCTCGCTGATCTGCCAGCCCACGGTGAACACCGGGTTGAGCGCGGAGAGCGCGTCCTGGAAGATCATCGCGATCCGCTGGCCGCGCACCTGGGTGCGGGCCTCCTCCGACAGTTTGAGCAGGTCGGTGCCCTTGAACCGGATCTCCCCCTTGGGGACGACCGCGGGTGGCACGTCCAGGATGCCCATGATGGCCTGGGCCGTCACGGACTTGCCCGAACCCGATTCGCCCAGCACCGCGAGCGTCTCGCCGGGGCCGACCGTGTAGCTCACGCCGTTGACCGCCCGGACGATGCCCGCACGCGTACGGAACTCCACGTGCAGGTCATCGACCGCCAGCAGCGGCTGGTCGCCAAACCCTCCCTCGGCAGGCAACACATCCGTCGACGTCTTCTTCACTTGATCCCCCCTTCTACCTGAGCTTCGGGTCGAGCGCGTCGCGTACGGCGTCGCCCATCATGATGAACGCGAGCACCGTGATGCTCAGGAACACCGCCGGGAACACCAGCGGCAGCGGCGCCTCGAGGAATCTGTTCCGCGCGTCGGCGATCATCAGGCCCCAGGAGATGTCCGGGGACACCACGCCGACGCCCAGGAACGACAGTGCCGCCTCGGCGGCGATGAAGCCGCCCAGGTTGATCGTGGCAACGACGATGACCGGGGCCAGCGAGTTGGGCAGCAGGTGACGGAACATGATCCGCCCCGCTCCCGCCCCCAGGGCCTTGGCCGCGACCACGAAGTCCTGGCTCTTCGCCGTGATCACGGCCGCTCTCATGATGCGGAACGTCATCGGCCAGCCGAGCACCGCCAGCGCGACGATGACCAGCATGATGCTGTTCGCCTTGCCACGGAACGTCGCCGCGATCAGCAGCGCGCCGAGGATCGGGGGGATGGCGAAGAAGATCTCGGTGACCCGCGAGGACACCGTGTCCACCAGGCCGCTCCGATAGCCGGCGATGATGCCGAGCAGGCCGCCGATCAGCGAGGTGATGATCGTGGTGAACACGCCGATCACGATCGAGTTGCGGGCGCCGTAGATCGTCCTGGCGTAGACGTCACAGCCGAGGTTGTCCCGGCCGAACAGGTGACCCGCGCTGGGCCCCTGCCGCGCCGTGGACAGATCGCAGCTTCTCGCGTTGCCGGGGTCGATCGAGGTGAACAACGACGGCCACAGCGACATGACGAGCAGGATCAGGATGATGATCACCGAAAGGATGAACATCGGCCGGCGCCGGAGGTCGTACCAGGCGTCGGTCCACAGGCTGGCGGGCTTGCCGCTCTTCTCCTGCGCCCCCGTCTGCTGCGGCGCCGGAGCGGTGACCGTGTCCGTGATCATGGCCTGCGTTTCCGGGAGTCCCGGCCCGACCGGCGGGATTGGGTTACTCATAACGGATCCTCGGGTCGAGCACGGCGTACAACAGGTCGACGACCAGGTTGGCCAGGATGTAGATCAGCACCAGCACCGTCACGATACCTACGACGATCGGCTGTTCTCGCAAGTAGACCGACTGGAAGAGCTGGTTGCCGATCCCCTGGAGATTGAAGATCGTCTCTGTGATGACCGCGCCGCCCATCAGGTTGCCGAGGTCGGCTCCCAGGAAGGTGACCAGCGGGATCATCGCGTTGCGCAAACCGTGCCTGCCGATGACCCGGCGTCTGGACAGGCCCTTGGCGGTGGCCGTGCGGATGTAGTCCGCCCGCAGGGTCTCCGCGAGGCTGGTCCTGGTGAGCCTGGTCAGGTAGGCGATCGACGTGCCGGCGAGCACGAAGCCGGGCAACAGGTAGCTGCGCCAGCCCGCGAACGTGCCCGCGACGGGGAAGATGTCCAGCCCGGTCCACTGCTTGACCTTGACGCCCAGGAGAAGTTGCAGGACGAAGCCGGTCACCAGTGTGGGGACCGAGATCAGCAGCAGGGTCGAGGCGAGGATCATGGTGTCGGTGGCCTTGCCGCGGCGCAGCGCCGCCCACAGGCCCAGGCCGACGCCGATGGCGGCTTCCATGACCAGGGCGGTCAGGGCGAGGTTCAGGGTGATCTGAAACTTGCCCGCCATGATCTGGGAGACCGGCACGTCGGCGAAGTTCACGCCGAAGTCGCCGCGGAAGAGCACGCCGCTGATGTAGTACCAGTACTGCAGCAGCAGCGGATCGTTGAGGTGATACTGCTCGCGCAGCACCTCGGCCACCGCGGGGTCCGGGCGCTTGTCACCGAACAGCGCCGCGATCGGGTCCCCGGGCAAGGCGAAGACGATGACGAAGATGAGTAGCGTGGCGCCGAACAGGACGGGTATCGCCTGGATCAGACGCCTGATGACATAACGGCCCATTCAAGCCCTCCATTACATGCTTGAAGGCAGCCACTCCGAGTCCGCGGGTTCACCCGGCCCGAATCGCTGCCTCCAAGCTCAGCCCTCCGGCGGGTGGACGGCAAGCACCGTCCACCCAGCGAATGAGGTCAGGCCTTCTCGACGTCAGCCCAGTTGATCTGGTTGAGCAGGTTGAGCTTGACGTTCTTGACCTTGGTGGAGTGCCCGAAGTTGCTACGGTAGAAGTAGATCGGGATGTACGGCAGCTCCTTGTTCAGGATGTCCGTGGCCTGCTGGTAGAACTTCAGGCCCTCGGCCGCGTCCGTGGCCTGGTCGCCCTTGGCGAGCAGGTCGTCGAACTCCTTGTTGGAGTAGCCGCCGTAGTTCGAACCGGTGCCGATGGCGCCGGTGGCGAAGATCGGGGTCAGGTAGTTCTCAGGGGACGGGTAGTCGATCGCCCAGCCCATGCGGAACAGACCCTTGTACTCCTTCGCGTCCAGGGCGTCCAGGATGCCCTGGAACTTCTCGAACGGCTTCGGCGTCACCTCGATGCCCAGGTTGGCACGGAGGTTGTTGGCGACGGCCTCGATCCACTCCTTGTGCCCACCGTCGGCGTTGTAGCCGAGCTCGATGGTCTTGGGGCCGTTGGCGGACTCGTACAGCTTCTTGGCCTCGGCCGGGTTGTACGTGCACGCGCCACAGGCGCCCTGGCGGTAGCCGGTGATGGCCGGGTTGATGAAGTCGTCGGCGGGAGCGCGGGTGCCCGAGAAGACCGTGTCGGTGATGGTCTTCCGGTCGATGGCCATCGAGATGGCCTTGCGCACGTCGACGTTCTCGAAGTCCTTGTTGTACTTCAGCGGGACGCCGATGTAGCCGAGGGAGGCGTCGGGCTCGTCGAAGTAGCGGTCACCGAGCGTGGACTTGGCGCTGGCGATCGTGGAAGGCGGCAGCGAGTCGTGGATGTCGAGGTTCTCGGCCTGAAGGTCGTTGTAGGCCGTCTCGGAGCTCGTGTAGACCTTGAACTGGAGCTTGGTCCAGCCGGTGGGCTTCTTGCCGGGATACTTGTCGTAGACCGACAGGTCGATGGTCGGGTCGGTGCCCTTCTTGTAGGGCTTGTCCAGCTTGAACAGGCCCTGGCCGATCGGCTGCTCACCGTAGGCCTGGGTCACCTTGCCGTCGCCGCCCACGGCGGCCTTGGGCATCGGGTAGAAGGCGGTGTAGCCCAGCATGGTCTTGAACTGCGAGAACGGCGCGGCCAGCGAGACCTCGAGCGTGAGATCGTCGACGACCTTGAGACCCTTCATCTCCTTGGCCGTCGGCGTCTTGCCCTCACCGGGGTGCACGTCGTTGTAACCGTCGACGCGGCCGAAGAAGTAGGACGAGCCCATGGCGTTGTCCTGCAGAGCGGCGTAGTTCCACGCGCGCGCGTAGTCGGCGGCGGTCACGGCCGTGCCATCGTGCCACGTGTAGCCGGACTTGAGCTTGATCGTCCAGACCTTGCTGTCCGTCGTGGTGATGGACTCGGCGGCCTCTTCGACGGGCTGCTTGTTCTCGTCGTAGCGCACGAGCGGCGAGAAGACCGCGGCGAGGACCTCAGAGCCCTCGGTCTCCGTCGTGTTCTGCGCGTTCAGGAGCTCCTGGGGCTCACCGATTTCCATGCGGACCGGCGTCTCTCCGCCGCCCGCGGCAGTGCCGCCGGATTCCGAGGCACCGCCGCCACACGCGGCAACCGCGAGGGCGAGCAGCGCGGTACCGGCGACGATCTGTGCGCCCTTAGTAACACGCATGGTGAAAGAATTCCTCCCTCTACAGGTGGGCGTAAGCGCTGAGCTGCGGTGATCGCGAGCAGCCTGACGGGGGGTTCCTGGTATCCCCCCGGATTTGGCTGACATGGTCAAACCAGCCGACGCCCTGCCAGTCGATCGCGACTATCCCTTACTACTTGCCACCAGGGAGTCTCTGGCGCGTTGCAGTTCGGTCACACGTGCGCCTATCCAGCGTCACGGACATTCCACCCTTTGAGGTCTAAACCGTGCAAGTGGGTCTCAACGGGTAGGGCCAGGACGTGAACAGTCGATGAAAAATACCCCTTACACGACGGTGGTCGTGCCCCTGCCACCACGCCCCGCCGTGCTGGGCTACGGTTGAGCAGGTCTTGACGACGCCTTGGAACCCGGCGTCCCAAGACTCCGTCCAAACGTCTGTGGCCAACCAGCGTGACAGGCACCCCACCGACCGGGATCCAATAGAGTCCTTGCCATGAGCCAGCCGGAATCCGCTGTCGCGGACGCCCAGGCGGGCGGCCGAAGCGGGCAGGAGCCGCTGGCCAAGCTCGCCAAGAGATACGGGCTTCGCCGTGCCATCGCACGGCCGAGGTTCCCTGTCTACATGCGCCAGCTCTGGGAGCGGCGACACTTCATCCTGACGTACGCGACCTCGCGCAACGTCACGAAATACTCCAACTCGGCTCTCGGCCAGCTATGGCAGGTGCTGACGCCCCTGCTCAACGCCGCCATCTACTTCCTGATGTTCGGCATCATCCTGGGCGGCAACGACAAGATCGACAACTACCCGGCGTTCCTGCTCACCGGGATGTTCATCTTCACCTACACGCAGCGGACGGTCACCGCCGGCGCCAAGTCGATCTCGGGCAACCTGTCGATGATCCGGGCGCTGCACTTCCCGAGGGCTTCGCTGCCGCTGGCCTACACGATCCAGGAACTGCAGCAGCTCGCCATCTCCATGGGCGTGCTCCTCGCCCTCGTGGTCGCCACCCAGGAATGGCCCACGTGGGCCTGGCTCATGATCCCGGTCGTGCTCCTGCTGCAGACGATGTTCAACATCGGCGCGGGGCTGGTCGTCGCCCGGCTCGGGGCCACGATGCGCGACCTCAACCAGTTGCTGCCGTTCATCACCCGCACCTGGCTCTACGCATCCGGCGTGTTCTTCTCCATCCAGGACAAAGTGGTGGACGCCGCCCAGCTCCCCCAGTGGGTGGCCAACGTGATGTACCTCAACCCCGCGGCCTCCTTCATCGAGTGGATGCGCGAGATCCTGATCACGAGCCACAACAAGGGCTACGGCCACCACCCGCCGACAATGGTGTGGATGTCTTGCGTATTCTGGGCGGTGTTCGCACTCGGCTTTGGCTTCTGGTACTTCTGGCGGTCCGAGGAGAGGTACGGGCGTGGCTGAACTGACCAAGGAGCTGTCACAGGTGAAGGGCGACAAGCCCGCCGTCCCCGGCAAGGATGTGCGAGTGCATCCCAATCCGGAGCCCCCGGGCAAGCCGCCCCTCGACGTCCCCACGGGCACTCCGACCGTCATCGTCGACGACCTCCACATCGTCTACCGGGTCTACGGGGCGGCCTCGGACACCGAGAAGGGCAACGCGGTCAACGCCCTCACGCGCATTCTGAGGCGCCAGGGCCGTCCGCAGATGAAAGAGGTCCACGCGGTCAAGGGCGTGACCTTCGTGGCCTATCACGGCGACGCCATCGGCATCGTGGGCCGCAACGGCTCGGGCAAGTCCACGCTGCTGCGCGCCATCGCCGGCCTGCTGCCCCCGCACAAGGGCGCCGTCTACACCGACGGCCAGCCTTCACTGCTCGGCGTCAACGCGGCCCTCATGCGTGAGCTGACCGGCGAGCGCAACATCGTCCTCGGCTGCTACGCCATGGGCATGACGCCCGCCGAGGTCAAGGAGAAATACCAGGAGATCGTCGACTTCTCCGGCATCGACGAGTTCGTCCAGCTCCCCATGTCCACCTACTCCTCCGGCATGGGCGCCCGCCTGCGCTTCGCCATCTCCTCCGCCAAGACCCACGACGTCCTGCTCATCGACGAGGCCCTGGCAACCGGCGACCGGGAGTTCCGCAAGAAGAGCGAGCAGCGCATCCGCCAGATCCGCGAGTCGGCCGGCACGGTCTTCCTCGTGGCCCACGACCTGCGGGTGATCGAAGAGACCTGCAACCGGGTCATCTGGCTGCACAAGGGCAAGATCAAGATGGATGGCGACCCGAAGGAAGTCATCGCCGCCTACAACAAGGGCTGACCTCTGCCGCTCTCCGCGACGGGCGCGGCGCTTCGCCGTGCCCACATTCGATCTTGTGTGCGGAAACGAGGGCGACGCGAGGGGCGAAAGACTGACATCGAGGCTGCCGTTCCGATAGGATTCGAACGTCAATTCGATCCGAGGAACGGTGATGGAGTGGGGGCGCGCGATGGGAGAGCTTTCAGCCGCGATTGACCACCTGGACACCGAGGACGTGTCCGAGATCCCGCGAATGCAACTCGCCGAGCAGCTCCTGGAGTTGCACTGGCAGATGGCCCGGCTGCAGGCCCAGATAGCCCGCCGCACCGGCGTCAGACTTCCCTGACCTCCGACCCTTGGCTCACGCCTCCCGGGCCCGCTGAGAAGCCCTCAGCCCCACGGGCGGCACCAGCCTCCCTGACCGACGTCCGCCACGCGGCGGCTCGCTCACCTTGGCGCGGGCGGGTCCTCGCACAGCCGGTAGAGGGCCCAGCACGCGCGCGTCACGGCGCCCGGCCACGTGCGGGTCAGCGGCCGTATTCCTGGAGGCCCCCAGCCGGGCACGGCGGGTGGCGGTCGCGCCGGCTCGCCGTAAGGGCCATAAGGGCCGTAAAGCCGCGAACGTGCATCGCCGCGAACGCGCACAGCCGTGCAGGCACGCAGTCGTACAAGCGTGCAGCCGCGCAGTCGTACGGCCGCGCAGTCATAGGCCGGACAGGCGTGCGGTCGTACAGGCGCAAAAGAAAAAGGCCGGCCCCAAGAACTGGGGCCGGCGGGGGGCTCGCGCGGCGCCGCCGCCCTGCAGTGGCGGCGCGGTGCGCGAGCGCGCCCCCGGGCGAGGGCGCGTCCGCCCAGGCCCGTCATGAAACCTCCCGCTCACGCGGAGGCTCGCACCCCACGCGTGCCAGTGCCTCCGGGCGCTCGGCACCTGTGAGCGCTCCGCATGGCCTGCCGCGTCAGTGCGACGGCGTCCCGCTGGAGAGAGCCCTCCGATCGAGGACGGCGGCCCCGGCGGAAGTGAACCCTTCCGCCGAAGACGGCGTCCCGGCAGAAGTACGCCCGCCGATCGGAGGCGGCCCTCCGGTCGGAGGGGGAGAACCTGCCGCCGGGGAACCGCTGTGGCGCGCGACCTCGTCGCCGGCCTGGCCGGTGCCCGGGCGTCGGCACCTGGGACGCCCGCGAACCGTCGTGCCTGCTCTTCGGCCGGCCGCGCTCCTCAGCGCCTGCCTCGCCTAGTCGCGAGCCCAGGGGCCCCGCACCGAGCTCGTCAGCGCGTCGGTGCTCCAGCCGAGGGCGGCGACGACGTCGCTGTAGCGGCCGGTGGCGTTGGTGCCGCTGCTCGCGACGAAGGCCGAGCTGTCCTCGATGACCGGCGTGAGCTCGTCCAGGGAGGCGACCTGGGAGGTGCCGGGCAGCGCCTCCGCGATCGGCGCCATCTCGGCGGGGGCGACCTGCCCGATCACCGGGGAGAGCTCAGCGCTCGTGGACTGCGGCAGCGCGCGCCGGGTGGCCTGGGTGACCCCGAAGAAGAGGGTGTCGGTCGACAGCGCCTCGACGCCCTTGGTGGTGCTGTTCATGGTCTTGGTCGTGGCGCCGCTGCCGGAGTCCGGCAGCAGGCTGGCGGTGGACACCTTGCCCATGGCGCCGCCGACGGACGACTGCAGCATGCCGCCCATCGCCCCGACGGCGCTGTCCACGGTCCTGCTCTGGGCCACGGTCCCGGTCTGCCCCTGCTTGCCGGTCTTGACCGAGGGCGTCCCCGGCTGAGCCATGCGCGCGGCGCCCAGGAGGGGCAGGCCGCCCCCGCCGAACGGGATGCCGCCGACGATGGGCGACAGCTCCGGCAGCGGGCTCCCCTGACGGATGACGTCCTCGGCCGCGTTGGCGCCGCCGGCCTCTTCCGCGCTGTTCTGTCCGGCGTTCCGCGCGGCGTTCTCCGCGGCGGCGTCGCGCTCGGCCTCGGTCATCTCCGGGTGAGCCGCGGACTTCGGCTTGCCCTGGCCGAGCAGCGTGCCCAGGAGGCCGCCGTTGACCAGGCTGCCCAGGACGCCGCCGAGCGGGCTGCTCGCCGTGGTGCCTCCGCCCGGGCCGTCGATGAAGGCGTACCTGGCGGTGTTGTGGTGAACTTCCGCTTGCGCCGGCACGGCCATTGCCGCCGCCGCCAAGCCGAATGCTGTGACGGCTACCGCCGTCTTGACTACTCGATTCATGATTGCCTTCCCGGCTCGTGATCGATCGCTCTCGAATGCGGTGGAAATGCGAATCGATAACCCCCGAATGCCGTGGCGTGCGCGCTATGGGCACCACACGAAGCGTGCCGACACGGCTGAGCTACGGATGCAGTTCTATCACTCGCCGTGATCGGCCGCAGGCGCATGAATGCCCATGTAGCAGGGGTTTGCAGCCCGGTTACCTAGTAAAGGGGGAGCGTTGAGCGGGAAGACAAAACGGGAAATAGATGGGTCTTGTTTCTGATATTTCGCGCACCCGGGCGCGGGAGCTGACCCATCGTGGAGGAGCGCCCCTGCGGCCCGTGAACAAAGGGTCGCGAAAACAAATGTCACGGGCCGGGGGCGTAAATTTTCTCCGGTAGCGGTGGACGCGCGCGACCGGATCAGACAGGCAGCAGCGCTTCTGCCGATTCGAACGGAAAACGGTCGGCGAAGGCCGGCCGCAGATCCGTCAGCCAGACGGCCGACGGGTCGTAGCGCGCGAAGAACGGTCGCCCCACCAGCGACGGGTCGCGCGCCTGAATGAAGTGGAGCATGAACACCTGCTCCCCCGCGATCTCCATGACGCCGTCGACGCACACCTTTCCCGGCGTGGCCGACATCGACGGCCCGCGCACCGTGCGGCACAGGCCGGAGACGCTCGCGTAGGCGTCCCTGAAGATCTCGTACGCCCGCGCCAGCGGGACCGCGAAGTAGTCCTGTGGCCCGGTGTCCCTCTCCACGAACATGTAATAGGGGATCATCCCCATCCGGAGTTGCCGCCGCCACATGTCCGACCACACGGCGGGATCGTCGTTGATGGACCTGATCAGCGGCGCCTGGGTCCTGATCGTGGCCCCGCTGCCGAGTATGCGCTTGACCGCCGACTCGACCAGCGGCGACTCCAGCTCGCGCGGGTGCGAGAAGTGGGCCATGAACGCGAGGTTCTTCCCGGCGTTCACCACCTCCTCGAAGAGGCCGAGCGTGGCGTCGGCGTCGGGATCGGTGGTGAAGCGCTGCGGCCAGTAGGCCAGCGCCTTGGTGCCGATCCTGATGGACTCGAGCTGCTCGATCGCGAGCAGCGGCTCGATGTATCGCCTGATGACGGGCTCACCCATGATCATCGCATCGCCGCCGGTGATCAGCACACTGGTGACCTCGGGATGCTGGCGGATGTAGCTCACCATCTGGTCGATGTCGTCGGAGGCGAACTTCAGGTCCGCGTCACCGACGAACTGGGCCCAGCGGAAGCAATAGGTGCAGTACGCATGACAGGTCTGCCCCTGTTTGGGGAAGAAGAGCACCGTTTCCGCATATTTGTGCTGCATGCCAGGCACCGGCTCATCGCCCATCTTCGGGACGTTGAGCTCCTTCTGGCCGGCAGGGTGTGGGTTGAGCTGAGCGCGGACGCGGTTGGCCTCCGCCTGGATCTCGGCGTTCGGCGCCTCGGCCTTCAGCAGATCGGCCAGCCGGGCTACGTCAGCGGCGGGCAGCATGTCCTGCTGGGGGAAGACCAGCCGGTAAATCGGGTCGTCGGGCGCGGCCGACCAATCTATGAGTTCATCCACGACGTAGGCATTTGTCCTGAAGGGCAGCACTGTGGCGACCGCGCGGACCTTCAACCGCTCGTCGTCCCCAAGCCCCGCACGCCGCAGGAGCTCGTCGAGGTGCTTGGACGTGTACGCCCGGAAGCGTCGCGTGCCTGCCTGGTTCAAGATCACTAGGCCGTTCCCATCTTTTTTGTTCGATCGGGTGTAAACCTCACGACCCTGTCGCGCGTCTACGGTTCTTATTACCCGGACGCAGTTAGCGGCGTCACTGGTTCCGCTGGACTCCAAGTTTTCCTTGAGGTTCACGGACACTCGCGACATATCGCGAAGGGGCCTACACTGATTTATCGTGACTCATGATCCCGATCTGCGCGCCTCCGATGCCGACCGCGACCGCGTGGCCGCGGTGCTGGGTGAGGCCCTCGCCACCGGAAGACTCACCAGCGTCGAGCACGCCGACCGCCTCGACGTCGCCTACACGGCGCAGACGGTCGGCGACCTCGTCCCCCTCACCCGCGACCTGCCGGACGTCACCGCGGCCGGCGCGCCCGCCGCCATCGAACAGCAGGTCATCACCTCCCAGTTCAGCAAGGTCGTCCGCAAGGGCCGCTGGGTGGCCTCCCGCCGCACCAGGCTGACCGCCCGGTTCGGGGCACTCATCATCGACCTGTCCGACGCCGTGCTGCCGGGACGCGAGATCACGATCGAGACGAACGCCCGGTTCAGCAAGCTCATCGTCCGCGTCCCCGACAACGCCAACGTGATCGACGAGGGCAGTTCGATCTTCGGCAAGCGCAACGTGACAGGCGGCTCCGAGGGCGACGGCCCGCTGATCCGGCTCACCGGCTCGTCGGCCTTCTCCAAGGTCATCGTCACCCGCGGAAAGGACGACTGGAACCTGCACTAGGCCTGGCCAGGACTGGAACCGTCCGGCGGGGGAACCAACAGGGCCTACCCGCCGGTTAACCTGGCACCTGCCTCGCCTGCGATGCGGACACACCGAGCCCGCGTTCCAAGCCGTGACGGCGGGCTCGATGCCGTACGAGGTGATCATTGTCCGACAGCAGGCCCATCGCGCTCGACGCCATGGGCGGCGACCACGCACCGCACGAGATCGTCGCGGGGGCGGTGCACGCCGTGCGGGAGCGAGGTCTGCCCGTCGTCCTCGTCGGCTCGCCGCGCGTCCTGTACGAAGCACTCGCCGACCACGACGCCACCAAGGAGATCCCCATCGTCCGGGCCGAGGAGGCGCTGGCCATGGACGAGGGCGCCCTGGCCAGCCTGCGCCGGCCGCGTTCCAGCATCGCGATCGCCTGCCACCTCGTACGCCGCGGCGACGCCAGCGCCGTCGTGTCCGCCGGCTCGACCGCCGGGATCGTGGCCACCGGCCGGCTCCGCCTCAAGGGCCAGCAGGGCGTGCTCAAACCGGCCATCGCCGTCGCGCTCCCCACGCTGCCCACCCCCACCCTGCTCCTGGACGCCGGCGCCAACGCCGAGGTCAAACCGGAGATGCTGGTGCAGTTCGCCCACCTCGGAGCCACGTACGCCGAGCTCGCCCACGGCGTCGAGGCCCCCAGGGTCGGCCTGCTCACCATCGGCAGCGAGGCCGAGAAGGGCAACAAACTCGTCAAACGCGCCCACGAGCTGCTGGAGGCCACCCCCGACCTCGATTTCGCCGGCAACGTGGAGGGCCACGACCTGCTGACCGGCAAGGTCGACGTGATCACCACCGACGGCTTCACCGGGAACGTGGCGCTGAAGACCATGGAGGGCGCGGTCCGCTACGCGTTCGCCGAGCTCAGGGAGACCATCAGCGACAGCAGGCTCGCCAGGCTGGGCGCCGTCATGCAGCGCTCGCGCATCCGCGAGCTGCGCCGCCGCCTCGACGCCGAGGAACACGGCGGCGCCGTGCTGCTCGGCCTGAACGGCACGGTCGTCATCGCCCACGGCGCCTCCAAGGCCCAGGGCATCAGCGCCGCCTGCCGCCTCGCCGCCGACCTGTCCTCGGCCGGAATCGTGGGCGCGATCGGCGACAAGATAGCCGCCTCACACCGATCCCACCGACTGTGGTGACGCCGTAGGGTGTGTCCCGATCCACAGAAACGGGGGGTTATGTGGACGGGGTCACCTCAGCGGTCCGGGGGCTCACCTCGGCACAGGTGGCGGAGGCGAAGACCAACGACGTCCCGCGCCGGTCCAGCCGATCACTGAGCGCGATCATCAGGGCGAACGTCCTCACCCTGTTCAACCTGGTCATCGGCGTGCTCTGGGTGCTGATCCTGATCTTCGGCGAGTGGCAGGACAGCCTGTTCGGGCTGGTCATCGTGGCCAACATGCTGATCGGCATCGTCCAGGAGCTGCGCGCCAAGCGCACGCTCGACAAGCTCGCGGTCGTCAACGAGGCCCCGGTCATCGTCCGCCGCGACGGCGAGGAGCGCCAGGTCCCGCCCCGCCAGGTGGTCCTCGGCGACCTGATCCTGCTCGGTCCCGGCGACCGCCTGCTGGTCGACGGCGAGGTCGTCGAGTCCGACGGGCTGGAGGTCGACGAGTCCCTGCTGACCGGCGAGGCCGACCCCGTGCACAAGCAGCCGGGCGACCAGGTCCTGTCGGGCAGCTTCGCGGTCGCGGGCACGGGCTCGTTCGTGGCCACGAAGGTCGGAACCGACGCGTACGCGGTCAAACTGGCGGAAGAGGCCAGCAAGTTCCACCTCGCCCACTCGGAGCTGCGCGCCGGCGTCGCGAACTTCATCAAATACATCACCTGGCTCGTCATCCCGATCGGCGCCCTGCTGATCTACAGCCAGCTCAGCAACGCCGTCGACCTCGGCACCGCCATCACCGGCGCGGTCGCGGGCATCGTCACCATGATCCCCGAGGGCCTGGTGCTGATCACCTCCATCGCGTTCGCGGTCGGCGTCGTACGCCTGGGCCGGCGCAAGTGCCTGGTCCAGGAGTTGCCCGCGATCGAGGGCCTGGCCAGGGTCGACGTGCTCTGCCTGGACAAGACCGGCACCCTCACCGCGGGCGGGATGGACCTCGACCAGGTCCTGCCCGTCACCCTCGACGGCTCTGCGGCCGACGCCGCCCTGGCCGCGCTGGCCAACCTCGACGGCCGGCCGAACGCCACCGCCCAGGCCATCCAAGTACGTCACCCGGCCGCCCGCGACGGCTGGACGGCCCGCGCCACCGTGCCGTTCTCCTCGGCGCGCAAGTGGAGCGGGGCCGACTTCGGTGAGCGCGGCTCCTGGGTGCTCGGGGCGCCCGACGTCCTGCTCCGGGGTGGCGCCGCCTACGACAGGGCCGCCGAGCTGGCCACGTCGGGGACCCGTGTGCTGGCGCTGTGCCGTACCGACAGCCTGGCCGCGACGGAAAGCGGCGAGGCCGTCGTGGAGCCCGTCGCGCTCGTCACGTTCAAGCAGCGCATCAGGCCCGACGCCCACGAGACCCTGCGCTACTTCGCCGAGCAGGGCGTGACGGTCAAGGTGATCTCCGGCGACAACCCGGTGGCCGTCGCGGCCATCGCGACCGGGCTCGACATCCCGGGCGGCGACCGCGCCATCGACGCCAGGACGCTGCCGCACGACGACCCCGCCAAGCTCGGCGAGCTGCTCGACACGCACACCGTCTTCGGCCGGGTCACGCCGCGGCAGAAGCGGGAGTTCGTCGCCGCGCTGCAGGCCCGGGGCCACACCGTGGCCATGACCGGCGACGGGGTCAACGACGTGCTCGCGCTGAAGGACGCCGACCTGGGCATCGCGATGGGCGCGGGCAGCCCGGCCACCAAGGCGGTGGCCCAGGTGGTGCTGCTGGACGACAAGTTCGCCACGCTGCCGCACGTCGTGGCCGAGGGCCGGCGGGTGCTGGCCAACATCGAACGCGTCGCCAACCTGTTCCTCACCAAGACCTTCTACGCGATCGTGCTGTCGCTGGTCGTCGGGGTGGCCGGGGTCATGTTCCCGTTCGCGCCGCGCCACTCCACCCTGGTGAACGCGCTGACCATCGGCGTCCCCGCGTTCTTCCTGGCGCTCGCCCCCACGCTCGAACGTTCGAAGCCGGGGTTCGTGCCGCGGGTGCTGCGCTTCGCCGTACCGGCGGGAGTGTTGTGCGCGGTGGCGGTGCTCGTGTCGTTCTGGGCCGCGCACAGCGGCACGTCCACGCTCCTCCAGGACCAGACCTCCGCCGTGATCACGCTCTTCCTCACCACCTGGTGGGTGCTCGCGCTGATCGCCAAGCCGCTCACCTGGTGGCGGGCGGGGATGGTCGGCGCCATGGCGGTGGTCTTCGCGATCGGGCTGACGCTGCCCTTCGTCCGCGATTTCTTCGCCCTCGAACCCGGTGACATCGGCAACGATCTGACCGCCGTCGGCATCTCGATCTTGGCGGCGCTTATGATAAGCGTGGCGGTCAAGGTCGCCGGTACCCTTAGACCATGACCGACCCGCAGATAGTGCTCTCCGAGCGCGTCCAGCAGGCGCTGGCGCACGCGTTCGGCCCGGAGCACGCCGACGCAGACCCGCTGATCAGGCCCTCCCAGTTCGCCGACTTCCAGGCGAACGTCGCGATGAGCCTGGCCAAGCGTCTGCGACGGGCCCCGCGGGAGGTCGCCGAGGCCATCAAGACCGAGCTGTCCGACTTCCCCGGCACGGTCGAGGTCAGCGGCCCCGGGTTCCTCAACATCACGCTCGACGACTCGTGGATCGCCGCCGAGGCCCAGCAGATGCTGGCCGACCCGCGGCTCGGCGTCGGCACGATCACGCCGTCGCAGACCGTGGTGATCGACTACTCCGCGCCCAACGCGGCCAAGGAGATGCACGTCGGCCACCTGCGCACCACGATCGTGGGCGACGCGCTGGCCCGGCTGCACGAGCACCTCGGCAACACCGTCGTCAGGCAGAACCACCTGGGCGACTGGGGCACGCCGTTCGGCATGCTCATCGAGCACCTGCTCGACATCGGCGAGGAGGCCGCGGTCGGGCAGCTCGAGGCCGGCATGGGCACGGAGTTCTACCAGGCGGCGCGGGTCAAGTTCGACGGCGACGAGGCGTTCAAGCTGCGCGCGCGCGTACGGGTGACCACGCTGCAGTCGGGCGACCCCGAGACGCTGCGCCTGTGGCACGTGTTCATGGACGCCACCGTGCGTTACTTCAACAAGATCTACGGCCTGCTCGGCGTCACGCTGACCGACGCCGACATCGCCGGCGAGAGCATGTACAACTCGATGCTCCAGAAGACCTGCGACGACCTGGAGACGTCGGGCACGGCGGTGCTCAGCGAGGGCGCGCTCTGCGTGTTCCCGCCGGGCTTCACCGGCTCCGACGACAAGCCCCTGCCGCTCATCATCAGGAAGAGCGACGGGGGCTACGGCTATGCCACCACGGACATGGCGGCCATCCGCTACCGCGTCCACGACCTCAAGGTCGACCGCATCCTCTATGTCGTGGGCTCCGAGCAGGCGCTGCACTTCCGGATGGTGTTCGCGGCGGCGCGGATGGCGAGCTGGCTGCCCGACTCCGTCTCGGCCGAGCACGTCCAGATCGGCATGATGCTGGGCAAGGACGGCCGCCGGTTCAAGACGCGTTCCGGTGAGTCCACCAAGCTGATGGACCTGCTGCAGGAGGCCATCGACCGGGCCATGGCGGCGATCGCCGACCGGGGTTACGACGAGGCCACCACGCGGGAGATCGCGCACGCCGTCGGCATGGGCGCGGTGAAATATGCCGATTTGTCGGTCAGCCACGACAGCGAGTACGTCCTCGACTTCGACCGCATGCTGGCCTTCACCGGCAACACCGCCCCCTACCTGCAATACGCCCAGGCGCGCATCCGCTCGATCTTCCGCCGGGGCGAGGTCGACCCGGCCTCCGCGACCGGCCCCATCCGGCTCGGTGAGCCGGCCGAGCGCGCCCTGGCCCTCCAGTTGCTCGGCCTCGGCGCGGTGCTGGAGCACGCGACGGCGGCCAGCGAGCCACACCGGCTGTGCGCCTACATCTACGCCACCGCCACCGCCTTCACCGACTTCTTCGAGCAGTGCCCGGTGCTGAAGGAGGGCGTCGACCCCGACACCCGGGCCTCCCGCCTGGCCCTGTGCGCGCTGACCCTGCGGGTGCTGGAGACCGGGCTCGACCTTCTGGGCGTCCCTGTCCCCGAGCGCATGTAACAGGCAGTCGGCTCAAAGTGTCCCGTTCCGTCGTGGGCGCGCCTCCACCGGGTTGGCGCGCCCCAACGGTTAGGCTTTACGCGGTCATGAATTGAGGCCGAAATGGGGGAGTTCTCTGCCTTGAGCACGGACCTGACTGCGAGCCCCCCAGCAGCTCCGGAGTTGCAACGCTACGCCGAGGCGCTGCTGGCGCACCTCGCCGCCAAGGGCACCGCGCCTCCGGCCGCACCGGGTTTTCCTGACGTACCCGGCTACTGGCTGCCCCCGGCCGTCGAAGCGCTGGTCGCCATCCTGGGCGGTGACGACCCACTCGAACCACTGAGCAAGGCCGCCGGGCGCGACCAGCAGCAGACCGCGCTCTTCCTCTGCCTGGCGCTCGCGGTGTCCGGGCAGGGCAGCCGCATCCACGCCTCCTGGCTGGGCACCGCGTTCGGTGAGCTGTCGCTCGACCGCCCGGTCTCCCACGGCCAGCGCTCGCTCTGGCTGGCCGCCGCCCGGGGGGCGTACGGTCCCGCCGGCAAGATCTTCGTGCTGCGCAAACTCGACGCCCTGTCCGTCCCCGAGCACGCCGAGCCCGAGCAGTGGGTGCAGGCGATCGCCCCGGGCGAGCCGTCGGTCGTCGTGCCGCCGTCGCTGGCCGACTTCCCCGAGATGGCGGAGATCCCCGACCTGGCCAGGCCCGCCGTGGCGGCCGCCCGGCTGGCCAGGCTGCGCGGGCGGTGCGCGGAGATCACCTCGGCCCGCCAGGCCGATCACGACTCCTCCGCGCCGCTCGACAACAGCTCCGGCGACCCGGTCGCCTCATGGGCCGAGGACGAGCCGCTCGCCGTGCTGCGCTCGCTCATCGGCCAGGGCGGGCCGTCGGGGCCGATGGCCTCGCTGAGCTCCTACCTGCTCGACGACCTGCGCCCCGGCGCCGACCCGCACCTCGCGGCGATCGCGCTGCACGTGGCGGCGCCCATCCTGCGGGGCGTGGCCGAAGAGCTCGAGACCGACAGCAGCCTGGCGCCGCCGGCCACGCTGACGGTCCCGCTGCTCGGCCACCGCATCCACCTGCGCCCCGAGGGGCCCGACCAGGCGTCGCTGGCCGCAGCCGAAGAGTCGATCGTCACCGAGGGTGTCGTCCCGCGCGGCCGGCCATGGGCCGCCGTCGTGCTGATCGTCCTGGGTGTGGCCTGCCTGATCGGTGCGGCCTTCGCCTCCACCCTGCTCGCCGGCGCCGGAGTGGCCATGATCGGCCTGGCCGGCTGGCAGCTCTGGCAGCGCCGCAAGCTCGTCGCCGCCGACGCCGCATACGTGGCCTCCCAGGTCAGCGAGCTCAAGGAGCTGGCGGAAGGGGCCGTATGGGCTCTGCACGCGTACGCCCGCGAATCGGACGCACGCGCAAAGCAGGCCGCTGACGACGCAACCGAGCTGACCCGGTTGATTCGTCGCGGCCCGCGAGCTGCTTGAGACCTGCTCGTCGGCCTGCCGCCCTACCGTCGTTCCGGTCGGAACGGTGGCGACAGACCGCTGCGCAGGATGTCTACTGGACCTCGATCTCCACGTGAGCCGGCGCGAGCAGGAAGACGCGCTCGGCGATGCGCTCGATCCGCCCCTCACATCCGAAAGCCAGTCCGGCGGCGAAGTCGACCATCCTCGTCGCCTCGGACAACGGCATGCCCGTAACGTCCATGATCACCGTCTGTCCGTCACGGAAATGCTGACCGATCAACGGTGCGTCGTTGTACTTGAGCGGCTGGACCATCACGATCCGCGACGAGTCGACGTTCGCGCGCCACCGCTTGGCGGCCCGCTCGGTCGCGGGGACGTACTCGTCCTCGTACTGCTCGTCGTCGTCGTAACCCTCGTCGTAGTGATCGACCCCGCTCAGGCCAAGGTAGCTCACCACCTTGCGCACTGCCCCCATCGGCTTGTCCTTTCCTCAGGAACAGACCGTAATCGGCACGTCCCTACACATTGGACGGTAACCGACGATTCCGCATTCGCCACGCGACACGCCCAGCCCTAATTCCATTTTGTACGGCTTGCAGCCTGCTTGCAGCTGGATATCCGACCCCCGTATACCATCAGCCACATGCGCCTCTTCACTGTGGACGCCTTCACGGACACAGCTTTCAAGGGTAATCCCGCAGCGGTCTGCCTGCTGGACTCTCCGGTTACTGACCGGTGGATGCAGAGCGTAGCCAACGAGATGAGCCTCTCCGAGACAGCCTTCCTGCTAGGCGATTCGCTACGTTGGTTCACACCTGCCGTCGAGGTGACGCTCTGTGGTCACGCAACCTTGGCGACCGCACATGTGCTCTATTCGACCGGTGTGGCGACGGGGCGCCTCGAATTCAAGACGGCCAGCGGTGTGCTTACCGTGAATCGCAGCGCCGACGACATGATCACAATGGATTTCCCGGCCAAGCAGGTGACCCCTGTCCCGGTTCCTCCCGGTCTGGAGAAAGCACTCGGCGCGGCACCGGTACGTGTCGGAAAAAGCGCCCTTGACCTGCTGGTGGAGCTGGAGTCGGAAGAATCGGTACGATCCCTGACCCCCGACATCGCAGCCCTGGCCGCGGTGGAGGCGAGGGGCGTCATCGTCACCGCGCGGGGCACGGAGACGGACTTCGTCTCGCGCTTCTTCGCCCCGAACGTGGGCGTGCCGGAAGACCCGGTCACGGGCTCGGCCCACTGCGCGCTGTCTCCGTACTGGTCGGCCCGCCTCGGCCGGAACTCTCTCGTGGGGGCGCAACTCTCGGCGAGGGGCGGCATCGTCCGCGTACGTCACGAGGGGGACCGCGTCCATCTCGCGGGCCACGCGGTGACGGTCATGTCGGGCACTCTCCACCTCTGATCCTCGCCTCAGCCACGGGTCTGCTCACGTATCTCTGCCGCGAGATCGGCGAAGTAGTCCTCAAAGATCGGGCGAAAGTATCGATATCCACCCAGAAGCCAGATTCTGGCAACGTGACCAGCCGTAGCACCGCCGGCTCCAGCAGCCCCACATGACCGCGTGCGGGCCCTGTGACGTCCTTCAACGGCACTGAGATGGCTCGGAGGACCCCCGGCCAAGGTCACAGGCGCCGCCTCCCACACCACGGGCCATGGTCACGCTCAGCGGGGGGCAACACGCACAGAGCGACCAACGTCCATCAGCCGACGGAATCCACCACTCGAGAATCAGTCTCGAAGGCGACCGGCCCCGCGCCACGCCTGTCGTGAGGACAAGAGCTCCTCCACCAAGTGGATCATCACCACAAGGGCGAGACCACGGCACGTCCCCAGAGAGCCACCAGAAACGAGTGCCTTCGCCATCCCGTGTTGCCACCAGAGCTGACCACCCCGCCGCCCGTGTCGGCACAAGAGCTGATCACTCCACTTCACACCAACGACGATCTCGATCAGCCGGCGCAGAATCTGTCGTCGCGAGAACCCTCCGCCCGATGAGCAATCGCAAGACGCCCACCAACCACGCCGTCACGCGCCACGACATACGCACCCCCGACCCGCCGCCCCTGCTTCGCCTCATCCCCGTCGCAGCCGGACGGCTGAACCAGCCGATGTGGAACGTCGCGTCGTGACCACCGCGCAGCACTTGCAGCAGCACGCCCACCGCTGGCGGCTGCCCCGAGCAAGCAGGCTCACCAACAGCCATACACAGATCCGAGATGGGGTTCCAGCGCCTACGACAGCGAGCCACCCGCTGCCCACCGCGAAACGAACGGCTGAAGATGGCGACAACTTCCCCTGGAACGCAGAAAGGGCCCCGACACATGTCGGGGCCCTCCCACAAAGATTGTCCGGCGGTGACCTACTCTCCCACACCCTCCCGAGTGCAGTACCATC